>NZ_JAKDLO010000128.1 GCF_030452765.1 Intrasporangium sp.
CTACCGTGCATGACCGCCCCGCTCTCTGCGAGAAGAGACCTTGGTGCCTTTTTAGTGGTCCACCCGACAGCCGTCAACTGCGGCCCGTCAAGATCAGGCACTTGGCTCACCCGCCTGCTCGGACAGACTGCCGACGTCTGACCCTCGTCTGACCCGCGCGAGGGGCGTGGGGGGAGCCGGCGCGCTGCCGTCTCGCGGGTGGCTCCGTCCGCCATCGACGGACCGTTCGAGGGGAGCGCGCGGGTGGCCTACGGCATGGGTAGGACCGGCTCGCCGTCGAGGGTCCGGCTCATGATCCGCTTCCAGATCGGGGCGGCGTAGCAGGCGCCGGTCATCGACGCGCAGTACTTGCCGGCCATGGAGACGTTGAACATCCGGCGGGTCGGGTCGGTCGGGTTGCCGACCCAGACCGCGGTCGCGAGCTGTGGGGTGTAGCCGACGAACCACGACTGGGAGTTGCCGTCGGCGGTCCCGGTCTTCCCCGCGGACTGGCGGCCGTCGAGCTGGTTGCGGATGCCCGAGCCGTTGGTCATGTTGTACATGAGGTATCTCGTCGCCTGCTTGACCGGTCCGGACGGCTCGACCCGCTTGCACGACGGCTTCGGCTGCCAGATGGGCTTGCCGCCGCGCAGTACCTCGGTGACCGGGTAGGTCTGGCAGAGCACGCCATCCGCGGCGATACCGGCATAGGCGTTGGCGAGCGTCTGCGGCGAGATCGTCTGGGCGCCGAGGATGACCTGCGGCGGGTACTTGCCGATCGGCGACCCGTCGGCGTCGTGCATGCCGAAGGCGAGCATCGTGTCGCGGATGTGGCACACCCCGAGCCGCTCGGCCAGAGCCACGAAGGCGGTGTTCGTCGACATCGCCGTCGCCCGCATCAGGGACATGTGTCCGCCGCCGGGGGTGTCGTTGTAGACGTGCCAGGGCTGGTAGAGCCCGCACGGCTGGGGGAACTGTTCGGGTGTGAACGTCGCGTAGTGGTGGGCGTCCGCGTGCGGTGCGTCGACGGTCGCGTCCAGCCCGAGCCCCTGATTCATGGCAGTGACGAGCGCGAATGCCTTTGCGGTGGAGCCGAACTGGAAGCCGCCGGACCCGCCGTAGGTCTTGTCGACGGAGTAGTTGATCGCGGTGACACCCTGCTTCGGGGTCAGGCCGAACTGGGTGTTCTGGCCGAAGGCGAGGACCTTGCCGGTGCCGGGCTCGGTGACGTAGGCCGCGGCCGAGACGCCGATGTGGTTCTTCTCCGGGGCGACCTCGCGGATCGACTCGTCGACGGTCTGCTGGATCTTCGGGTCGAGGGTGGTGTGGATCGTCAGCCCCCCGCGGTAGAGCAGGTCATGGCGAGCCTGGGCGGTCTTGCCCAGCGCGGGTTGCTGTAGCAGCCAGGCGATGACGAACTGGCAGAAGTACGGCTCCGGTGAGGCAGCGCAGGTGCTCGGCGGCTCGGTGACGTGCAGGTCCTTCTTGAGGGGGTGCTTCTTGGCCTTCGTCCACGCGGAGTCGCTGATGATCCCGAGCTCGTGCATCCGGTCGAGGACGACGTCGCGACGGGTCTGGGCGGCCTTCGCGTGGTGCACCGGGTCGGTCGTGCTCGGGCTCTGGACCAGCCCGGCGAGGGTCGCCGCCTGGGTCAGCGTGAGCCGGCTCGCGGGGACATCGAAGTAGTGCCGGGCCGCGGCTTCGACCCCGTAGGCACCGTCACCGTAGTAGGCGATGTTGAGGTAGCCCTGCAGGATCTGGTCCTTCGTCCAGGTGTGCTCGAGCCCGATCGCGTACCGCAGCTCGACCAGCTTGCGCACCAAGGTCTTGGCGGTGGCGGCCTCGGCGGCCTGGTCGTTGCCGGCCGCGAGGGCCTGCGCCTGCAGGCTCATCTTGACGAACTGCTGGGTGAGCGTCGAGGCGCCCTGGCTCGCGGTCCCGGTCCGGAGGTTCTCGATGATGGCGCGTCCGATTCCCTCCGGGTCGATGGGGCCGTGCTCGTAGAAGCGGCTGTCCTCGATGGCGACCTGGGCCTCGCGCATGATCGGTGCGACCTTGCTCAACGGGACCACGATGCGGTACTGGTCCTGCGGGGTCGCGATGAGTGAGCCGTCGGCGGCGAGAATCCGTGACCCCTGGGCGAGCGGGTTGACCGTGAACGAGCTCGGTAGCGAGTTGAACGCGTCGTCTCCGGCTTGCGCGAGCCTCCCGAGTGCGGCGACCGGCGGGGCGGCGACGCCGGCAGCGAGGACGCCGAGCAGAACCGCCACCCCGGCGAAGGCGGTGAGCAGCGTGATGGTCCGGTGCATCGCGTTCCTGTGAGCCATCCCTTCGACGGTAGGTGCACAGTCTGGACGTTTGCTGGACGTCCTTCGGCTGGCAGGTGGCTACACCTGTGGCCATGTCGATCACCGGGCCCCTGGCACTGAAGGATGTGAAGAACAGGCTCTCGGAGGTCGTCGACCAGGTCGAGCGGGAGCACGATCGGGTCGTCATCACCAAGCACGTCCGCCCGGCTGCGGTGGTGGTGTCGATCGACGATCTGGCCTCGCTCGAGGAGACCCTGGACGTCATGGGTCGCCCCGAGCTCATCGCACAGATCCGTGTGAGCCTCGCTGAGAGCCGTCGCGGTGAGGCCGAGGTACTGACCAAGGATCAAGCACTCGGGCTCTTGTCTGGGTGACCGATGGAGATCGCATGGACGCCACGAGCGAAGCGCGCACTCCAGCGACTCCCGGAGAAGGTCCCCTCTGCCGTCGTCGAGTTCGCATATGGGCCGCTCGCGCACAACCCGCGGCGTGTCGGCAAGCCCCTTCGTCTCGAGATGGACGGGATCTACAGTGCCCGCCGGGGCGACTTCCGGACCCCCTATCGCGTGAGTGATGTCGTCACGATCGTGGTCATCGATCATCGCGCTGACATCTACCGTCCAGGCTGACTGCGGCCTTGCTGCGGCACTCAGTCCACGCCGTGGGTCACCGCACCTCGATGACGACCGGCGCGTGGTCGGAGGCACCCTTGCCCTTGCGCTCCTCGCGGTCGATGACGGCACCGGTCACCCGTGCAGCGAGCGTCGGTGAGCAGAGCGCGAAGTCGATCCGCATGCCGCGCCGCTTCGGGAACGCGAGCCTCGTGTAGTCCCAGTACGTATAGGTCCCCGGCCCCGGGTGGAACGGCCTGACGACGTCGGCGAACCCGGCGTCGACGACCGCCTGGTAGGCGGCCCGTTCTCCTGGCGACGTATGGGTCTTGCCCTCGTAGTACTCGACGCTCCAGACGTCCTCGTCGAAGGGTGCGACGTTCCAGTCGCCGAGCAGAGCGATCTGCGCCGTGGGATCGGCCGCCAGCCAGGCTCGCCCGGCGGCGGCGAGGGCCGCGAGCCACTCGAGCTTGTAGCCCATGTGCGGGTCCTCGAGCGTCCGGCCGTTGGGGACGTAGAGCGACCAGACGTGCACTCCGGCGCACACCGCCCCGATCGCGCGGGCCTCCGGCGCGCTGGGGTCGCCCCAGCCCGGCATCCCGTCGAAGCCGAGGCACACGTCCTGCAGGCCCACGCGCGAGGCGATGGCGACACCGTTCCACTGGTTGAGGCCGTGCTGCACGACCTCGTAGCCGAGCCGCGTGAACCGCTCGAACGGGAACTGGTCGTCCCGCGCCTTCGTCTCCTGGATCGCGAGGACATCGATGTCCACCCGCGTGAGGAACGCCTCGACCCGATCGATCCTGGAGCGGATGGAGTTGACGTTCCACGTGGCGATGCGCATGACCCCCAACCCTATTCGTGGGGTGGTCCGCTTAGGGTGGCGGCATGGCACAGCCCAAACCCATCGCCCTCGTCACCGGCGCGACCTCCGGCATCGGCCTCGAGTTCGCGCGCCAGCTCGCTGCCGGCGGGCACGACCTCGTCATCGTCGCCCGCGACACCGCCCGCCTCGAGCGGGTGGCCGACGAGCTGAACAGCACGTATGCCGCTCACGCCGAGACGCTCCCGGCCGACCTGGCCCAGCGGACGCAGCTACAGCGGGTGGCCGACCGGCTGGCCGACCCGGACCGGCCGGTCGACGTGCTCGTCAACAACGCCGGGTTCGCCCTCAAGGGGCAGTTCCTGCAGAACGACGTCGCCGACGAGGAGCGCCATCTCGACGTCCTCGTCCTGGCCGTCCTCGTGCTTTCCCATGCGGCGGCGAGGGCGATGTCGACGCGGGGGAGGGGCCGTATCGTCAACGTCTCGTCCGTCGCGGGTTTCCTCACGTCCGGGACGTACTCGGCCGCGAAGGCCTGGGTGACGACGTTCACCGAAGGCCTCGCGACCGAGCTCGCCGGTACCGGCGTGACGGCGACGGCGCTCTGCCCGGGCTTCACCCACACCGAGTTCCATCAGCGGTCCGGCATCCGCAGGGACTCTACGCCGGGGTTCATGTGGCTCGAGGCCAGGCGCGTGGTCGCGGACGCGCTGGCCGATGTCGAGAAGGGCCGGGTTCTCTCGGTGCCCGGGCCGCAGTACAAGGCCGTCGTCGGACTGCTGCGGGTCATGCCTCGCTCGCTCGTGCGCAGCCGCGCCCGCACCCTGCGTCGTTCCGGCTCGGGTGGCGAGTCCTCCGGGTCCGGGGGCCACTGACCTGTCGAGCGGGCAGCACGGCCCGGTCGAGCGGGCACCACTTCCCGACCGAGGGGCCTCGAGAAGTGCGATTGACGTGGCAGCTGCGTCCTCCGCGCTACACCCAGATCTTTCGCGGGGTGTGGGTCGACTCGGCGGTGGAGTTGGACACGCTGACCCGGGGACGTGCGGCCCTGCTCGTGACGCCGAAGCAGAGCGCGCTGTCACACCACACCGCCACACCACACCGCGGCCGAGATCTGGGGCGGCGCTGTCCCCGACGAGCCTGATATCCATGTCACCAGTGCTGGGCTCCCGAGCCGCAAGGATGGGATCGTCGGACACCGGGCCCGACCGCACACCAAGGTGGAGCAGTTCCGCGGTGTCCGGCTCACCGCGCCTGCCCAGACCTTCACCGACTTGCGGCAGCTGTCGTTGGTCGACCTCGTCGCACTCGGTGACTCTCTCGTGCGCAAGGACCGCATCAGTCCGGACGAGCTACGGGAAGCGGCGGCGGAGGTCAGGGGCCAAGCCGGTGCGCACCTGCGGCGAGGGGCCTTGAGAGCGACAGAACGAGGGTCAACAACAACCGGCCTTCACACCCGGCCCGTCTTGACCACGAGAACTGCTGTTGGTGTGGGTTGTCGTGGTGGCTCGGCGCGGCGGGGACCGCTCAGCGTTCGTCGAGCATGACCTCGATCGAGTAGCCGTCGGCGCGGTACGAGTGGTCGCCGTACTCGACGGGGTTGCCGGCGGCGTCGAAGGCGCACCGGGTCATCGTCAGTACGGGCTGAGAGGGCTTGAGGCCCAGATGGCGTCGCTCGGTGGCGGTCGGAGGCCGCGCCCCGATGGTCTGGCGGGCCACGACCGGCCGGATCCCACGGTCACGGAGCAGGCTGTAGAGGCCCCGAGAGCACAGCTCGTCCTCGGTGATGTCGGCGAACCTGGGCGGCAGCCAGTTGTGCATGACCGCGAGCGGATCGTCGCCGGCATACCGGAGGCGCACGAAGTTGAGGATCTTCTCGTCGAGCGGGAGGTCGAGCGCTGCGGCGGCCTTCTCGTCGACGTCGACGCTGAACGAGAGGACCTTCGTGTGCGGCTCCCGGCCGACGAGGCGCAGGTCGTCGTACAGGCTGGTCAGCTCGGCCTTGCGATGCACGCGACTGTTGGCCACCCGGGTGCCGAGCCCGCGACGGCGCACGAGCAGTCCCTGGCCCACCAGCTCCTGGATGGCGCGTCGGATCGTCGGTCGGGACAGGCCCAGGCGCTCGGTCAGGGCCATCTCGTTCTCGAAGGGGTCGCCGGGCTGGAGCGTACCGTCCGTGATGGCCGTGGCCAGCTGCTCGGCGAGCTGGTGGTAGAGCGGCATCGGCGAGCCACGATCGATGTGGACCTCGACTCGCTCCACCATGAGCGAAGCGTAGGGGAGCGACGTTCAGATAACAATACGTCCGAATGTCCTAACAAAGGCTTGACACCTGGGTTGCTGTCCGCAACGCTGGTCGCCATGCGAATCGGACTTGCCGGCGTGGGCCGCATCGGCGCCTTCCACGCAGACACCCTCTCGGGCCTGCCCGGGGTCAGCCAGGTCGTCGTGACCGACCAGGACGCCAGGTTGGCACAACAGGTGGCGGCCGACAAGGGTCTCGAGGTCCAGCCCGGCGTCGACGCGCTGCTCGCCTCCGGTGTCGACGCCCTCGTCATCGCCACCGCCACACCCGGGCACGCGCCGCTTCTTCGCCAAGGACTTGCCGCCGGTGTGCCGACCTTCTGCGAGAAGCCGGTGGCCGCGACCCTGGGGGAGACGATCGAGCTGGCCCACCTCGCCGCGGGCTCCGAGGTCCCGGTTCATATCGGGTTCCAGCGCCGCTTCGACATCGGCTACCGCAATGCCAAGGCTGCCATCGAGTCCGGTGAGCTCGGTTTCATCCACTCGATCCGGGCAGCTACGCACGACCAGTCCCCACCACACGCCTCCTACATCCCGACGAGCGGTGGGATCTTCCGGGACTGCAACGTCCACGACTTCGACATCATCCGTTACGTGACCGGACGCGAGGTCGCCAGCGTCTACGCGACCGGCGCGAACAAGGGAGCCGCCTTCTTCCGGGAGGCCGGCGACGTCGACTCGGCCGCCGCGATCCTCACCCTCGATGACGACACGCTCGTGCTCGTCTCGTCCACCCGCTACAACGGCGGCGGCCACGACGTCCGCCTGGAGATCCACGGCGAGCAGGGCGCGGTCGCGGTCGGCCTCGACGACTCCCTCGCCTTCCGGTCCGCCGAGACCGGCGTCGACTTCCCCAAGGGTCCGCAGAAGTGGTCCTTCATGGAGCGGTTCCTGCCTGCCTACCGCGCCGAGCTGAGCGCATTCCTCGAGGTCGCAGCCGGGCGCACGCCGAGCCCGTGCACCGTCGACGACGCCCTCCAGGCCTTCCGCGTCGCCGAGGCCTGCGAGCGCTCCCGCGCCGAGCGCCGCCCGGTCGACCTGACCGAGATCAAAGGAGCATGACCGTGACCGACCCTGTCGCCGCACGCATCGCCGGCGCGCCCATCTCGTGGGGCGTGTGCGAGGTCCCCGGCTGGGGATACCAGCTCGCCCCGGACGCGGTCCTGCGCCAGATGCGCGAGCTTGGCCTGGCCGCAACCGAGTTCGGGCCCGACGGCTTCTTGCCGGACGCCCCGGCAGACAAGGCGCAGGCGCTGGCCGACCAGGACCTGCGGGCCGTCGGCCAGTTCGTACCTGTGGTGCTGCACGACCCCGACCACGACCCGCTGCCAGAGGTCGAGTCAGCCATGAGGGGTCTCGTCGCGGCCCAGGCGAGCACCGTCGTCATCGCCGCCGCGACCGGCGCCGAGGGCTACGACGAGCGACCTGTCCTCGACGACGACGGTTGGGCCACCCTGCTCGACAACCTCGACCGGATCGACGCGGCGGCCGCCGGGAAGGGCCTGACCGCGACCCTGCACCCGCACGTCGGGACGATGGTCGAGAGCGGCCACGAGGCGCAGCGAGTCCTCGCCGGCAGCCGTATCGGCCTCTGTCTCGACACCGGGCACCTGCTCATCGGCGGGGGAGACCCGGTGGCACTGGCGGCGGCGCACCCGGACCGGATCGCACACGTCCACCTCAAGGACGTCAGGCTCGAGCTGGCCCGGGCAGTGCAGGCCCACGAGACGACCTACACCGATGCCGTCTCCGCCGGGATGTACGTGCCTCTCGGACACGGCGACGTCGACATCGCGACGATCGTGCGTTCACTCGAGAGCGCCGGCTACCAGGGCTGGTACGTCCTCGAGCAGGACACGATCCTGACGGGCAGTCCCGCCGAGACCGGTGTCGACCCGGTCGCGGACGTCCGCGCCTGCATCGACCATCTGCTCTCTGTCGCGGTCGGGGCGTGACCACGATGGCCGACACAGCGGCATACGACCTCGTCGCCATGGGACGCACCGGGGTGGACATCTACCCGCTCCAGCACGGCGTCGGACTCGAGGACGTGCGCACCTTCGAGAAGTTCCTCGGCGGCAGCGCCACCAACGTCGCAGTCGCCGCGGCCCGGCACGGGCATCACGTTGCGATCGTCACCCGCACCGGCCAGGACTCGTTCGGGCGCTACATCCACCAGGCGCTACAGGGTTTCGGCGTGGACGACGCCTTCGTCTCGGCGGTCGAGGGCCCGCCCACCCCGGTCACCTTCTGCGAGATCTTCCCGCCCGACGACTTCCCGCTCTACTTCTACCGCTACCCGATCGCGCCTGACCTCATGATCGAGGCCGACGAGCTGCCCCTCGATGCGATCCGCGACGCGGGCATCTTCTGGTCGACCGTGACAGGTCTCTCCCAGGAGCCCAGCAGGACAGCGCATTTCGCGGCCTGGCAGGCCCGGGGTCGCAAGGTGCACACGGTCCTCGACCTCGACTACCGGCCGATGTTCTGGCCGCACCCCGAGGAGGCGAACACGGCCGTCGGCGAGGCCCTCGAGCATGTCACCGTCGCGGTCGGCAACCGCGAGGAGTGCGAGGTCGCCGTCGGTGAGACCGACCCCCAGCGCGCCGCCGACGCGCTTCTCGAGCGAGGTCTTGACCTCGCCATCGTCAAGCAGGGCCCGAAGGGTGTCCTCGCGGCGACCGCCGACGAGCGGGTCGAGATGCCGCCATTCCCCGTCGAGGTCGTCAACGGTCTCGGTGCCGGCGACGCCTTCGGTGGCGCTCTCGTGCATGGGCTCCTGGCGGGCTGGGACCTGCGCCGCATCCTGCAGTTCGCCAATGTCGCCGGAGCGATCGTCGCCTCCCGGCTCGAGTGTTCGAGCGCGATGCCGACGGCCCACGAGGTGGATGCCGCCATCGCGAGCGGGACCGTGCAGCGGAGAGCAGACCGATGAGCACAACCGAGGTCACCATCGAGGACCTGACCGAGATCCGCGTTCGCCAGCCGCAGCGCATCGCCGACGCGTGGGCAGCGCGCCGCCATCGAGAGCTCGTCCCGGCGGACGGCCGGCTGCTCATCGTCGCAGCCGACCACCCGGCGCGCGGCGCGCTGGGCGTGCGAGAGGACCGCATGGCGATGGGGAGCCGCACCGACCTGCTCGAGCGGCTCGCGACCGCCCTGGCCCGTCCCGGCATCGACGGGGTGCTGGGCACCCCCGACGTCCTCGACGACCTGCTGCTCCTGGGTGCCCTCGACGACAAGGTCGTCATCGGTTCGATGAACCGCGGTGGCCTGCAGGGTGCCGTCTTCGAGCTCGACGACCGCTTCACCGCGTATCGAGCCTCGGACATCGTGGCCAACGGCCTCGACGGCGGCAAGATGCTGACCCGCGTCGCACTCGACGACCCCGGTACCGCGGCGACACTCGAGGCCAGTGCCCGCGCCGTCACGGAGCTCGGGGCGGCTAGGGTCATGGCCATGGTCGAGCCGTTCTGGTCCGAGCGGCGGGACGGACGTGTCGTCAACCTGCTCGACCCCGACTCGACGATCAAGTCGATCCACGTCGCCTCCGGTCTCGGGGCATCGAGTGCCCACACGTGGCTCAAGCTGCCCGTCGTCGACGAGCTCGAGCGGGTCATGGACGCGACGACACTGCCCACCCTCCTGCTCGGCGGTGACCCGCAAGGACACCCCGATGACACCTACGACCTGTGGGGCCGCGCGCTCGAGCTTCCCGCCGTCCGTGGCCTCGTCATCGGGCGGGCCCTGCTCTACCCGCAGGACGACGACGTCGCCAAGGCCGTCGACATCGCGGCGGGACTGGTCCACGGGGGTACGGGGTGAGCGCGGACCGACGCGAGGACCCGACCGAGCGTCGGCGAGGCGGGTCCCACGCTCCGCGTGGGCGGCCCGGAGCGGAGCAAAGAGGCGCGGCGGTGGGTATGAGCGGGCGTGACAACGACCAGTGGGTCCGCCCCCTCGGGACGGCCGAGCGTGATGGCTGGCAGGTCTGCATCGACGCGTCGCTGCCTGGTTGGGAGCACACGAGCCTGTATGTCGCCGAGCTGGCGGCCGGCGGCGCCCGCACTCTCGCTGCCGACGAGTGGGAGCACATCGTCGTGCCGCTGTCAGGGGCCGTGACGGTCGAGTCCGACGGGCAGCAGCTGTCGCTGCAGGGCCGGTCGAACGTCTTCGCCGGGCCCACCGACGTCGCCTATGTCGCCCGAGACCTCGCCCTGACGGTGACGGCCAACGGCGGCCCCGCGCGGGTGGCCGTGTGTGGCGCGAAGGCCAGTGAGCGGCATACCCCCTCGGTCGCGCGGATCGCTCGTGAGAACGTCCCGGTCGAGATGCGCGGAGCCGGTCTGGCCAGTCGTGAGGTGCGCAACTTCGGCACTCCGGCGACGCTCGACGCGAACGCGATCATCGCGTGCGAGGTCCTGACGCCTGCGGGGAACTGGAGCTCCTACCCGCCGCACAAGCACGACGAAGAGCGGCCGGGGCAGGAGACCCAGCTCGAGGAGATCTACTACTACGAGCTCGCCGGGGGACCGGAGGCGGTTGGCTACCAACGCGTCTACGGGACCTCGGAGCGGCCCATCGACGTGCTCGCCGAGGTGCGCGCCGGCGACGTCGTCCTCGTCCCGCACGGCTGGCACGGGCCGACGACTGCGCCGCCCGGCTACGACATCTACTACCTCAACGTCATGGCCGGCCCCGGAACCGAGCGGGCCTGGCTGATCTGCGACGACCCGGCCCACGCCTGGGTCCGCGAGACGTGGCCCGGCCAGGCCGTCGACCCACGACTTCCCTTCGGAGGCAAGCGATGAACGAGACCGAACCGGTTCGCGAGACGGAACGCCTCACCGTGGCGCAGGCGGTCGTGCGCTTCCTCGCCAACCAGTGCAGCGAGCGCGACGGCCAGCGCCAGAAGCTCTTTGCCGGCTGCTTCGGCATCTTCGGCCACGGCAATGTCGCCGGGCTCGGGCAGGCGCTGCTGCAGAACGAGCTCGAGGCGGCCGAGGCCGACCGCCTCGAGTACGTCCTGGCCCGCAACGAGCAGGCCATGGTCCACACCGCCGTCGGCTACGCCCGTCAGAAGGACCGGCTGCAGACCTGGGCCTGCACGGCCTCAGTGGGCCCGGGCTCGACGAACATGCTCACCGGTGCGGCGCTCGCGACGATCAACCGCATCCCCGTCCTGCTCCTGCCGTCCGGCACCTTCGCGACGCGAGTGTCCGGCCCCGTTCTGCAGGAGCTCGAGCAGCCGTATGCCGCCGACGTGACGGTCAACGACGCGTTCCGTCCGCTGTCGCGGTTCTTCGACCGGGTGGATCGCCCCGAGCAGCTACCGTCGGCCCTGCTCGGCGCCATGCGTGTCCTGACCGACCCCGTCGAGACCGGTGCCGTCACGGTCGCCCTGCCCCAGGACGTGCAGGCCGAGGCCTTCGACTGGCCCGTCGAGCTGTTCGCCGAGCGGGTCTGGCACATCGCCCGTCCGCCCGCCGAGGCCGCGCGGATCGCGGCGGCCGCGGAGGTCATCCGCACGGCGCGGCGGCCTCTGCTCGTCGCCGGCGGCGGCGTGCACTACTCCGGTGCCGAGGACGCGTTGACGCAGTTCTGCGCGGCGACCGGGATCCCCGTCGGCGAGACCCAGGCGGGCAAGGGCTCGCTCCTGCACGGCGACCCGCAGCTCATGGGCGCCATCGGGTCGACCGGCACGACGGCGGCCAACGCCCTAGCCCGCGACGCCGATGTCGTCATCGGCGTCGGCACCCGGTGGGCCGACTTCACGACGGCGTCGCGAACCGCCTTCCAGCGCAGAGGTGTCCGCTTCGTCAACATCAACGTCGCGAACTTCGACGCCGGCAAGCAGGCAGGGCTCTCCGTCGTCGCCGACGCCCGGGAAGCGCTCTCCGCGCTGACCGACGCCCTGGCCGGGTGGAGCGCGCCGGACGAGTACCGCGCCGAGCAGACGCGGCTCTGGGAGGCCTGGGACGCGAATGTCGTCGCCGCCTACGACCCGCCCGCCGAGGTCACCGGCCGGCTCGCCGACGGCCTGCTCACGCAGGGCGAGGTCCTGGGCGCGATCAACGAGCTGACCGACCCGCGCGACATCGTCCTGTGCGCCGCCGGCTCGATGCCGGGCGACCTGCACAAGCTGTGGCGGGTGCGCGACCGCAAGGCATACCACGTCGAGTACGGCTACTCGTGCATGGGCTACGAGGTGCCGGCCTCGTTGGGTATCCGGCTGGCGGACGAGAGCCGCGACGTCTTCGCCATGGTTGGCGACGGCGGCTACCTGATGATGCCGACAGAGCTCGTCACCGCCGTCCAGGAGCGCATCAAGGTGGTGGTCGTCCTCGTCCAGAACCAGGGCTTCCACTCGATCGGCTCGCTGTCGGAGTCCCTCGGCTCGCAACGGTTCGGCACCCGCTACCGCTACCGGGACGAGCAGTCCGGCCGCCTCGACGGGGACTCCCTGCCCGTCGACCTCGCCGCCAACGCCCGCAGCCTCGGAGCCCACGTCATCGAGGTGCACGACCGGGAGGGTCTCGAGGCCGCCGTCAAGGAGGCCAAGGCCGCACCTGCCCACGGCGGGCCCGTCGTCATCCACGTCGAGACCGACCCGAGCATCTACGCTCCCGACAGCGACTCGTGGTGGGACGTTCCGGTCTCGCAGGTCAGCGAGCTCACTTCGACGCGAGCGGCATACCAGACCTACCTCGGCTACAAGGCCACCCAACGCCCCCTCATCACCTCCTCCGAAGGAGCAGGCCACCGATGACCCGACCCGTCCAGCTCGGCAGCGCCCCCGACTCATGGGGCGTCTGGCACCCCGACGACCCGCAGCAGACCCCGTGGGAGCGGTTCCTCGACGAGGTGGCCCAAGCCGGCTACACCCGGATCGAGCTCGGCCCGTTCGGCTACCTTCCCACCGACCCTGCCCGGCTGCAGGACGAGGTCGGCAAGCGCGGCCTCACCATCACCGCGGGGACGATCTTCGAGCACCTGCACCGGCCCGACTCGTGGGACTCGACGTGGCGCGACGTCTCCGCCGCGGCTCGCCTCACGGCCGCCGTCGGCGCCAAGCACCTCGTCGTGATCCCCGAGTTCTGGCGTAACGCCACCACCGGTGAGGTCCTCGAGGAGCCCCAGCTGCGGGACGACGAGTGGGGCCCATATGCCGCCCGGATGAACCGGCTCGCGCGACAGATCCGCGACGAGTACGGCCTGCAGATCCAGTTCCACCCCCACGCCGACACCCACGTCGACACGCACGTCAACGTCGAGCGGTTCCTCCACGAGACGGACCCGTCGCTCGTGTCCCTGTGTCTCGACACCGGGCACATCTCCTACTGCGGTGGCGACAACCTCGCCCTCATCCGCGACTACCCCGACCGCATCGGCTACGTGCACCTCAAGCAGGTCGACCCTGCGGTCGTCGAGGCGGCCCATGCCGAGGGCGTCGGCTTCGGCGAGGCCGTGCGGCGCGGGGCGATGTGCGAGCCCCCGCTCGGCATCCCCGACATGCCGCCGATCCTAGAAGCGCTCTCAGGCCTCGACGCCGAACTCTTCGCCATCGTCGAGCAGGACATGTACCCCTGCCCGCCCGAGGCGCCCTTCCCCATCGCGCAACGCACCTACCAGTACCTGACCACCTGCGGAGGCGG
>NZ_JAKDLO010000129.1 GCF_030452765.1 Intrasporangium sp.
GGCCGGAGCCAGGCCGGAGCCAGATCGGGTCGTCGCTCATCGGCCGAATCTCCTGGGTCACCCGTCGAGCTGGTGAAGCCAGCTTCGCAGCGGTGCCGTGCCCTCCTCGTCCTGGAGGACCCGCGCGACCCGCCCAGCCCCCTTGCGCAGCAGGTCGCAGGAGGTCGCCTCATCGAGGCGCGTGGCAAGCGCTGCGGCGGTGAGTCGTTTCATCGGGAGCGGCGCTGTGCCCGCGGACAGCGTCTCGAGCCGGCGCGCCCAGAAGGGTTGGTCGGTGTGCATGGGCACGGTGACCGACGGCACCCCGGCGCGCAGGGCGGCCGAAGAGATCCCCGCACCGGCCTGATGCACGACCACTGCCGTCCGGGGGAGCAGCCAGTCGTGGGGTACGTCGTCGACATGCAGGACCTGGTCGTCACCCACATCTGTCGCGAGACGCTCCGCGACCCCGCGCAGCGCGTCGCCCTGGAGTATGGCGCGCCGCCTGCTCTCTCGCAGCGCACCCTCGACGGCGGCCGGGACCTGGCCGTGCGCGGGAAGGCTGCCGAGGGTCACGACGATGGGCGCGGGCCCGGCGTCGAGGAAGGCGTCAGCTCGGCGGATGGCCCCCAACCCGGTCGCGGCGGCGGGCACCAGAAGCCGTCGAGGGTCAGGCGGTCAGACCAGTCCGCAGGACGGGGAAGCACGGCCGTGCTGATGCCGTGGTGGACGGGAAGCCCGGCGCGACGCCGGCGTCGCTGGGCGGTGGACCGAGGCTCGGGCAGGAGCCCGAGCTCGGCTCGGACGCGGGCACAGGCTGGGTCGTAGGGGGTGCGGACGCGCTCTGCAAGGGCACCGGCAAGACGGTTGCTGATGGGATAGAGGTCGCGGGTGGCTGCGATCATCGGTGGGTAGGCGGAGCTCGGCTCGGCGGGCTGGAGCAGCGCCGCGGCCGAGGGAACGCCGAGGTGCTCGGCGATGTCATGCCCGTACGGCGAGATCGCGTTGGTCAGGACCACGTCAGGGCTGCTCCCAACCGCGGAGAGTGCTGTGGACGCCGCCGCATCCATGTACTCACGCAGGCTAGCGAGGTAGGCGCGGACGCCAGGTGCGCCGGATCGCTCGTCGTTCTCGGTGCCGTCGTGCACGCCGGGCGGGGTCATCGATGCAGTGATGGCGACGTGTGCGCACCCGGCGTCGATGGCGTAGGCGGCGTAGTCAGCGCCGGCGACGAGCGTCACATCGTGTCCGTCGGCGACGAACGCCGCAGCGAGGCCAGCAGCGGGTGCGGCGTCTCCGCGGGTTCCGGGCGCGAGAACGAGTACGCGCACAGGGCTCCTTTAGCGAACGACGTTTGCACAAAAATGTAGCACGCCGGAGTCGTCGAGCCCTGCCCGGCGGCCGCACCCCGGGCAGGCCGGTCGGCACGCCCGTGCGGGCCTCCTAGACTGACGCTCATGTCCTCCCTCACTCGCGACGACGTGGCGCACCTGGCCATGCTCGCTCGCATCGACCTCGACGACGCCGAGCTCGACCGCATGGTCGGGGAGCTCGACGTCATCCTTGGCGCGGTCGCCAAGGTGCAGCAGGCTCCGATCGACGGCGTCGCCCCGATGTCGCACCCGCTGCCACTGACGAACGTGACGCGCCCCGACGTGCTACGCGCCGGCCTCACCCCGGCGGAGGCGCTCTCCGGCGCCCCCGAGGTGCATGAGCAGCGCTTCAGCGTGCCGCGGATCTTGACCGAGGACTGAGCCAAGGCGTGAGGATCGACCGAGCGTGTCTAGTCGACGACAGGGTGAGGACCCGACCGAGCGCCAGCGAGGGAGGCCCGGAGCGCGGAGGAGGCAGGACAGAGAACGCAGCGAGGGAGGACCGGAGCGCCGATTCGGCTCGGTCCTCCATCAAGCACCGAGGACTGAGCCAAGGCGTGAGGGGAGCGTATGCCGCTCACCCAGCACAGCGGCATACCTCACCTTCCAGCGAACGTCCTTGCCGACAAAGGGAACTGATGTGAACTCCGACCTGACCCGGGCCACTGCCACCGAGCTCGCCGAGGCGTTGGCGAACAAGACGGTGTCCTCGGTGGAGGTGACCCAGGCGCACCTGCACCGCATCGCGGCGGTCGACGAGCAGGTGCATGCGTACCTGCACGTCGACGCCGAGGGGGCGCTCGCCGCGGCTCGGTCGGTCGATGACCGGCGCGCCGCCGGAGAACAGCTGCCGACGCTCGCGGGTGTTCCGATCGCGGTCAAGGACGTCCTGGCGACCCGAGGCATGCCGACGACCTGCGGGAGCCGCACCCTGCAGGGGTGGGTCCCGCCGTACGACGCGACCGTGGTGGCCCGGCTGCGCGCCGAGGGGTTGCCGCTGCTCGGGAAGACGAACATGGACGAGTTCGCGATGGGCAGCTCGACGGAGCACTCCGCCTACGGCCCGACGCGCAACCCGTGGGACCTCGAGCGGATCCCGGGGGGCTCGGGTGGTGGTTCGAGCGCCGCCGTCGCGTCGTTCCAGGCGCCGCTCGCGATCGGCACCGACACGGGCGGCTCGATCCGTCAGCCCGCCGCGGTGACCGGCAGCGTCGGGACGAAGCCGACCTATGGTGGCGTCTCCCGCTACGGCCTCGTCGCGCTTGCATCGTCGCTCGACCAGGCCGGACCATGTGCCCGGACGGTCCTCGACACCGCGCTGCTGCACGCTGTCATGGCGGGCCACGACCCGATGGACTCGACCTCGATCGATGCGCCGGTGCCCCCTGTCGTCGAGGCGGCCCGCGCCGGGCAGGTGCGTGGCATGAAGGTCGGCGTCGTGCGCGAGCTGGGCGGTGCGGGTTACCAGCCCGGCGTCCGGGCCCGCTTCGACGAGGCGGTCCAGCTGCTCGTCCAGGCCGGCGCCGAGGTGCTCGAGGTGTCGTGTCCCAGCTTCGACTACGCCCTCGCCGCGTACTACCTCATCCTGCCGAGCGAGGCGAGCTCGAACCTCGCGAAGTTCGACGCGATGCGCTACGGCCTGCGCGTTGCGCCCGGTGGGGTCGACGACCCGAGCGCCGAGCAGGTCATGGCGGCCTCGCGTGAGGCCGGCTTCGGGCCGGAGGTCAAGCGCCGGATCATCCTCGGCACGTATGCCCTCAGCTCCGGCTACTACGACGCCTACTACGGCTCGGCGCAGAAGGTGCGCACCCTCATCGCGCAGGACTTCGAGCGCGCCTTCGAGCAGGTCGACGTCCTCGTCAGCCCGACCGCCCCGACGACGGCGTTCCGGTTCGGCGACAAGCTCGACGACCCGATGGCCATGTACCTCAACGATATTGCCACCATCCCGGCCAACCTGGCCGGTGTCCCCGGGATGTCGCTGCCCTCGGGCCTGGCCGACGAGGACGGCCTGCCGGCGGGTATCCAGATCCTTGCCCCGGCCATGCGCGACGAACGCCTCTACAGCGTGGGCGCGGCGCTCGAGCGGGCCCTCGTGGACCGGTGGGGCGGGCTCCTGCTCGACCGCGTCCCGCAGCTCGACGGCACAGCAGTGAAGGGAGCCTGACGATGACGACCACCTCCACGTCGACCGACGAGGTCATGGACTACGACGAGGCGATCGCCCGCTTCGACCCCGTCATGGGGCTCGAGGTCCACGTCGAGCTCAACACCGCGACGAAGATGTTCTGCGGCTGCGCGACGGCCTTCGGTGCCCCTCCCAACAGCCAGGTCTGCCCCGTCTGCCTCGGGCTGCCCGGTGCCCTGCCCGTCGTCAACGCGACGGCGGTCGAGTCGGCGATCCGCATCGGCCTGGCCCTGCACTGCGAGATCGCGCCGTGGTGCCGGTTCGCCCGGAAGAACTACTTCTACCCGGACATGCCGAAGAACTTCCAGACCTCGCAGTACGACGAGCCGATCTCGTTCGACGGCTGGCTCGACGTGGAGGTCGAGGACGGGGCCGGGGGCACGGAGATCTTCCGCGTCGAGATCGAGCGGGCGCACATGGAGGAGGACACCGGCAAGTCGCTGCACATCGGCGGCGCCACCGGGAGGATCCAAGGCGCCGACTACTCGCTCGTCGACTACAACCGGGCGGGCATTCCGCTCATCGAGATCGTCACGAAGCCGATCGCCGGAGCGGGGGAGCGGGCACCCGAGGTGGCCCGGGCCTACGTGTCGGCGCTCCGCGACCTCATGCGTGCTCTCGACGTCAGTGACGTCAAGATGGAGCAGGGCTCGATGCGGTGCGATGCGAACGTCTCGCTGCGGGTGCGCGCCGGCGACGGACCGACCAGCGCCGCGCAGCTCGACGTCCCGCTCGGCACCCGCACCGAGACCAAGAACGTCAACTCGCTCCGCTCGGTCGAGCGGGCCGTCCGCTACGAGATCGCGCGGCACGCTGCGGTCCTCGCGGGTGGCGGCTCGATCCTGCAGGAGACCCGGCACTGGCACGAGGACACCGGTGTCACGACATCTGGGCGCGAGAAGTCCGACGCCGAGGACTACCGCTACTTCCCCGAGCCGGACCTCGTGCCCGTCGCTCCCTCGCGCGAGAGGGTCGAGGCGCTTCGGCAGACCCTGCCCGAGCCGCCGGCAGAGCGGCGCCGACGGCTCCAGACCGACTGGGGCTACAGCGATCTCGAGATGCGCGACGTCGTCAACGCCGGTGCGCTCGAGCTCATCGAGCAGACCGTCGCGCTCGGTGCGAGCGCGCAGGCCGCCCGCAAGTGGTGGCTCGGTGAGCCGTCGCGGCGCGCGAACGGCGCGGCGCAGGACCTCGTCGCGTATGCCGCGCAGCTCGGTTTCGCGCCGGCCGACGTCGCAGCCCTGGAGGGCATGGTCGTCGCCGGTCGGCTCAACGACTCGATGGCGCGCCAGGTGCTCGACGGGGTCCTCGACGGCGAGGGCCACCCGGTGCAGGTTGCCGACGCGCGAGGCCTCGAGCTCGTCCAGGACGACGCCGCGCTAGAAGCCGCCGTCGAGCAGGTCATCGCCGCCAACCCTGACGTGGCCGACAAGATCCGGGGCGGCAAGGCGCAAGCCGCGGGAGCGCTGATCGGCCAGGTCATGAAGGCGACGAAGGGGCAGGCCGATGCCGGCAAGGCGCGTGAGCTGATCCTGGCCAAGCTGCAGTAGCGGGACCGCCGGCCCCCGCCAGAACGGGGCCGGCGCACAATGACGCGGCGCCGTGCCGCGCGAGCCGGGGTCAGCCCCGGGAAGGTGGAAGGGAGCATCCATTGAGCCAGACGGCTGAGGAACACTACGAGGACTGGTCCGATCGCCTGGCGCTCGCCGAGGCGATGATCCCGCTCATCGGGAGCCTCTACCGCGACAACAACGTCGTGACCTCGATCTACGGCCGCGGACTCATCAACGAGTCCGCCATCCACATCATCAAGGCGCACCGTTTCGCGCGACGGGTCGACGACGTGGAGCTCGACCTCGCCGACACGCTGCCGCTCCTGCAGGCCGTCGCCGCGGCAGACCCGGGCGCCGCATCGATCGACCTCGCCCGGCTGAACCGCAAGTACAAGCTGGAAGGAGCCGGGCGCGACCTGAACGAGTTCGTCCACGGCGAGCTCGGTGACCTCGTCGGACGCAGGGGCGCCCATCCGGCCGAAGAACAGGCCGGGCAGGACGTCGTGCTCTACGGGTTCGGACGGATCGGGCGGCTCCTCGCCCGGATCCTCATCGACCACGCGGGCAAGGGCGACGGGCTCAAGCTGCGCGCGGTCGTCGTGCGCAAGGGGGCCGACAACGACCTGCTCAAGCGGGCCAGCCTGCTGCGCCGCGACTCGGTGCATGGCTCGTTCCAGGGCACGATCGCCGTCGACGAGGAGGCCAACACGATCCTCGCCAATGGCACGCTGATCCAGGTGATCTACTCGGACGACCCCGCCGGCGTCGACTACACGGCCTATGGGATCACCGACGCCATCGTGGTCGACAACACCGGCCGCTGGCGCGACCGCGACGGGCTCGCACAGCACCTGTCCTGTCCTGGCGTGTCCCGAGTGCTGCTCACCGCCCCCGGTAAGGGCGACCTGCCGAACGTCGTCGCCGGCATCAACGAGCCGGCGATCGGGCAGGAGCCGATCGTCTCGGCCGCATCCTGCACGACCAACGCCATCGTCCCGGTCCTCAAGGCGGTCTCCGACGAGTACGGCATCGCCGGGGGGCACGTCGAGACGGTCCACTCGTTCACGAACGACCAGAACCTCATCGACAACTTCCACCGAGGCGAGCGGCGCGGCCGGTCGGCTGCGCTCAACATGGTGCTCACCGAGACGGGTGCCGCGAAAGCGGTCGCCAAGGCACTGCCCGAGCTCGCCGGGAAGCTGACCGGAAGCTCGATCCGGGTCCCCACCCCGAACGTGTCCATGGCGATCCTCAACCTCACCTTGGACCGACCGACCGACAAGGCGGAGATCAACCAGTACCTGCAGCGGACCGCACTGCACACCCCGCTGCACAAGCAGCTCGACTTCGTCGACTCGCCCGAGGTCGTCTCCAGCGACTTCGTCGGCTCGCAGTACGCCGGCATCGTCGACGGGCGGGCGACGATCACGGCGGACGACCGGGTCGTGCTCTACGTCTGGTACGACAACGAGTTCGGGTACAGCTGCCAGGTGGTGCGGATCCTCGAGAGGATGGCGGGCGTGCACCCGCCGGCGTTCCCGAAGGCCTGACGTTCGCCCGGCCGACCGTCGAGGGGCAACGACTTCAACGAGCGACGCCGAGGTCGGACGGAGGCAGCGACAAGAGCCGGTCGTCGCCGCCGTTGCTCGTCAGGATCCAGGCCCTGCCGCCGACGAAGTGCACGTCGCGGATCCGGCCGTAGGTCCCCTCGAGATGACGGGTCGACGTCCCGGCGCTGCCGTCGGCCCTGATCGGGACCCGCCACACCGACTGACCCCGCAGTGCGGCGATGTAGACCGCGCCGTCCGGGCCGATCGCGATGCCGCTCGGCGACATCTCGGCCGGCCGCCACTGGGCGACCGGGTCGACATAGTCCGGGTTGTCGGCCCGCCCCTCCACCTCGGGCCACCCATAGTTCCTGCCTGGCCTGATCAGGTTCAGCTCGTCCCACGTGTCCTGGCCGAGCTCGCTGGCCCACATCCGGCCCTGACCGTCCCACGCAAGGCCCTGGACGTTGCGGTGGCCGTAGGTCCAGATCGGGGACCCGCCGAACGGGTTGCCGGGGGCGGGCTTGCCCGCCGTGGTGATCCGCAGGATCTTGCCGCCGAGCGAGCCGAGGTTCTGCGCGAGGGGCTTGTCGCCGGCCTCGCCGGTGCCGACATACAGGTACCCGTCCGGGCCGAACGCGATGCGCCCGCCGTTGTGGTAGGTCCCGCTCGGGATGCCGGTGAAGATGACGTGGGGCGTGCCGATGCGGTCGCCCCGCCACGGCACGGCCGCGATCCGGTTGTCGCTGTCGGAGGTGTAGTAGGCGTAGAAGACCGGGTCAGCCGCGAAGTCCGGAGGCACCGCGAGCCCGAGCAGGCCGCCCTCGCCCGGCTGCCGGTTGATGTCGAGATGGCCGACGACACGCGCCTTCCCGGGCCTCCCTGGTGCGGGCACCCAGTGGATGTCCCCGGTGTTGCGCTCACTGACCAGGGCGGAACCGTCGGGCAGCATCGCGATCGACCACGGGATGTCGAGGCCCCCGGTCACCGCGAAGGCCGGCTTGTCGAGGGGCACCGGCGGCGTCGTCGGCGCCGCCGGAGATGCCGTTGTGCTCCCCGAGGGTGACGCGGTCGAGGTCGTCGGCGCCGAGGTCTGCCCCGTCACCGCGGGCGAGGCGGTTGTCGGTGCGGGCGAGCCGGTCGCCCCCTCACCGGTTGGGCTGGTGCAGGCAGCCGCGAGGACGGCGAGGGCGGCTGCGCCCGCCATGGGGGCGAGGCGACGACGGCGCGGGACTCGGCTGAGCGGCATACCCCATTGTCACCGGCGGCCGACTCGATCCGCGAGCCAGTCGTGCTCGTCCGGGGCCAGGACCCTCGCGTCGAGGACGCGTTCGGCGGCCTCGCGGTCGCCGGTGGCGCCGCGGAAGTTCAGCAGCAGGGTGATGTCGTGCTCGGGCCGCTCAATGGTGACGCGGTCCCCGGCACGGATCGTCCCCGGCGTGACGACGGACAGGTATGCGCCGGTGCGACCGACCTCGGTGAAGCGGCGCACCCAGCCCGGGATGCCCATGTGCCCGGCGAAGGTGCGGCACGGGATCCGCGGCACCTCCACCCGCAGCACGGCGGTGCCGACCCGCCACACCTCCCCGATCCGCGCGGTCGTGCAGTCCACGCCGACGGTCGTGAGGTTCTCCCCGAAGGCCCCGTCCCGCAGCGGTCGGCCGAGCTGCTCCTGCCACCAGTCGAGGTCCTCGCGCGCGTAGGCATAGACCGCCTGGGTGCGCCCGCCGTGGTGGCGCTGGTCACCGATCGTGTCGCCGGCGCAGCCGCTGCCGAGGCCGCCGTGCTTGGGTCCCGGGTCGCGCACCTCGACTTGGTCCACGGGCCGCTTGTCGATCCCCGTCGTGGGGGCGGACGTGTGCGGGCTCGGGACGCCTGGCCCGATGTTGACCGAGCGGACGTGGGACGAGATCACCCGAGGAGCCTAACGTCGCTAGCGTGCAGGTATGACTGCTCGTCCGCTCCTCGTGTCCGTCCCCGATCAGGGGTATGCCGCTCACCTCGCCGATCTCGATGGTGTCGACACGCTCGTATGGGACATGCGCGACACCCACCCGAGGGTCGGCGAGATCGAGCTGGCCGTGCGTCCCTACCTGCAGCAGGTGGATCTCGATGCGGTGTTGACAGGCGCCTTGCACCTCAGGGTGATTCAGATCCAGAGCGCCGGCTACGAGGACGTGCTGCCGCACGTGCCGGCTGGCGTCACCCTGTGCAACGCGGCTGGCGTGCACGACGCGAGTACGGCCGAGCTCGCGGTGACCCTGGCGCTCGCGGCGCAGCGCGACCTGACGACGTTCGTGCACGACCAGGACCGGCAGCTCTGGCCGGCCGCCTGGTCGTTCCGGCGTTCCCTCGCCGGCAGCCGGGTCGTCGTGCTCGGCTATGGCCAGATCGGCCGCGCCATAGCGAGTCGCCTGCGGCCTTTCGAGGCCTCGGTCACGGCCGTGGCGTCCCGGCCCCGCCCCGGAGACGACCTCGTCGACTGGATCCATGGTGTCGTGGAGCTCCCGGACCTCGTGCGGGTGGCCGACGTGCTTGTCGTGGTCGTGCCGTTGACCGCGGCGACCGAGCACCTCGTCGATGCGGACCTGCTGGCCTGCATGCCTGATGGAGCGCTCGTTGTCAACGTCGCCCGTGGCGGTGTCGTCGACACCGATGCCCTCGTCGCTGAGTGCGCGGCGGGCCGACTCCGGGCGGCCCTCGACGTGACCGACCCCGAGCCGTTGCCGGCGGGTCATCCGCTCTGGAGCACGCCGGGTGTCATCATCACGCCGCACGTCGGGGGCGCGACCCAGGCCATGCGGCCGCGCATGATGATGCTCGTTCGTCGGCAGGTCGAGGCGCTGCGCGACGGGCGGCAGCTGGCCAACGTCGTGTCCTGAGCTGCCTGAGCCCGGCGGCGGCGGGACCGCGCCTGCCTCCGGAACGAGCCTGAGCGGCATACGGCGAATCCGTCCTCTCAATCCTCTTGTCGTGCGTGACGGCGGTAGTGGACACTGTCAACATGACCGAGACGATCGTGGCCATCGGCACCCGCAAGGGCCTCTGGACCGGCCGCAGCGACGACCGCAAGACGTGGCACCTCGAGGGTCCGCATTTCCTGATGAGCGAGGTCGCGTCCGTCGCGATCGACACCCGGGCCGGTCGCTCGTCGGTCCTCGCCGGGGTCAAGTCCTGGCACTGGGGACCCACCGTCCAGGTGAGCCACGACGGCGGCCGCACCTGGACCGAGAGCGCCGAACGGGCAGTCGCCTTCCCGTCCGACACGGACACCGCCCTCGAGCGGGTCTGGCAGCTGACGCCCGCCCAGACGACGTCGTCTGGGCGGGCGTCGAGCCGCATGCGCTCTTCAGGAGCACGGACCGGGGCGAGCACTACGAGCTGGTCCGCGGCCTGTGGGACCACCCCCACCGTTCCCACTGGGAGCCGGGTTTCGGTGGTGGGGCGGTCCACACCGTCGTCCCCGAGCCGGGACACCCCGAGAACCTGCTCGTCGCGATGAGCGCCGGCGGGGTCTACCGGTCGTTCGACGGGGGTGACTCGTGGGCGCCGAGCAACCCCGGCATCTCGGCCTACTTCATGCCTGAGAACGAGTATCCCGAGTACGGCCAGTGCGTCCACAAGGTCGCGCGCGGCGTCGACGGCTCCTTCTTCGCGCAGAACCACCGGGGCGTCTACCGGTCCGACGACGGCGGAGCGAGCTGGGTCTCGATTGCCGACGGACTGCCGACCGACTTCGGGTTCGCGATCCTGGCCCACCCCACCCGACCCGGGACGGTCTGGAACATTCCGGTCGCGAACGACGGGGAGCGGATCCCGCCGGACGCACAGCTGCAGGTGCAGCGGTCCGACGACGGCGGCCGCACCTGGCGGATGCAGGCCGCCGGGCTTCCGGCAGCGAGCTACACGTGCGTCCTGCGCGACGCCGCCTGCCTCGACACGTCCGAGCCGGTTGGCCTGTACTTCGGAACTCGCAACGGTGACGTCTTCGTGTCGGTCGACGACGGCGACTCGTTCAGTCGTATCGCGACCCAGCTCCCCGACGTCCTCGTCGTCCGCGCAGCCCAGCTGCCCTGAGCCACAAGGGATTCCGTATGCCGTCCACCCCCGTTCGCGTCATCCTGCCCGGGTTGCTGCGTGAGCTTGCGGGTGGTGTGCCGGAGATCGAGGTCGGGGTGGCGGATGAGCCGGTGACGGTCGCCCAGGTGCTCGACCTCGCCTTCGTCGAGCATCGGCTCCTGGACGCGAAGGTGCGGGACGAGCGCGGCCAGATCCGCCGGCACGTCAAGGTCTTCGTCAACGGCGAGGACGCGACCCGTGGGGCCGGGGTGGCGACCCTCGTGCCGGCCGGTGCCCGGGTCCACATCATCAACGCCATCTCTGGCGGCTGAATCCCCGATCGAGTGTGCACTTCTCCCGATCGAGCGTGCAGTAGTCCTGGTCGAGTGTGCACTTCTCCCGATCGAGCGTGCAGTAGTCCTGGTCGAGTGTGCAGTAGTCCTGGCCTGTTCCGGAGTGAGGCGACGTCAGGCTTCGGAAGCGTGGAACCGCTCGAGGTCGCAGCTCCCGAACTCGAGGTCCGCCCAGTCACCCGAGTAGCGCAGGACCGCGATCCCACTGGTGCGGAAGCCGCCCGCCAGCGCCTCGTGGCCCGGTCCGGAGCCGTCACCATCACACAGCAGACTCGTCGCGTGAGCCATCGTCGGGTTGTGTCCGACGACCAGGACCGTGGAGGAGTCGCCGGCATCTTCTCGGATCGTCTCGATCAGGGCCTCGGCGCCGCCCTCGTAGACCGGACGACGGAACTCGACGTACTCGGCCTGCGCGCCGCCGCGACGGACCGCGTCCCAGGTCTGTCGGGTCCGAACTGCGGTCGAGCAGATGACCAGGTCCGGGACGAGTCCTTGGCCGCGCAGCCACGCACCGGCCAGCTCGCCCTGTCGCACACCCCGCTTCGACAGGACCCGGTCGTGGTCAGGTCTGCCGGGTCCCTCCTCGGCCTTGCCATGGCGCATGAGAAGGAGGGTCTTGTCCTCAGCCGCGATGCCCATGTGTCGAGCATGCCGTGCTCTGCCGCCCTTGTCAGCCCTGGGCCTGCGTCGACCTCCCAGGGTCCTGAGACCCGTGTCTACGCCACGGGCATCGTCCTATGCTGCTGCAATGACTCAGACCCCTGACATTAAGCCCCGCAGCCGCGACGTCACGGATGGGCTCGAGAAGACCGCCGCACGAGGGATGCTCCGGGCGGTCGGGCTTGGTGACGAGGACTTTGCCAAGCCGCAGATCGGCGTCGCGAGCTCGTGGAACGAGATCACCCCGTGCAACCTCTCGCTGGACCGTCTCGCCAAGGCCGTCAAGGACGGCGTCCACGCGGCGGGTGGCTACCCGCTGGAGTTCGGCACGATCTCCGTCTCCGACGGCATCTCCATGGGCCACGAGGGGATGCACTTCTCGCTCGTCTCCCGCGAGGTCATCGCCGACTCCGTCGAGACGGTCATGAGCGCCGAACGGCTCGACGGCTCAGTCCTGCTCGCCGGTTGTGACAAGTCGTTGCCCGGCATGATGATGGCGGCGGCCCGCCTCGACCTGGCCTCGGTCTTCCTCTACGCCGGCACGATCCTGCCCGGTATCGCCAGGCTCTCCGACGGCACGGAGAAGGAGGTCACGATCATCGACGCGTTCGAGGCGGTCGGGGCCTGCGCCTCCGGCCACATGTCTCGGGAGGACGTCGACGCGATCGAGCGCGCGATCTGCCCCGGGGAGGGGGCCTGCGGTGGCTTCTACACTGCCAACACGATGGCGGCGATCGGAGAGGCGATCGGCCTGTCGCTGCCGGGCTCGGCCGGGCCGCCGGCCACGGACCGTCGCCGCGACCACTACGCCCGCCAGTCCGGTGAGGCCGTCGTCGAGCTGCTCCGCAAGGGCATCACGGCCCGGCAGATCATGACCAAGGAGGCATTCGAGAACGCCATCGCGGTCGTCATGGCCTTCGGCGGCTCGACCAACTCCGTGCTGCACCTGCTCGCGATGGCGCACGAGGCGCAGGTCGACCTCACGATCGGCGACTTCCAGCGGATCGGCAAGAAGGTGCCGCACCTGGCCGACGTCAAGCCCTTCGGCCACTTCGTCATGAAGGACATCGACCACATCGGCGGCATCCCCGTCGTGATGAAGACCCTGCTCGACGCGGACCTGCTCAACGGCGACTGCCTCACGGTCACGGGCAAGACGATGGCCGAGAACCTCGAGGAGCTGAACCCGCCGCACATCGACGGCCGGGTGATCCGCAGTATGTCCGAGCCGATGCACAAGACCGGTGGCCTGACGATCCTCACCGGCTCGCTCGCCCCTGAGGGCGCGGTCGTCAAGACGGCCGGCTTCGACGAGACGGTGTTCGAGGGGTCCGCCCGCGTCTTCGACGGGGAGCGTGCTGCGATGGACGCCGTCGAGCAGGGCACCCTGAAGTCCCACGACGTGGTCATCATCCGCTACGAAGGCCCCAAGGGTGGGCCGGGCATGCGTGAGATGCTCGCCGTGACCGGGGCGATCAAGGGTGCGGGCCTCGGCAAAGAGGTGCTGCTGCTGACCGACGGGCGCTTCTCCGGAGGAACGACCGGCCTCTGCGTTGGGCACATCGCCCCGGAGGCCGTCGACGACGGACCGATCGCCTTCGTCCGCGACGGTGACCCGATCAGGCTCGACGTCGCCGCGGGCACGCTCGACCTGCTCGTCGACGACGCCGAGCTGGAGCGTCGCCGCTCCGAGGGGGTGACGCATCCCGAACCGCGCTACACGCGGGGGGTCCTCGCCAAGTACCGCAAGCTGGTGCAGAGTGCCAGCAAGGGCGCGGTGCTCGACTGACGACGACGGCGTGAGGACACGAGCGACGAAGGAGTGAGGCCCGGA
>NZ_JAKDLO010000130.1 GCF_030452765.1 Intrasporangium sp.
GACATCAGCGAATTGGCAGCCTAATCTGCCTGTCCAAAAAATCGGGAACACTCCATACGAGAACATCTGCGAGTCCTGCACGTTCTTCCAGACCACCATCGAGTTCCGCCCCACCCTGCTGGCCCAACGCGCCGACGCCTGCGCCAAAGGCCAAACCCGACGCACCGAGATCTACGACAACCTCATCACCAGCCTCGACACCACCGAAGCCTCTTGACACCGATCACCCACATAATGCCGATGAGAGTGCGGGGCGACGCGGCGTCGGGCATGCTGCGTGCGTGAGCGACACGTGCCACCACGAAGCCATCTTCACCGCGTTCAGCAGTCGGCGAATCGCACACCGCGCGCGAGCGGTCCGAGATGCCTACATCGACGACCACGCAGATCCACTCCTTGCGCAGATGCTTGACGAGTCCAACGACCTCGCATTCGGCAAGGTGGTCATCGCCGCCCACCTGGGCGACCTCACGGGAGCTGCGGGGGACGACGCCCTTCGGCGAGCCATCCGCGTATCCGGCCCCGGCAGTCGGGACTTGCGTTGTGCGTCACTCCTCGCGCTGGCGAAGAGGGTGGGCACCCAGGCCACGCCGGATCTACTCGCAGGTTTGGCCGCGTCTGATGCAGCCGTGAAGAGATACGCGGTTATCGGTCTCGCCGGCACGGGCGGTGGCGATGACAACGCCTGGAAGCAAGTCTTCGCGTACCTACGGTCGGTGCTGCGACGAAAGCGTCGGGCACACGGGCAGTCCGAGGTCGCCCTTGCCCTCGCGTACTTGGCCCAGCACGTCGCTGATCCGTCCCGCAGGTTCGAACTTGTCGCGTTCATCCGCGGAAACTGGGATGCGCTAGACGAAGCCGACTGGTTTGCGCAGCTCTGGTCGGATGCAAGCCCCGGCGGGCCGGACCTCGATGCCGTGCCCAGCCCGAACCATGCAGCGATTCAGGCTTGGGCCCGCGAGCCTCTATTCCGTCCACTCGGTGTGCCGACGGCGTGACCGCTCATGCCGCGAGTCGCCCGGCTCGGACCCGCGTCACACCGCCGCGAGTCGACCACTTCACGGCGGCAGATCAGCGGATGGATGAAGAACGGCTCATCCCTCTGCGTAGCTCCACGCGGCTGTCCGAGAGGTACCCGCAGCTCTGGCCTGTATGTACCGCAAAGCAGTCTCGATGTTGACGTCTTCGGCGTCGGCATCCAGGACACGCACTCCGTTGATCGAGTCTGCGACTTCGCACAAGACGCCCCCGCCCCCCGGCCACTCCACGTCCACCAGAAAGGACGCCGGCGTAGCTACAGCGGGGTCGATCGGCCGCACCTCTGTCGTCACCCCGGGAATGCCACGCAGGCGTTCTCTCACCAATCGAGCAAACTCGTCGCCTGAGGGGCCTGACCATGGGGACGTCATGAAGGCAGGTTAGGTGCATCGCCTGCTCTCACGTCGTCCCAGGGCATCGAGGCCCTCCTCACCGATGAGCGCGAAGAGAGTGTTGAACGTCGCTTCGTTACTGCCGGCTGCCATGGCGAGGGCGATGTCGTTCGGATCACCGCCGCTGCCGATGGCTCGTGCGACAGCTGGGCAGTTCCGGACACTGTCGGCGTCAAGAGAACGGGATATGGGAACAGAGTTCGCGCACTACGACCGGCGACCTGCGGGATGGAGGGCGTCCAACCCTCGCTAGCGCTTGAAGCCAGGAGCCTGCGTGGCGCGGCGGCGCCCGGACCCGAGTCGATCGGGGACTGCACGGCCGATGATTCATCTCATCGTGCGGGGCGTTCCTGCTCCGACGACAGGCGAGCGCGGAGGGTCGACAAGAAGGCGTCGGCCTGGATCCCGATTGTCTTGGGCACGATGAAGGCCGCCATGGGGCCGATGAAGATGAAGCCGTGCTCCGCGGTTTCGTCGACCCGCAGAATTTCCGCCCATTCGGCGCTGGTTGCCACACCTCCGCACTCTTCATGCACACCGCGAGCGTCCAGTCGCAGCGACGTCGGGCCGACGTGCCCCAAGCCGGACGTGTCGGCGATGCGGGCAAGAGTGCGCCGCATGGACCGCTGCATTAGCTGGGGAGACAGCCCCCACCACAGCGCTGCGGGGATGGCGGCCAAGACAAGGGCCCACGCCAGGCCATCGCCCCGCGTCGTCACGTCAAGAATGACGACGAGCAGGGCCAGTCCGAGCGCGCCGCCGACCCGATACTGGAAGAGCTGTCTGCGGGTCTCCGCCAGCGTCGTCGCGGCATGCACGTTGAAGGCGACGTAGTCCTCGCAGGTCAACACATATTCGAGGTGATGCCCCTCGACGTCGGAGTGCGGGGCCATACAGACCTCCTCCGTCGTTCACCGTGGCTGCGGGCCCACCCTATAGATCGGCAAGGGCGCGTGATCGGGGCCATCCCGGTTCAGCAAGGGCAGGTGAGTTGGCCTGCATCGGAGAGCCATGGCGCTGGACGGCAGGATGCTGCCGGCGGCACCGCGAGCGAGAGCCTCTTGTGGCCGCGTCACACCGCCGCGTAGCGCGCCCCGGGTCGCGTCGCAGTGCCCAGATGGGGCTGTCTGCCGGACTCCGGTGATGACGGTCGTACCAACAAGAGCGCGTTCTTCCGTGGACCCCCTGCAATGGACCGGTACGGCAGCCTCCACGGGGCCCCCTGCGACAACTCGCTCGGTGGCTCTGCGCGCTCCCGCAGTGGCGGCGGGCCTGGCGCAGGGGCAGCCTTCGGCGTATCACCGGCGCACCCTGGGCGCTCCTACCGACATGGGGCCTGAGACGCGGGCCCAGAGGAAGGAAGTGCGTCATGGCGCTGGGAGACGGCATCCGACGCGACATCAGCAAGATCAGCACCCTCGAGCGGGATCGCTTCATCGCGGCCATCGTCAAGCTCGACACCACGAAGTTCTTCCCGGACGGCGTCTCGTACTGGGACAAGCAGGAGGACATCCACAAGAACGCCCACTTCAACGGCGTCGACGTACACAGCGGCCCTGCGTTCATCCCGTGGCACCGCGTCATCGTGAACCGCCTTGAGGCCTTGTTGCGCGAGGTCGACCCCGAGCTGTCACTGCACTACTGGGACTGGACGACCGACCCCCGCGTGGCCACCGGGTCCCGGGCCGCCCTGTACACCCCGAGCTTCATGGACAACGCGTCCGGGAACGTCAGCCACCTGCTCAACAACTTCGAGTCCACCGAGGACGCCGAGATCGGCAACGGCCACACCAAGATCTGGCGTGACGTGGGCGGGACCGCGGCGAACCCCGACGGGACGCCGGCGGTGGCCTCCGACGCCACGATCCTGAACAACCCGGACTTCGCCTCGTTCGCCGCGGCTCTGAAGTCCGCCCACGACAGCGTGGCGCACAGCTACATCGGCGGAACGATCAGCCATCCGCACTACTCCTTCCACGACCCGTTCGTGTTCCTGCTCCACGCCAACGTCGACCGGCTGTGGGCCCAGTGGCAGACCGACCCGGCGTACCCGGAGCGAATCACCCCGGGGTCCGCGTACGCGGGGTTCAACGCCTCCCAGCTGGCCGCGCTGGCCAACGAGAACGTCGAGCCGTGGGCGGGCGGCACCGGGCTCGAGCCTTGGGCGTCGGACGTGACGAAGCAGTTGGTGATCAACTATTTCGACCTCTCCGTGGTCTCACCGCCGTGCTACGACACCAACGGCAGCGACTTCCATGTGGTGGAGGCAGAGAACAACCTCAACGTGGCCACCTCCCGCTACCAGGTCGTGTTCAACAGCGTCCCCGAGCAGGAGACCACCTGGCGTGCCGCGACGTTCCGGATCCGGACTTGTGGGGACGTCGAGGCGGAGGTCAAGCCGGGCACCGGGCCCGGGGCGCCGTTCGGCGTCGCCACCCCGCATGTGGTCTCGAAGGCTGGCCCGACCCAGTACCGCGACGTGCGGGTCTGGTTCGAGTTCACCGCCGGCGCGGTCGGCACCGCTCCGCAGTCGCACGGACCGGTGAACACGACCGTGACCGTCGGCGACCAGGACTTCGAGTTCGAGCTGCTCGCCACGACAACCCCGCGGCCGACCGTCGCGGTCGAGCTCGCGCTCGACCAGTCCGGATCGATGTCCGACCCCGCCGGCACCAGCGGTGCGACAAGGCTGCAGGTGCTCAAAGACGCCGCCGGCCTGTTCGCGAACCTGCTCCAGAAGGACAACGCCATCGGCCTGGTGCGGTTCGACGACGCGGCCTATCCGCCCAACGACCCGACGTTCCCCGGCATGCCGGTCACCAAGGTCAACAGCAACGGCTTCGGGGACCCGGCCCGCGGGACGGCGCTCGGGGCCATCGCCGCCCACGGTGCGCACGGGGCGACCTCCGTGGGCGCCGGACTGGCGATGGCTCGCTCCGAGCTGAACGCACTGCCGAGCGGCGCCTACTCGGAGAAGGCGATCATCGTGTTCACCGACGGGATCCAGAACCGGAACCCCACGATCAACGACGTCGCCGCGTCCATCGACGACCGGACCTTCGCCGTCGGCCTGGGCAACGAGAACCAGGTCAACACTGCGGCACTCACCCAGCTGGCCGGCTCGACGGGCGGGCTGCTCCTGCTCTCCGGGGTGCTGTCCTCCAGCCTCGACGACCAGTTCCGGCTGCGCAAGTTCTTTCTCCAGATCTTGGCCGGCGTGAGCCGCAACCAGATCGTCGTGGACCCGACCGGGCACGTCCTGCCCGGCGTGCGCGTCCGGATCCCGTTCACGCTCAACGAGGCCGACATCACCGCCCGCGTGATCGCCCTGCAGTTGCTGCCGGTGCTGAACGTCAGCGTGGAGACTCCGGACGGCGAGGTCATCCACGCCTCGGCAGGCACCCCGGGCGTCGAGTTCGAGAGGGCGGACGAGGTCACCACGGTGAGCCTGAACCTTCCGGTCCCGGCGTCGTCGGGCCCGGCCCACGTCGGCACCTGGTACGCCGTCCTGGACATCGACAAGCGGGCCTACAAGCGCTGGGTGTCGAAAGACCACGACGAGCATGAGGACCCCCGGATCGCCGACCTGCGCGCCAACGGCGCGGCGTACTGCGTCAGCGTGCACGCGCTGAGCAACCTGCGCATGGACACCACGCTGACCCAGAGCGGGTTCACGCCCGGGTCGACGGTCCACGTGCGCGCGGTCCTGAGCGAGTACGGCGTGCCAGTCGAGGGCCGCGCGCGGCTCTGGGCCGAAGTCACCCATCCGGACGGCTCGCGCAGCGTCGCGGACATGACCGAGGCCGGCGGCGGTGTGTACGAGGTGGGGCTCAAGGCGGCCGGGACCGGGGTCTACCGCATCACGGTGCAAGCCGAGGGCGGGACGTTCCGTGGGGCGCGGTTCACCCGCGAGGCGCTGCTCACCGCGGCGGTCTGGCCCGGCGGTGACCGCCCCGACCCGGACATCCGCTACGACTCCGGGCACGACCGCGGGGCGGACTGGTGCCGCCTGGTCGAGTGTCTCGTCGAAAAGGGGGCCGTGTCCCGCAAGCTGCAGAAGCGCTGGCTGGAGTACGGCGTCGACCTCGACCGGCTCCGCGAGTGCGTGAAGGAGATCTGCTCCTAGTTGACGCTCGCCCGTCGTTGCACTTGCCCCACTCCGCCGCGAGTCGACCATTCTTACGGTGCGGTTGACGACGATCCTGCAACGGTTCGCTCCGTCGAGACTGCCGAGCTGTCCGACGACCTAACGTCACTGCCATGCATCGTCTGATGTTCGTGCCCCACGCCGTAGTAGGGGCAGCCTTGCTCAGCAGCTGCACGGTCCCAGTGGCGGCGTTGGCAGGTATCGGTGTCGACGTCGACGGCAACCTGGTCGGCTATGTGCGGGTCTGCGACGAGAGCATCGACGGCACCACGTTGTACTACGACGTGAGTTCGCGTGGCGCCACCGTTCCCACGTCAGTCGAGGTCGGCCGGTGGGAGGCGCAGCCTCCAGTCGAGGCAACCGCTGAATGGTCGCTCAACGCCCCCGAAGGCGGATGGACCTCGTCGAAGCCCGTGGAGCCGTTGGAGCCGGGTCGGGAGTACACCCTCTACGGCTGGACCAAGGACAACACCGTGTCCGCGAGCGGGGTGACTTTCACCCTGGCCGACGTCGCCGCCCTGAAGCCCGGGCAGGTGTTGCACTGGTCAGGCCGCTCAGGTGGGAAGCCCGAACGGGACGTGAACGAGGTGAGTTCCCGGACCGACTTTGAGGCGAAGGCGTGCCGAATCATCCGCTTGTGACCGGCCTTCCTCCAGGCCGGATCGGTTCGCTCCGCTGGTAACGGCTGGTGCGTCAATCCGCCGCGAAACGGACGCATCGAGATCTGTGCCCGGGCCGGTGATGCTGGCGACATCCAGCCGCTGGCCGGGGGCTCCTAGAAGGACGATGATGTCGTGTCGGCGCCCAACAAGACTGCATCCGATGTCGCGGACGAGACCCTTCTGGCGGATGTCCGCCAATGGTCCGGGCTGGTGCTCACGGGGGCCTGGGCGGCCCTGGCCAGTGTGGCGATGATCGTGCTCCAGGTCGCGATCTTCACGGTGTGGCCGCCGCCCGACAGGGCGCAAGGGATGTTCGAGCTGTTGATCGAGAACCCGCTGCTCGGGCTCATCGCGCTGGATGCGCTCTACGTGGTCAGCAACCTCTTGGCGTACCTGCTGTACTTCGCGCTGGCCGTCGTGCTCTGGCGGGTGAGCCGCTCGGCCGTGGTGCTGGCCCTCGCGTTCGGCGGGCTCGGGATGGCCGCGTACATGGCCTCGCCCCGCCCGGTGGAGATGCTGCAGCTGGCGCACTCCTACGCGGCCGCCGACACTGCGGGGGCGGGAGGCGCTGCTGGACGTCGGTGACGGAATGCTCGCGACGTGGAAGGGCACGGCCTTCGACGTCTACTACTTCTTCAACCTGGTGACGCTGCTCGTCCTGGCGCTGTTGCTGTATCGCAGCCGAGTGCTCGGCAGGGCCACGGCGGTGTGGGGATTGGCAGCGGCGGTGCTGATGGCGGTCCCGTCGAACTTCGGGACTGCGGGTCTCGTCTTCTCCCTCGCCTCCTTGCTGCCTTGGGCGGTGTTCGCCATCCTCGGGGGCCGACGACTGTTGGCCCTGGTCGCGGCAGCCCGGGCTTGAGCGTCCACTGGCGGCGTTCCGGCCCGTGCGTCGCTCGGCCAGCCCACGCGGCGCCGACTCCATCGCAGGTCGCCCGCGCGGGCTCCCGTGTCGTGAGACCTCCCGAGGTGCGACCCAGACCGTCTGCGTCAGTTCTCTCTACTCGACGCGTGACCGCGGATATGGCTTTGCATCGTGGTCGCCGAGATCGTCCGGGTCCGATGCGTCCTCGTCGAGGAAGCGCGTCCTGCGATACTGCGCCTGGATCCACTGGTCGAGCTCCCGGTTCTCGACGCGCCACTGGCCACGGCCGCCGATCTTGATGGCGGGAAGGTCGCCGGCCCGCACCAAGGCGTACACCTGGGCTTCACTGGTGGCGAGCATCGCCGCTACCTGCTTGAGGGTGAAGAAGCGGTGGGGCAGGCCCTCTTCGAAGGGCTCGGGTTCGATGGGCACGGCGACATCCTGCACTACGCGACCTTACGACCTGGTGCCTTCGCGCAGGCGGGGAAGTGGGACCGGCCCTCGTATCGGGGGGCGACGAGGGCCGGTCATGCGCCGCTGGACTCAGGGGGTGTCGTTGCGGCGCTGCGGCAAGCCTACGGGGCGACTCGCGAACCACATGGCGCGACCGGGCGCGTGTCGCCGGCGTCAGGATGGACTCGAACAGGTGTTCTGGTGCGTGGCACCATGGAGGGATGACCGGCGGCATGACACCTCCGTCCGGGGGAGGGGTGCCCCTGAAGGATCGGCCCGTTGCTGGGCCCGGAGCCGAGCCCAAGGCCGCGGGCCAAGCCCAGCCCGAGGCCGCGGGCCAAGCCCAGCGGGCCAGGCACTGCTGGGTGGATAGCGCCACCGGGGGACGAGATGGCTCATGCCGGGCTGGTGGTCGAGTGGCGGAGGGGCAGCAAGGGGTGGTCGGCTCTCGTGACCTATGTCGTGGACGACCAGGGCAGCCCCGTCGTCGTGACGCAGTGGCTGGACGGGGCGCTGTTGCGACCCGCACGGTAGGACCGCTTCGCCCCGCCACCCGTTTCGACCCGGGTCACTGAGTGTGTGGTCCTGCCGGTGACACGGCTGCTTTGCTCGCTTGTCGGGTGACCGTGGCCGCGTGTGCCGCCCCCTTCCGGGGAGAAGAACGGAAGGGAGCTTGGCCATGCAGCGCGCTCGTCGACACGACCCTCACCCCACCCCGTGGGAGGTGCCCCTCGCGATCGTCATCGGATCGCTTCTCCTCTTCGTGGTCGGCGCCCACCTCGGCCGCGGGATCGCCAACCTGCTCAGCGCCGGCTGGTGGGAGTTCCCAGACCGGGCGGACTTGTTCACCAGCCTCCCCGGCCTTCTTGAGAGCGACGCCAGCGCTGGCTTGACGGCGCCGCACCCGACGGTCGCGCCGGCCACCATGCTGTGGGTCTGCATCGCCGCCGTCGAGCTGGCCATCCTCGGGCTGATAGCCGCCGGGATCAGGGCCGGCCTTCGACTCTGGGGCCCCTCCAGGGTTCAGGGCGTGGCGACCCGGCAGGAGGCGGAGCGGCTGCTCGGCCGGGCCAGGCTGCGCCGCCACGCGGCGATCGTCCGCCCCGACCTGTACGGCAAGGGCCGGGGACAGGCATGAAGACCGTCACCCTCGTCCGGCGCATCGACCCGGCCGCGATCGGCTGGCCGCTCGGACGAGCCCACGAACCGCGCGGCGGCGACCTGTGGGTGCCATGGGATCGCACCGCCGGGGTCATCGGACCTCAGGGCTCGGGCAAGACCCTCGACCTGCTCACCCCCGCCCTGCTCGCGGCACCCGGCGCTGCTCTGGTGACCCTCACGAAGCTCGACGACCTGCTCCTGACCCTCGCTGACCGCTCCGGCGACGGCCGGCCGTGCGTGGTGCTCGACCCGTTCGGCCTCGCGCCCGGGGTGCCGGAACTCGTGTGGGACCCGATCGACGGGTGCGTCGACCCGATGGTCGCCGAACGACGCGCGAAGGCGTTCACCGCCGGCACCGTCAAGGGCGCCGTCCAGGTCGGCCACGGCGACGACGCCGCCCGGTTCTACGCGGCCGAGGCCGCCAAGGTGCTGCAGGCCTACTTCCACGCCGCAGCCCTGACCGGCCGGACGCTCGAGGACGTGCTGCGCTGGGTCGCCAACCCCCACGCCGCCGCGCAGCCGTCCGAGATCCTGCGAGAACACCCGCACGCGGCACCGTTCTGGCACGGCCTGCTCCACGGCGCCCTGCACGGCGACGACCGCACCGCCGGCAACACGATCACCACCGTCCAGCAGGCGATGAGCCTGTTCTTCCAGGAGGACATCCGCCGCCGCTGCGTCCCCCGGCCGGGCCACCCGGCCACCGACATCACCCAGCTGATCGAGGCCCGCGGCACGATCTACCTGCTCGGCCGCGAGGACCCCTACGCCTCCGCGTCGCCGCTGATGACGGCGCTGGCGGAGCACGTCCTCGACACCGCCCTCGCCCTGGCCAACCGGTCCCCGTGGGGACGGCTCTGCCCGCCGATGCTCGCCTGCCTCGACGAGCTGCCCTCCACCGCACCACTGCCGACCCTACGCACCCGGATGGCCAACGAGCGCGCGCTCGGCATCTCGTTCATCTACGCCGCGCAGACCTGGCGGCAGCTGGCCGCGATCTTCGGCGAGCAGGAAGCCAGGGCCCTGTTCGGCCTGAGCAACGTGCTGGTCATCTTCGGCGGCTCCAAGGACGTCGCGTTCAACCAGGAGGTCTCCGATCTCGTCGGCACCACCCGTGTCAGGCGCACCACCTGGCAGAGCGGCAGCGGCGGCAGCCGGGGCGGGCGGTCCACCTCCGGCGAGGACATCCCGATCCTTCGCCCCGAGGAGATCCGCCAGATCCCCGACCGTCACGCCCTGGTGGTCGCCGAGAACGGGCGACCGATCATCGCCCGCCTGAGCCGCTGCATCGACGGCAAGGACGGCCGGCGCCTGCTGCGCGACCAAGCCCAGGCCCGCAAGCAGTTGGCCACCGCCCGCAGCACCGCCCCCGCCCCGGCCGCTCGAGTCGCCGACGCGCTGGCCGAGGCACGCCGGCGGGGCCTCGCCCCGGAGAGCACCGACTCGTGGCGCTGAACCCGCCAACCGCAACCGACGGCACCGGCGACCCCGGCCGCTCCCTCGTCCGGCCTTTCCCGGAGGTGGGCCCACTGATGCGGGTCGCCTACCGCGAGCTGAGCATCCTCGCAGCCGGCAGCGAGCAGCAGATCCGTGCCCTCGGTGACCCGGCGCGGCTGCCGCGACCGTGGGACCCGGCCACCTGCCGCCACCCCGACCTGCGCGCCGAGGTGTGGGCCTGGCTCGACGCCGTCGTCGAATGGGTCAACCACGAGCACCTCTGGGACGCTGCCGCGGTCATCCCGCCGTGCTGGCCGCACCATCCGCACCTGATCCGCGAGCTCGCCGTCCTGGCCGACCAGCGCCGCCGCGCCGGCGCCGCCCTGACCAGCGATCTGCTCGAGGACTGGCACCGCTCCACGCTGCCCGGCTTCCTCGACCGGATGCGCGCCCGCCTGCGGAACCACTGCGACGAGGGCCACCAGGCCTGGCCGGCCAAGGGCCGCCACATCCGGCACACCGATCAAGCCAGCCGGGCCGAACGAGCCGAGGCGTTCACCGCCGACGTCAACACCCTCGACGAGCAGCAGGCCGCCACTCCGCGACGGGCCTTCTCCGTCGTCGACCTCGACACCGGCGAGGTCCACAACGACACCTGGTGACCTGACGGGCCCAAGGACGTTGGTCAGCGGCCCCGGCGCCCACCCGAACGGGCGGGGCCACCCACCGGTGTGCGGCGCTCCTCCCCGTGGGCCTGCGCCGCGTGCCGCTCGGACGCCACCGTGTCCGTATGCCGCTGGGCTGGCTCCCCGGGTCCCTGTCCGATCCGGGTCCGGACCTCGTGCAGGCCGCCCAGCTGCTGCTGCGCGACCGGGCGGGGGTCGGCGTTCCACGCCCGGGAGGCGGCGAGCAGAGCCCGCCGGACCTCGCCCGGACGGACGCCGGTCGCTGCGGTGATGTCGCCCAGCGTCGGCTCCCAGACGGCGCTCGGTCGTGCTGCGACGATCGCCGCGGCCGCGTCGACAGCCTGCGGCCCGGGCAGGTTTGCGAGCCGCTCGTGGAGGAGGACCTGCCCGAGCGGCCGCGGCATCCGCAGCAGCGCGGACAGGCCTACCGGGCCGTCCGTCGCAAGCACCTGGGCCGGGTCAGCCCCCTCGTCGAGGCGCACCGAGAGCGACTCTGCGCCGTGCTGGGCGAGCAGCCAGTACGCCCGCTCGGCCGCCATCCATCCGGCGACGTCTCCGTCGGTCGCGACGACCGGCCCGGTGCCCGCTGCGCTGATCAGGCCGACCAGCTGCCTCGCCTGCGCCTCGGTCAGGGCGGTGCCGAGCGGAGCGACCCCCACGTGGCTGCCGCCGGTGGCGAGGGTGACCGCGATGGCGTCCATCGGGCCCTCGACGAGCACCGGGACCGCCCCCGCATCCCGGAGGCGGGGGAGGACACCGTAGAGCTGGGCGCCCTTGTGGAACAGGGGCGTGTCAGCCGTGTTGAGGTACTTCGGGCCCGCGTTGTCCCTGTCGGTCAGGTGGGGGTGGCGGCGGCCGACGAAGCCGAGCACGTGCCCGTCGTCGATGATCGGCAGCACGGCCCGGTCGCGGAACCGGTCGATGAGTCGCCCGGTTCGGGCGAGCGTGGCGACCCCGGTAAGGGTCATCTCCGCGTCGGTGACGCCGCAGGAGCGCAGGTGCTCGACGAGGCCGGTCCACCCGGCGGGGGCGTAGCCGGGCCGGTAGTCGGCCCCCAAACCGGCGTGGCCGGCCAGGTCCTCTTGGAAGCGGGCCGTCAGGTAGTCACGGGCCCAGCTGCGCTCGAACCGCGCCTCGAAGAACGCCAGGCTCAGCTCGTTGACCTCCACCATCCGCTCGCGGGGGACGGGGCACTGGTCCCACTCGTGCGCCCGCTCGAGCAGATGCTGGATCTCCGTCTCGGACGGGTCGAGCGGTCCCATCGTGTCGCGCACCAGCGCTGCGAGCTGCAGCTGCGCCCCGACCACCAGCGGCGGCGAGCCGTCCTCGGCCAGCGGTTCCAGTCCTTCGCCGTGGCCGGTGAGGTAGTCCTCCCACTCCGCGGCCGTCGGCGCGTCGGCGGGCGGCTCGACGTCAACGAGCAGGTCCTCCGGCGGGGCCCCAAGTTCCTCGCCGTCGTCCGTATGTCCGCGCGCAGTCGGCTCGGCCAGGACGGAGATGCGCCAGACCATGGCGTGGCACTCATCGACATCGACGCCGTCCAAGTGGCGTCCCGCGGTATCGAGCAGGTCGTCGATCCGGGAGCCGCGCGCCAGCGCATGGTCGACGGCCGCGACGAGGGCCGGCCACCACGCGCTGGACTGAATGGCGACGGCGCGGTCGGCTCCGACGTGCGCGGAGAGCCGGTCGACCCAGGGTGCGCCCAGCCCACCCGACTGGTCCGTCGTCGTGGCGACCGCGGGCTCGACGTGGTGGCTGATCCGCCACCACAGCGCGGCGCCCGCGTGGTCGTCCGGCAGGGCTCCCTGCGCCGCCACCCGCTCGAGCAGGGCTCTGGCGTCGACGCCGGCGCGGGACAGTGCGGCGAGCCGCTCAGCGAGGATCGGGGCGAACTCGTCGCCTGTCACTGCGGGCGCGACCCGCCGCAGCAGCGGTGCCCACTCGTCCATAGCGGGCGTGTGCCCGGCCGACAGGTGCACGTCGAGGTCGCGCTGCCAGAGCGCCGCCGCCTTCGCGAGCTGCCGCGGCCCGGTCGGCCTGCGGTCCGCGTCCGGGACATGCATCGCGGCCCGCCACACGTCGACCTCTGCGGCCAAGGCGGCGTCGACGCGCCGCCCCCGCCCGGTCGCCCCCGCCGGCGGTTCGCCCTGGCTGGCCGCGGCTCGGGCCTGCGCGGCGCGGTCGTCGACGCGATCGGCGCGGCGCGTCAGGTACTTGCCCCAGACCGGATCCGACGCCAGCTTCGTCGGGACTGCCGGGACCCAGGGCAGCGGCCCGCGGTCGGCGTTGCGCAGCCCGGAGTCGTCCAGGCGCCAGTCGAGCACGGCCGCCCGGTCGCCCGCGGTGTCGAGCTCGCGGCCCTCGATAGCGGCCTGCAGCGCCCCGGCCGGGTCGGTCCCGGACGCGCCGAGCAGGAGCAGGTGCGCGCGCAGCGTCGGCCACGCCGCCTCCTCGCACACCCCGGACACCAGGGCGTCCGCGGTGGACGCGACCGACGCGACGGCCTCGGCTCCGAGCGTGGCCTCGGCGGCGGCATACAGCGCGTCCACGTACCGGGAGGTGGCCTGCCCGAGCAGCACGGCGGGGTCGGCGGCCTCGCGCAGCAGGGTGCTGGCGGAGGTGGGG
>NZ_JAKDLO010000131.1 GCF_030452765.1 Intrasporangium sp.
CTCTCGATCCGGAGTAGTGCACTCTCGATCCGGAGTAGTGCACTCTCGATCGGGAGTAGTGCACTCTCGATCCGGAGTAGTGCACTCTCGATCGGGGGAAGTGGGCTGACCCGCCGGCAGGAAGTCGCGCAGGAACCACGGCGCCACGCCGACCAGGATCAGGGCCGCGCCGGCGAGGTGGGCCAGGACTGGCACGTGCAGCCCGGAAAGGAGCGCGCCGATGAGGGCGGAGACGACGGTGCCGGCGCTGAACATGGCGTGGAAGTGCGGCATCACGGACCGTCCGAGGAGCCGCTCCACGGAGGCTCCCTCGAAGTTCATGCCCACGTCGAAGACGCCGACACCGAGCCCTGTGACGAACAGTGCCGCCATGAGCACCGGCCGGCTGCCGAACGCGGTGACAGCGACGCCGGCGAGCACGAGCCCGGTGGCCTGGACCAGACCCGCGCCGACGACGGTCCGCGCTGCCCCGAACCGGTTGGCGAACCAGCCGGACACCGGCAGGCCGAGGACCGATCCGGCCGACAGGGCCAGCAGGGTCACACCGAGCTCGCCCGGTGAGAGCCCGAGCGTGTGCTTGATGTCCGGGACGCGCGAGGCGAACGCGGCGAACGCGAGACCGGTGACCGCGAACGCAGCGAAGACCGCCGCACGAGCTGCGTGGACCCTCGGCGTCGGCAGCGCGTCGGTCATCAACATCCCCTTGCTCTTCTGGATGGTCGAATCGATTCGACCCGAATCGTTTCGATACCATCGTCCACACCCACACCGGCCGACGACGATGGATCGACATGGCCACGACAAGGGCCGCCTTCTCGGCACGCTGGTCCAGCAGGCCCTGAAAGGGTCACGTCCCCGCAGCCGCACTCATTCCGTGCACCTGCGCGAGGGCACGACGACCGCCCCGGCCGGCTGAGCGGCATACGACGGTCGCGACGCGGAGCGCGGCAGGAAGCAAGGGACACCCCGCGTACCTGGAAGAGCTCTCCTACCCTTGCTGCGTTCCCGCCCTGGGGGAGTTCGGAGAGGTACCACCACACGGGGTGCCGGGCGCCAGTGTATGCCCCTACTTGACCGAGCCGCTCATCAGCCCACCGACGAAGTACTTGCCGAGGATGATGTAGACCAGCAGCGTCGGCAGCGACGCGAGCAGGACGCCCGCCATGATCGACGGGTAGTCCGGGTTCTGGCCGCCCGCGAGCTCGTTGAGCGCATAGGTCACCGGGCCGTTGTTGCGGTTGGTCAGGAACAGCGCGAAGAGGAAGTCGTTCCACGCCGAGGTGAACTGCCAGATCATGGTGACGACGAAGGCCGGGACCGAGATCGGCAGGGCGATCGACCAGAAGGTGCGCGCCGTGCCGGCCCCGTCGACCTTGGCCGCCTCGAGGATCTCGTTCGGCACGGCCGTGGCGTAGTAGTTGCGGAAGATCAGCGCACAGATCGGGATCCCGTAGATGAGGTGCACGACGATCAGCTTCCAGATGCCGTCGAACCACGACATCCCCGGGGTCTGCTGGACCTGGATCAGCAGGCCCTGCAAGGGGATGAGGATCGCCTGGTAGGGGATGAACATCCCGAAGAGGAACAGTGTGAAGACCAGGGTTGCGCCCTTGAACTGCCACTTCGCGAAGACGAACCCGTTGAGCGAGCCGAGCATCGCGGACAGCGCGGCGACCGACACGGCGAGCACGACCGAGCGCCACAGCGGTGGCGCGAGCGTCGCCCAGGCAGCCTTCCAGCCACCCACGGACCACACCGACGGCAGGGACCAGGCCTGCCGGGCGTTGACCTCGCCGCTCGTCTTGAAGCTCGTCACGACCAGGACGTAGAGGGGGATGAGGATGAGGATGAGGAAGCCGAGCAGTGACGCGTAGCGGATGGTCCGCCCCATCACGGTCCCCTCGGTGCCGGGTGCCCTGCCCGTCGACTTGCGGGTCGGGACGGCCTCGGCGACGGGGACCGGCTCGGTCGTCGTGGCGGTCATCCGCGCACCTCCTTCTCGGTCTTGTTCGTGTAGTAGAGGTACGGGATGACGATGAGCGCGACGAGGACGAGCAGGATCGTCGCGTTGACCGCCGCGGCGGTCGCGTCGCCCTGCTGGAACAGCTGGGTCCACATCATCGTCGAGGGCACGGACGCCTTGTAGGAGTTCTGACCGGCGATGGCGTAGATGAGGTCGAACATCTTCATCGACATGTGCCCGACGATGATCAGGGCCGACAGGGCGATCGGGGACAGCTGCGGGAACAGCACGTGCCGGTAGATCTTCCACTCCGAGGCGCCGTCGATCCGCGCGGCCTCGCGCTGGTCGTCGCTGATGCCGCGGAAGCCGGCCAGGAAGAGCGCCATGACGTAGCCGGACAGCTGCCAGATCGCGGGGATCGCCATGGCAGCCATGGAGAAGCTGTTCGGCGACTGCCACCAGCTCGACTGGAACCGTTCGAGCCCCATCATCGCGAGGAGCTGGTTGAGGCCGGAGGCCTGGTCGCCCTTGCCCGGGGCGAGCAGCCAGCGCCAGACGACACCGGCCGCGATGAACGAGATCGCCATCGGCAGCAGGTAGATCGACCGGAAGACCCCCTCGGCGGTCACACCCTTCTCGAGCAGGATCGCCCACAGCAGCCCGAAGAACATCGTCCCGGCCACGAAGACCACGGTCAGGACGAGCAGGTTGAACAGGGCGTGCTGGTAGTCGTCGGATCCGAGCAGCTGCGAGTAGTTCGCGACACCGCCAGGGTGCAGCTCGCGTTTCGTCGCCCGGGTGACGACCCGGTCGAACGAGGTCGACACGTTCTGGAAGATGAACCAGTAGACGAAGACTCCGATGAGGATGATCGACGGGAGGACGAACAGGAAGCCGACGAGCTTGTCACGACTCTTGCGCATGAGCTCTCCTTCGCGGGTGGTGCCACCCGCCCGGGGAGGTATGCCGCTCACCGCAATGAGCGGCATACCTCCGATTCGGTTGGGGCTGAGTGAGACTCAGGCCTGGTTCTTCTTCGCGGCCGCCACCAGGTCGGTCACGAGCTGGGCCTCGTCCTTGGAGACGTAGAACTTGCTGATCGCGGTCGAGATGTCCGCGTTCCAGGCGAGGGACACGGCCGCACCGTGCGCGATGGACGAGACGATCGTGTCGTCCTTGAACGACTTCATCGCCGCCTGCTGGTAGGGCGGGAAGTCACTGGCCGGGATGTCCGTGCGTGCCGGGATCGAGCCCTTGGCCAGGTTGAACGCCTTCTGGCCCTCGGCCGATCCGACGAGCATGAGCCAGTCCTTCGCGCCGCCGGGGTTCTTCGCACCCTTGGGCAGCGTGAAGGAGTCCGCGAGGAAGTCGAAGACACCGTCGGTGCCCGGAGTCGGGAACCACGTCCAGTCCTGGTCCTGCTTCTTGCCCTTGTCGTTGAACTGGGCCACGGCCCAGTCACCCATGACGTTGTAGGCGGCCTTGCCGTTGATGACCAGGTCGGTCGCGACGGGCCAGTCGTCACCGTCGGAGGCGGTGTTGGCATAGCCCAGCAGCTTCTTGTAGTCCGCGACGGCCGTCTTGACGCCGTCGGAGTCCCACGCGGTCTTGCCGTCGAACAGGCCGGAGTAGCCGTCGGCACCGAGGTCGGCGATGAGGACGTTCTCGAAGAGCTGGACCTGGGTCCACGTGCCCGCGACGGACAGCGGGGTGTCGACACCGGACGCCTTGACCTTGTCCATGTCCGCCATCCAGGCCTTGAGGTCCTTGGGCACCTCGTTGATGCCGGCCTTCTTCAGGACCTCGACGTTGGCCCACACCACGTTGGCCCGGTGGATGTTCGACGGCACCGAGTAGATGTTGCCGTCGACGGTGAGCCGGTCGAGCAGGTCCTTCGGGAAGACCTTGTCGCCACCGAGCGCATTGATGACGTCGTTGACCGGCTCGATCTGACCCTTGTCGATGTAGTCGAGCAGCTCGGCCCCGGCGTGGCCCTGGAAGGAGTCCGGCGGCTGGTTGTTCTGCAGGTCGGACGCGAGCTTGGCCTTCGCGTTCGAGCCGGCACCGCCGGCGACGGCGAGGTTGACGAACTTGTTGTTCGGGTACTTCTCCCGGAATAGCTTGACCAGTGCGTCGAGACCCTGCTTCTCGGACCCGGCGGCCCACCACGTGAAGACGCCCACGTCGCCACCGGCGCCGCCGGCCTTGGTCTGGAGCGCCGTCGTCGGGGCGTTGGCGTCGCCGGCGCCACCGCTCTCGGTGGTGCCCCCGCACGCCGCGAGCGCTACCGCGACGAGACCGGCGATCGCTGCGGATGCAACGGTTCTGCTGCGCATTCATTTCTCCTTCATCGGTTCGTCGCCGTCACGCCTCGAGCGGATCGGCCGACGGGTGAGCCACCCGGGGTCCGGGCAACTGGTCTGTGGGGATGCCGCCAGCCGGCCGAAACGGCGGGCGGCGGACGCGGGCGGGAGCGAGGTCGGCGTCATACGCGGTGCCCTCCGGGCTCTGGTCGGATGGGGCTCACGGTGGCATGGACCTGGTGCGGGCGCCCGGACCCGCGCACGATCAGGCGGGTGGGCATGACGACTGTCGTCGGGGCGGACTCGTCGCCGAGAAGCCGGACGAAGAGCTGCTGGGCGGCCTTCTGCCCCATCGCGGCCGGGTCCTGGTGGATGACCGTGACGGGCGGGTCGATGAGGTCCGCCAGCTCGAAGTCGTCGTAGCCGACGATGGCGAGCGGCAGGTCCAGGCGGCGCATGGCGCGCAGCGTGTGCACGGTGACCCTGTTGTTGCCGGTGATGAGCGCGGTGACCGGCTCCTTTCCCGTCGACCAGGCCTCGAGGATCTCGCCGACCGAGGTGGCGGAGTGCGGCCCCATGCAGATGCGGGGGGCCCCGGGTAGGTGCAGGTCGTCGTGGACGGTGGCGAAGGCCTCGCGACGTTGCCGGGCGGTCCAGAACTGCCCATCGTCGCCGAGGAAGCCGACCCGGCGGTGCCCGTGTGCGACCAGGTGCTCCATCGCGCTGCGGATGCCGCCGTGGTTGTCGCTGAGGATCATGTCGGCCGCCCCGCGCACCGGGCGGTCGAGGTAGACGATCGGGGTGCCGCTCTCGGCCACCTCTGGGTCGAGGCTCGGGGTGGCCCCGGCCGGCACGACGACGAGCCCGTCGACGCGCCGCGCGATGAGCTCGGCGAGCACGGCCCGCTCGCGGCTCGGGGAGCCCTCGGCGGAGGCGGTGATGAGCTGGTGCCGGCGGATTCGTGCCTCGCGCTCGACCGCGGCGCCGACCTGGGAGTAGAAGGGGTTGGCCAGGTCCTCGACGACGAGACCGATCGTGTTGGTGCGCCCCGCCCGCAGTGGGCGGCTGGTGTCGGCCCGGCGGAAGCCGACTCGTTCGACGACGGCGATGACCCGGGCGGCCGTCTCGGGTCGCACGCCCGGCTCGCGGTTGACGACCCGGGAGACCGTCTTGACCGAGACGTTCGCCTCTGCAGCGACATCGGCCATGGTCGGCCGCGGCGCTGTCGCCCGGGTGGACAACCGTGTCATGGGCAGATTCGACCAGTACTTGTGCTCAGTGCGCAAGCGCATCGTGCCGATCGGCGCCGCAAACCTCAGGGATTGTCCGATGGCATGTCCGAATCGGACAGGATCGGCGTGTTCGTCCCTGTCCATTCGACTGATCCCTGCCTCGGCGCTGACGTGGTCCCCGCCGCCGGGGTGGCGGCCACGACTCCAGATCGTCGTCTTCCTTGTTGGAAATTGTCAATGCGTGTGAGGAATTGTTAGGGTTTGGTGACCCAACTCGTTCCGAGTCCTCGCTGCACCCCCTGTCCGACCGAGAGGAGACGCGTCGTGCTCGCCAGCCAGCGCCGCTCCCTCATCACCGAGTTCGTGGAGCGGGAGGGGGCGGTGCGCATCTCCGAGCTCGTCGACCGGCTGGGTGTCTCCGACATGACCATCCGCCGCGACATCGACCGGCTCTCGTGCGATGGTGTCGTCGAACGGGTCCACGGCGGGGCCGTCCACCCCGACGGGGCGCACCGGAGCGAGGAGCCCGGCTTCGCGGCGAAGTCCCTGCTCCAGCAGGCCCAGAAGCGCGCCATCGCCCGCGCCGCGGTCGACCTCGTCGAGCCGGGCAGCGCGATCGGGATCTCGGCCGGCACGACGACCGTCGAGCTGGCGCGCCGCCTCACGACGGTTCCCGGGCTCACCGTGGTGACGAACTCGCTGCCCGCGGCGCAGCTGCTCCACGAGACCGGTGGCGCGGGGCACACGCTGGTGCTCACCGGAGGCGTCCGCACCCCGTCCGACGCGCTCGTCGGGCCCATCGCCGTCGCGGCGCTCGAGTCCTTGCACGTCGACCTGCTCTTCATCGGCTCCCATGGGGTCGACGTCACGGCCGGCCTGACGACGCCGAACCTCGTCGAGGCCGACACGAACCGGGCCCTGATCCGGGCGGGGCATCGCGTCTGTGTCCTCGCGGACTCGACGAAATGGGGGGTGGTCAGCCTCAGCACGTTCGGCGGGCTCGCCGACGTCGATGTCCTCGTCACCGACTCCGGCCTCTCGCCGACGGCTCGCCGGGCCGCCCGGGAGCAGGTCGGTCAGCTCATCGTCGTCAAGCCCGAGAGAGGCACCGCATGAACCGATTCACCTCACGCCAGCTGGCCGACGGCCGCCAGATCACCTACGTGGACGGCCCGGACGCGCCCCCGCGGACAGCCGAGGACACGCGCCCGCTCGGCGACCGGCTGCCCTCCGGCGAGGTGCGCTGGGACGCGCTCGTGGGCGACTGGGTCGCCGTGGCCGGGCATCGGCAGGGACGCACCTTCCTGCCGCCGAAGGACGAGTGCCCGCTGTGCCCGACCGGCCGCGGGAGCGTCCCGTCCGAGGTGCCCGAGACCTCCTACGACGTGGCGGTCTTCGAGAACCGGTTCCCCTCGTATGCGCCGGTCTCGCTCGGCGACCGGTCGGTCGACCCGTCCGGGCTCTTCGAGACCAGGCCGGCGCTCGGGAGGTGCGAGGTGGTGTGCTTCACGAGCGATCACGAGTCGTCCTTCAAGGACCTGCCGGTCGAGCGGGTGCGCCGTGTCGTCGACACCTGGGCCGCCCGCACGACAGCGCTCGGGCAGCTGCCGGAGGTCGAGCAGGTCTTCTGCTTCGAGAACCGGGGCCGGGAGATCGGGGTCACCCTGCACCATCCGCACGGGCAGATCTACGCCTACCCGTACGTCCCGGCCCGGACGGCCCAGCTGCTCGACCGGGCACAGGAGCACCTGGCCAGGACCGGACGGCTGCTCGGGGCCGACCTGCTCGCCGCCGAGCAGGCCGACGGCACCCGGATCGTCCTGACCTCCGAGCACTGGACGGCCTATGTCCCCTTCGCGGCCCGCTGGCCGGTCGAGGTCCACCTGGTGCCGCACCGCGACGTCCCCGACCTGCCCGCCTTGGACGAGGCGGAGCGGGACGACCTCGCCGCGGTCTACCAGGAACTGCTGCGGCGGCTCGACCGCTACTACGTCGGGCCGCAGGACGAGCCGATCGCGTTGCCGTACATGGCGGCCTGGCACCAGGCCCCCGTCCGCGTCGGCCGGGACACCTCCCGGCTGCACCTGCAGCTGATGTCGGTCCTGCGGGCGCCGGGCAAGCTGAAGTACCTCGCCGGCTCGGAGTCGGGGGCCGGCGGCTGGGTCACCGACGTGCCGCCGGAGCGGCAGGCGGCCCGGCTGCGGGAGGTTGCCTCGTGAGCGAGCCGGAGTCGCACGCGAGCCGCGTCACCGACCTGTTCGTCGGCCTGACCGGCAGCGCTCCCGAGGGAGTGTGGTCGGCCCCGGGCCGGGTCAACCTCATCGGTGAGCACACCGACTACAACGACGGCCTGTGCCTGCCGATCGGGCTGCCGCAGCGCACGTGTGTCGCTGTCTCGCCTCGCGCGGACCGCACCCTGCGGGTCCGGTCGGCCCAGCAGGAGGAGGTCGTCGAGGTCGCCCTGCGCGAGGTCGCCCCGGGACGGCCGGCGGGGTGGGCGGCATACGTCGCCGGGGTGCTCTGGGCGCTGGAGCGGGACGGGCACGACGTGCCCGGCCTCGACGTCACGGTCGACTCGAGCGTGCCCGTCGGGGCGGGCCTGTCGAGCTCGGCTGCCCTCGAGTGCGCCGTCGCGGCCGCGGTCAGCGACCTCGCCGGCCTCGACCTGCTCGGGTCGGAGTCCGGTCGGGCCGAGCTCGCCCGCGCCTGCATCGACGCCGAGAACATCATCGCCCAGGCGCCGACCGGCGGGATGGACCAGTCGACGGCGATGCTCTGCCACGAGCGCACGGCACTGCTGCTCGACTGCCGGTCGTGGGAGACCCGCCAGGTCCCCTTCGACCTCGCGGCGCAGGGGTACGCCCTGCTCGTCACCGACACCCGCGCGTCCCATGCCCTCGTCGACGGACAGTACGGGTCCCGGCGCGACCAGTGCCGTGAGGCGGCGGCCGCGCTCGGGGTGACCAGCCTGCGCGAGCTCGAGCCGCGTGATCTCGACGCCACCCTCGACCGGCTCTCGAGTGACGTGCTGCGCCGCCGCGTCCGGCACGTCGTCACGGAGATCGAGCGGGTCCGGGGCGCGGTCGACGCGCTGCAGGCCGACGACCTCGCCGGGCTGGGCCGCCTCTTCGACGCGTCGCACAACTCGATGCGCGACGACTACGAGATCTCCTGCCTCGAGCTCGACGTCGCGACCGAGACCGCCCGGGCCTGCGGGGCACTCGGGGCCCGGATGACCGGGGGCGGCTTCGGCGGCTCGTCGATCGCCCTGGTGCCGCTGGCTGCGGCGGACGAGACGAGCGCCGCCGTCACCGATGCGTTCGCGGCTCGCGGCCTCGCGGCGCCGGTGTCGTTCGCGGTGACCGCCGGTGGCCCCGCCTGCCGCGACCACTGAAGACCACCGCCGCTGCTGCGCACCCACGCCGCGGGCCGAGGGCCGCCCGGCCTCCCGCGTCGCCTCCCCCGGCGAGCGCGGATTTCCGGGCAGTGTGCGACCTCCGGTACCCTGCCCGCGGAGGATTCGCATAGTGGCCTAGTGCGCACGATTGGAAATCGTGTTGGGATAAAACCCTCGGGGGTTCAAATCCCCCATCCTCCGCCCATGACGAAGGACCCCGGAGCCTGTGCCGGGGTCCTTGGTCGTCGACGGGGTGCCGTGCCGCGGCCCCCACCGCCTGAGACTCCTTTGCCAGGCCTCGAGTCGGCTGCAAGCATCGCCTCATGAGCCCCCTCCCGTCCTCCGCTCTGCACGGGCGCAACTTCCTCAAGGAGACCGACCTGACCCCCGACGAGCTGCGCAGCCTGATCGACCTGGCCGCCCAGCTCAAGGCGGCCAAGCGCGCAGGTCGCGAGGAGCGGCGGCTCACCGGCAAGAACATCGCCCTGCTGTTCGCGAAGACCTCGACCCGCACCCGGGCCGCCTTCGAGGTGGCCGCTGCCGACCAGGGCGCGAGCACGACCTACCTCGACCCGTCCGGCTCGCAGATGGGCCACAAGGAGTCGATCAAGGACACCGCCCGCGTCCTCGGCAGGTTCTACGACGGCATCGAGTACCGCGGCAGCGCTCAGGAGGACATCGAGACGCTCGGGGCCTGGGCCGGCGTTCCGGTCTGGAACGGCCTGAGCAACGAGTGGCACCCGACCCAGTCGCTGTGCGACGTCCTGACGATGCGCGAGCACAGCGGCAAGCCGGATCACGAGATCGGCTACGCCTTCGTCGGCGACGCGCGCTACAACATGGGCAACTCTTTGCTGATCGTCGGTGCGATGCTCGGCATGGACGTCCGCATCGCCGCCCCCCGCTCGCTGTGGCCCGCAGACGCGGTTGTCGCACAAGCGAGGGGGTATGCCGCCGAGCTGGGCTCCCGGATCACCCTCACCGAGGACGTGGGCGAGGGGGTCCGCGGGGCCGACTTCGTGCACACCGACGTGTGGGTCTCGATGGGCGAGCCGGCGCAGGTGTGGGCCGAGCGGATCCGCCTGCTCACGCCGTACCAGGTCAACGCGGACCTGCTCGCCCGGGCCGGCAACCCCGGTGTCAGGTTCATGCACTGCCTGCCCGCCTTCCACGACCTCGAGACGGCGGTGGGGCGGCAGGTCCACGAGCAGTTCGGCCTGAAGGAGCTCGAGGTGACCGACGCGGTCTTCGAGTCTCCGGCCTCGATCGTCTTCGACCAGGCCGAGAACCGGATGCACACGATCAAGGCCCTTCTCGTAGCAACGCTCGCGGGAGCCTGACGAAGCCCTGCTCGGCATCCCACTGAGGTGGCGGATGCGGGACTCGACGCGATGAGGAACGGCCGCCTACAAACCAGGTACATCACCTCGTTCGCCGAGTTGACACCCGCGGCCGCCGACGAGCTCGGTGGGCTGGTACGCCGCCTCGGCGTCGCACTCGAGGAGGTCACCGGCTGCGTGAAGACGTACCTCATGCAGTTCTCCGAGGCCGAGGGGTTCTCCCATCTGCACCTTCACCTGGTGCCGCGACTGCCAGACCAGCCCGAGGTCGCCCGGGGCCCGGGGGTTTTCACCTACCTGACCGACGCTAAGGCTCGGTGGCTTCCAGCGTCGGAACGCGACAGCATCGCCCGCTCCCTCCGCGCAGCCCTCGCGTAGCGAGCGCCGGAAAGCCGCGTCCATCGTGGGGCCGCCACGAGAAGGGCACGCAGCGCGGTCGGACGTGACCCGTCCCACGTGCGGATCCCGCTGCGAGCACGCTCCGCGTGCCTGTCCGGGTCATGACATCAGTGAGTGAACCGAGCCGATTGCCCCGACCTTTACCTCGATAGTGAGAAAGTAAAGGCATGCCGAAGGTGTCCACCAAGAACCAGATCACCATCCCGGTCGACGCGCTGCGCGCTGCCGGGCTGGAGCCCGGCGACGAGGTCACCGTTCGGTCAGTCGGCAGCGGCGAGATCGTGATCGCTGCCCGCGCGTCTCGGGTGCGCCGCCACGCCGGCATCGCGGAGGGGATCTACCGCCCCGGGGAGCTCGACGAGTTGCGGGACGAATGGGATCGCTGATCCTCGACGCCAGCGTCTTGATCGCGCTGCTCGACCGCGCCGACCGGCATCACGCCAGGGCAGTCGAGCAGGTGGAGGCTGCCGATCAGGGCGGCGACGATCTCGTCGCGCCGGTCAGCGCGTACAGCGAGGCGCTGGTCGCGTTCGCTCGAGAGTCTCGTGTCGATGATGCTCGGGAAGCGACTGCCGCCATGGGAATCCAGGTGGCCCCACTGGATGCCGGGACGGCCGAGCGGGCTGCGGCCCTTCGAGCACGTCATGATCGCCTCCGCCTGCCGGACGCGATGGTGCTCGCGACCTCCCAGCAGCTCGGCGGACGCATGTTGAGCTACGACCGACGACTTCAGCGCTACGCCGCCGACGAGACAGACGGGGACTGAGGAGACAGGCGTCCCCGTGTCACCCACTCGCCAGCGGAACGTCAGTCCGAATGAGGATCGACTTGTGGGACGGAGGTAGCCCCCCGAGCAGACCCCGCCCAGGTGCCCTGGCCGAGTCGTCAAACAACGAGGCGACCCATGTGTGCACAATGTGTGGTGTGGCTCGGTTGAACGTCCAGCTCCCAGGCGAGCTCGCGGCGGAAGCCAAGAAGGCGGGCCTGAATCTCTCGGCCGTGACTCAGGAGACCGTCCGGCGAAGCCTCGCCGCCCGCACGACCGACGCCAGCGTGGCTGGCCACGCTCACGGCGGACACCGCGGAGCCAGTGCCGCATCAACGTGCGCCGGAGGCGCGGCGTCAGCGGCCGACGTCGTGGCCCTAAAGACCGATCCCTCCCAATTCGACTTATCCACGCAATCCTCTTGTCTCCGTGCGTTTTTGAGACGACAGCGACTCGGATGCGGGGTTACGCATGCGTAGCCTCTACCGTGACCTACGGAAGCGTAGGTCACGGGTCCGGAGGTTCCCATGCGCGGTCACGAGCTCCCCGTCGTCATCCAGGGCGGGATGGGAGTCAACGTCTCTTCCTGGCAGCTGGCCCGGGCGGTTTCACAGCGCGGCCAGCTCGGCGTCGTCTCCGGGACGGCGCTGGACGCCGTGCTCGCCCGTGGACTGCAGGACGGCGATACGGGTGGTCACCTGCGACGCGCCCTCGCCGCGTTCCCCGACCAGGCCATGGCCGAGCGGATCCTCGAGCGCTACTTCATCGGCGGCGGGCGGGCGGCTGACACGCCATACCGACCCAACCCGACCCTCACCCTCACGCCGAGCCGCGGCGTGGTCGAGCTGTCGGTCCTCGGCAACTTCGTCCACGTCTGGCTCGCCAAGGAGGGGCACGACGGCCAGATCGGCATCAACTTCCTCGAGAAGATCCAGATGGCGACCCCGTCGGCCGCCCTCGGCGCGATCCTCGCCGGGGTCGACTACGTCCTCATGGGAGCGGGCATCCCGCGCGAGGTCCCCCGGCTGCTGACTGACCTCGCCGCGGGCCACCCCGGCACGCTCACCGTCAACGTGCACGACGCGACCCGCACCCACACCACGACTATCGACCCCGTCACGGTGCTCGGGGCGCACCTGCCCGTCCTGACCCGGCCGCGCTTCCTGGCGATCGTCTCGCTGCACAGCCTCGCCGGCTACCTCTACCGCGACGAGACGATCCGTCCCGACGGCTTCGTCGTCGAAGGACCGAGCGCCGGCGGCCACAGTGCACCGCCGCGCGGCACGATGACCCTAGACGAGGAGGGCCAGCCGGTCTACGGGGCCCGGGACGAGGCCAACCTCGCCGCGATCGCCAAGCTCGGCCTCCCGTTCTGGCTCGCCGGCGCGATGGGCACCCCGGAGCAGGTGGCCCAGGCGCGCGCGGCGGGCGCCGCTGGGGTCCAGTGCGGCACGCTCTTCGCCCTCTGTGAGGAGTCCGGCCTCACGACGGAGCTCCGCGGAGCGGCCCTCGCCGAGCTCGCCGCAGGCACTCTGACGGTGCGCAACGACCCGGCCGCCTCGCCGACGGGCTTCCCGTTCAAGGTGGCCTCCCTGCCCGGCACCCTTGCCGACGACGACGTGTATGCCGCTCGCCCCCGCCTCTGCGACCTGTCCTACCTGCGTGAGCCGTTCGAGCGAGCCAACGGCACGGTCGGCTACCGCTGCGCGGCCGAGCCGCTCGACGCGTACGTCCGCAAGGGCGGCACGATCGAGGAGACCGTCGGACGCAAGTGCCTGTGCAATGCACTCATGGCCGACGTCGGGCTCGGCCAGCACCGCAAGAGCGGCTACGACGAGGACACGGCAGTCACCCTCGGGCAGGACCTCGACGGAGCGCGGCGTCTGTTGGCCGCACGCCCCGACGGCTGGACCGCGACGGAGGCCGTCGACTGGCTCCTGTCCCGCACCCCGGCCTCCCTGACCCCCGTCGCCTCGCTTCCCGCCTGAAGCTCCTCCCCCCAGCCGATCGAGAGTGCACTCCTCCCGATCGAGAGTGCACTCCTCCCGATCGAGAGTG
>NZ_JAKDLO010000020.1 GCF_030452765.1 Intrasporangium sp.
CGCCCGCGACCCCCACGATGCCCGTCCACCTGCTCACCTCGCACTGACTGTCACCATTCCATCCGGTGGCCCTTCCGGTGCCATCGGCAAGCAGGCCGACGGTGTCCCGGCGCTGGTCGTGCCCGCCCGGCCTATACACGATCACCGGCGTGTTACGCCGGAGCCACACCGCACCAACGACTTTGACCAGGCCCTGAGTGCGGAGTCGGTGAGGAGGGTGGGCGAGATTGACGAGAAGTTGTCCACGTCACTACCGCCACCAGTGGTTGTAGCATCGCCGGCTCGACGCAAGAGACGGCAGCGTGGCGAGTCCAGGAGGGGCTTGGCCTGGCCCGGGCCTGGCCGAGGTATGGGATTCTCCCTATGAAGGTATGGAGGCTTCGCTGGCGCAGCGGGCATCGGTGTGACGGAGGGCCCGAGCCGATCGGTCCGGACCCCCCGTAGCTACCCTTGTCAGCTGCAGCCGCTGGTGCTGCCGCACCCCTCGCAGACATAGCACGACCCAGCCGGGCGCATCTTGGTGCCGCACGTCAGGCAGATAGGCGCGTCGGCGGTGATGCCCTGGAACTGCTCCATGAGCTCAGCCGACGAGTGGACCTGCGCCGAGGTCTCCCGGGCCGAGGCGGCGCCAGCGCCGAAGTTGACCTCGGCCGCCTTGTCGTCGTCCCGCTCCTGCTTCGGCTCGGGCTTCCTCGTGACCGGTGCCGACTGCTGGAGCGTCTGCAGCTCGTCCTCGATGTCCTCGTCGTCCTCGGACACTGCCTCCTCGAAGGAGCCCGTCTCGACCTGACGAGCGCGCTCGGACGCCGTGTGGATGCCCATGAAGGAGCGGGTGTCGAAGTCCATGTAGTCGAGCGCCAGGCGGCGGAAGACGTAGTCCATGATCGACTGCGCCATACGGACGTCCGGGTCGTCCGTGAAACCAGCCGGCTCGAACCGCAGGTTCGTGAACTTCTCGACGAATGTCTCCAGTGGCACGCCGTACTGCAGGCCGATCGACACCGCAATGGAGAAGGCGTCCATGACGCCTGCCAGGGTCGAGCCCTGCTTGCCGAACTTCAGGAAGATCTCGCCGAGCTCACCGTCGTCGTACGTGCCGGCGGTGAGGTAGCCCTCGGCTCCGCCCACGGCGAACGAGGTCGTCTGCGAGGTGCGCCGCTTGGGGAGACGGCGACGGACCGGACGGTACTCGATGACCTTCTCGACAACCTTCCCGTCGCCCGCAGCGTCGGACTTCGCCTTCGCGTCTGAAAGCGGCTGTCCGACCTTGCAGTTGTCCCGGTACACCGCCAGGGCCTTGAGGCCGAGCTTCCAGCCCTCCATGTAGACCTTCGCGATATCGTCGACCGTGGCACTCTGCGGGAGGTTGACCGTCTTGGAGATCGCGCCGGACAGGAACGGCTGGACCGCCGCCATCATCCGCACGTGACCCATCGGCGCGATCGCGCGGGCACCCATAGCGGTGTCGAAGACCTCGTAGTGCTCAGGCCTGAGGCCGGGCGCGTCGATGACGTGGCCCTTGTCGGCGATGTACTCGACGATCGCCTCGATCTGCTCCTGCTGGTAGCCGAGCTTCTTCAGGGCACGCGGGATGGTCAGGTTGACGATCTGCATCGAGCCACCACCGACGAGCTTCTTGAACTTCACGAGCGAGAAGTCCGGCTCGACGCCCGTCGTGTCGCAGTCCATCATGAAGCCGATGGTGCCGGTTGGCGCGAGAACCGAGGCCTGCGCGTTGCGGTAACCGTGCTTCTCGCCCAGCTTGATGACACCGTCCCAGGCCCTCGTCGCGAGCTTGTGGATGTCGGAGTCCATCGCATCGAGAGTCTTGACGTTGTCGTTGGCCACCTGGTGCTTGCGCATCACCCGCTTGTGGGCATCCGCGTTGCGCGCGTAGCCGTTGTACGGCCCGACGACTGCTGCGAGCTCAGCAGATCGCTTGTAGGACGCGCCGGTCAGCAGGGATGTGATCGCGGCGGCGAGCGCACGCCCACCCTCGGAGTCGTAGCCGTGGCCAGTTGCCATGAGCAGGGCGCCGAGGTTGGCGTAGCCGATGCCGAGCTGGCGGTAGTTGCGGGTCGTCTCGCCGATCGACTCCGTCGGGAAGTCGGCGAAGCAGATCGAGATGTCCATCGCGGTGATGACGAGCTCGACGACCTTCTCGAAGGTTGCCGCGTCGAATGTGTCGTCGTCGCGCAGGAACTTCAGCAGGTTGAGCGATGCGAGGTTGCACGAGCTGTTGTCGAGCGACAGATATTCGCTGCACGGGTTGGATGCGGTGATCCGTCCGGTCTCGGGATTGGTGTGCCAGGCGTTGATCGTGTCGTCGTACTGCAGGCCCGGGTCGGCGCACTCCCACGCGGCCTGCGAGATCTTCTGGAAGAGCTCGCGCGCGTCCACGGTCTCGATGACCTCACCGGTGAGGCGGGCACGCAGGCCGAACTCGGTGCCGTCCTCGACGGCCTGCATGAACTCGTCGGTGACCCGGACGGAGTTGTTCGCGTTCTGGTACTGGACCGAGACGATGTCCTTGCCGCCCAGGTCCATGTCGAAGCCGGCGTCGCGCAGCACGCGGATCTTGTCCTCCTCGCGTGCCTTCGTCTGGATGAACTCCTCGACGTCGGGGTGGTCGACGTCGAGGACGACCATCTTGGCTGCGCGACGGGTCGCGCCACCGGACTTGATCGTGCCCGCGGACGCGTCGGCACCACGCATGAACGACACCGGACCGGACGCCGTGCCGCCGGAGCTGAGCAGCTCCTTGGACGACCGGATGCGGGAGAGGTTGAGGCCGGCCCCGGAGCCGCCCTGGAAGATCTTGCCCTCCTCCTTGTACCAGTTCAGGATCGAGTCCATCGTGTCGTCGACGGACAGGATGAAGCAGTTGTGCACCCGAAGGCTGTCGGAGAGGTACTCACCCGACTCGGTCTGGATGTCGTAGACCTCCATCTCGCCAAGCGGCTCGATCGCCGCGATGTCAAGCCGCTTGACCGGTGTCGCACTGCGCCCGGGCAGGTCGAACGACCGCTCGAGCTTCTCGGCCTGGACCGGGTCGACGAAGCCGATCTCGTCCGCGAAGATGCGGCGGTCTCCGCCGTTCTGGATGCGTAGCGTCCATGTGCCCTTGCGGTCAGCGCGCCGGTCTGCCTTGAATCCGACCCGGGCGAAGATGCCGAACCGGTGCAGCAGCGACTGCATCCCTCGGATCAGCCTCTCGTCGATCATGCCGACCTCGACCACGGTCGAGGCATCTCGGCCACCGACGAAGCCCTCGGCCTGGAAGATGCTGCGCAGGTAGGCGGCAACCACCGGAAGGGGAGCCTGGAAGAGTCGGGCGGGAACCTCCATGTCGACGCCGCGCGGTCGCAGGTTCCACGCCTCGACGAACTCCGACAGGACGTTGCCGTAGAGCCGGGTGCGCTTGCCGTCGAGATCGCCGCGCGGTGTCTCGAAGGCACGCACATGTCGGTGGGCGTCAGGGAAGATCTCGTCGAGGGCCTTGTGGACCCAAGCGAACTCCTCGTCCGTGACGGTCAGCGCCTCCATCGTGAGGGACTTGTCGGTCCCGGAGTACTGCCCGACGAAGCCGTCAGACTGCATCCACCCGGCGAGAGCCGCCTCAGCGATCTCGCGAGAGGTGATCTCGGCCTCGCCGAACGAGGTGCGCCGGTGCCACTCGAGGGCGTCGCCGACCAGAAGCGTCCCGGCCTCGACGAAGCGGCCACATCCATCCCCGGTGCTCCTCCAGACGAGATGGTCAGCGGTGACGTCGAGTGCATGGCCGGCCTTCGTGTGAATTCGGAGCACGTCCTTCACGCCGTTGGACTTGACGGCCAGGATGCGTGTGAGGCCGTGGGCGTCATACACCTTCGTGCCGACGGCACCCTGCTCGACGAGCTTGCCGATCGGAACCTGACCAGCTGGAGTGCTGACGAGCGCGTGGTACGGCTGGCAGGCGCTCACCTGCTGGGGCGACTTCGTGCCGACGTTGAACCACACCGGTGAGTTGAACGAGAACGCCTGGTGCAGCAGGGCATACGTCAGCTCGTGCTCGAAGACCTCGGCGTCCTCGTCGGTCGCGAAGTAGCCGTGGTCCTTGCCTGCCTTGGCATACGTCATGACGACCCGGTCGATGAGCTGTTTGAGGGAGCTCTCGCGCTGGTCGGTGCCGAGAGCGCCTCGGAAGTACTTCGTCGTGACGATGGTGCTCGCGTTGATGGACCAGAAGTCGGGGAACTCGACACCCCGCTGCTCGAAGATCGTCTCGCCGCTCTTCCAGTTGGTCTGGACGACGTCGCGCTGCTCCCACGTCACCTCGTCATACGGGTGCACCCCCGGGGTCGTGTAGATCCGCTCGACGGTGATGCCCTTCTTGGCTCCACCTCGCGAGCGTGAGCTGCGGTTGCCGATCTCCGTCATGCTGTGGCCTCCAGACCATCGATTCCGATAGTGCAAACGTCAGATCCTGCTCATCCATGCCAGTCTGTCGCCGGGGTCTGACAATGCCCCTGTGTTGCTGCGTGGCGACGATGTGAAGGGTTACCGCTTCGCGTCGGCAGAGGCGACGGGCTCACCCGTCGTGGCTCGCTCGGCGCGCAGGACGGCGATCGCGCCCTCGAAGTCCTCGAGGCTCTCCCACGCCTGGTAGACGCTCGCGAACCGGAGGAAGGCGACCTCGTCGAGCCGGCGCAGCGGCGCGAGGACGGCCATGCCGACCTCGTAGGCATCGATCTCCGCGTTGCCCTGCGAGCGGATCGCCTCCTCGACCTGCTGTGCGAGCAGGGCGAGGTCGTGCTCGGTGACCGGCCGCCCCTGGCACGCCTTGCGCACCCCGGACAGCACCTTGGCCCGGCTGAACGGCTCGGAGGCACCCGACCGCTTGACGACGTTGAGGCTGCTGGTCTCGAGCGTCGTGAACCGCCGGTTGCACTCCGGGCACTGCCGCCGTCTGCGGATGCACACGCCGTCGTCGGTCGTCCGAGAGTCGATCACGCGAGAGTCGGTGTGCCGACAGAACGGGCAGTGCACTCTCCACCTCCTGCTGGGGACAACCTGTTGATGCTGTGTGTGCAAGCCATCCGCCCTTGGGGACTACATGTGGATGACTTACATCTATGTAACTACTAGATGTAGGGGTAACTGTAGGCACTCGACCCCAAGGGCGCAACACTTGGAAACCGGCGCGGCGTGGCGTCCCGTTGACCTGCGCAGACGCCGATCCGCCACCATCTTCTCCTCGAGCGGCCACCAGCTCGCGCTCGAGCGGGCACGATCTGGCTCAGGGGAGGAACGGCCTCGCGACTGCCAGCCCGGTGCGGAGCAGGAAGGCCCGGAACTGGACCTCCTGCTCACTCGCAGGGATGACGAGATCCGGCCGGCCGGCGGCGACAGCGATGAGGTTGTGCCGGGACAGCGTGCCGGGTGCCGTGTACTGCGAGTGGCCGAATGAGGTGCGCAGGCGCTCCGGCATGCCGTTCACGTGCATCGTGGCGAGGCGTCGCGCCCCGGGGACTCTGAGCGCGCTCACCCCCGGGAACGCCGGCGCCAGCAGCGGAACCACGTCGGTGGGCGCGTCGAGCACGTTGAGTCCACCGGGCTTGAGGCCGGTGGACTCGAGCTTGCGGATCGGCACCCCGGGCGAGCCGAAGAGAACGACGTCGTCGATGTCTCCCGGCAGGAGCAGAGCGTTGCCCGCAACTGCGCTGCCGTACGAGTGCGCCCAGAGGGTCGAGTGCAGGGGGGTGTCGCGCGCGGCGTCGAGACCGGTGAGGAAGGCCGCCAGCTCGTCAGCCCGGTCCCTCGCGATGGAGTCCGTCGCGACACTGCGTCGCCATTGGGACAGCCCGGAAATCTGCGGGGCCGGGTAGCCCAGCCAGGCGACAACGGCCACCTCGGCGCCGTCCTGAGCCACCGCCGTCGCTTCGTGACGCATCCCGACCAGCTCGGAGTCGAGCGGACGCAGGTCTCCCTTGACCGTCGTCGTGAAGCCCCCGACGAAGGTCGCCACGTGATCGGCGCGGTCGACGTCGCCGACCGCGACGACTGCCGTCACGAGGCCGTCCGCACCACCGATGGCGAGCAGCTGCCGGGGCACGCCGTCCTGTCGCGACACGACGTCACGGACCGTCCGCAGAGCCTGCGCGTATCGCTCGGCCCGCTCGACCTCGTCCTCCCATGGCTCGGGCAACAGGTGAAACGGATTGCGCCGCGCCGCTGCGAGCCGGGCTGCAACGTTGCGCTCAGCCCGGGCCAGCAGCTCGAGGTTGGCCTGGTGTCGCGCCCAGGCGGGCAACCCGTCTCGTGGCCCCACCCACTGCGGATGATCCCGTATGGCGCGTCCCTTCTCCTCCGGTGTGAGGCTTCGCCACCACGACGCGTTGGCAAACACGCTGTCCGGGTGGATGAAACCGTTGTCCGGCAACGAGGGCGGGGCCGGGACCGGCAGTTTCGCCGGGGCCGGCGGCAGTGCATCGGCCGGGCCGCGAACGGCTGCGACGAGGCGACCGGCAGCCTCGTCGTCGGCCTGCCTCGCGAGGCTCTCGGCCTGTCGGACGTCGCGGAACACCTCCTCGCGCAGCAGCGATTCCTGTCGAACCAGGTGGGCGGCGAGGACCGGGTCGAGGACCACCAGCCTCGGGAGGATGAGCTGCCCCAAGCCGTCGACCTGGCCTCCGCCCTCGGCAGCTCGACGTTCGGCGTGCCGGACCAGCTCGAGGCTGGCCTGCATCAGGTCGGCGAGGCGCGCCAGGGCGTGCGCCGTCACGACGAGCCGGTTCGCGATCTCGCCGAGCGCCCCTACCGCCTCGGAGGTACGAGTGAAGGACGCCTGGGCAGCCGGCCCGCTCCATGCTGTGGCAGGCGGCCGGCTCGCGAGCAGCTCTGTCATGACACGACCGATCCGCTGACGCTCCAGCATGATTCGGTCACGCGCTTCGCGAACCAAGGCAGGCCGAAACCGTCGGATGTCCCCGAACACGAGATCGCTCATGGCACCTCCGGACCGGCCTCGCCCAGCTGGCGCGCGGTCAGCGACTCCACATCGGCATAGCCCTCTGTGGCGACAAAGAGAGCACCGCCGTGGGCGCGAAGCCGCGCGCGAGCGCTCCCGAGCTGAAGATCCCACTGGGTGGTGACCGATGCGATGCGCGCGGCGGTGGTCCCGCCCGCGACCGCAACGGCGAGGTGCTGCAGGTCCTGGTCGATGCGGACTGCCCCCAGCGTTTCCAGTGCCCGGATCACGGCGTCCGCGCTGGCGTCCAGGGCCCGAGGGTCGACGGTGTACTTCACCTGGTCTCTCCTGACTGCCCCCACCGAGAACGCTACGCCACCAGGGCGATCCGCCCACTCAACTATCCACAGCCCGCCCATCGACCGAAGTGGTCGGGCGCAGGACGATGAAGTGGAGCCGGGGGCGAAGGCGATCGGTCGCATGACGACGACGTCGCGGTGCTTGACGCGAAGCGAGGAGGCCCGACTTGACGGACGCCACCCCGGTGAGCTGGGGTGGCGTCCGAGGTGGTCGGCGGGGTCGATGCGCCGCCCACCCAGCCGCTGAAGGTGGAGCCAACGCGGCCGTTTCGGGGGTCAACCGGCCGGAATCGTCAGGGTCTGGCCCATGTGTACCTGGTCGGTCGAGAGCGAGTTCGCCACCTGGATCTCGACGATCGCGTCGTGCGGCGCGACACCCGGCAGCTCGGCAACTGCGATCTCGGACAGCGTCTGCCCGGCCTGCACGGTGACGGTGTGCGGCTGAGCGGGCGTCGAGGCAAACGCCATCGTCGCGCCGAGACCAGCCGTGGCCAACAGGGCGAGGACGGCCAAGGTCAGCAGCACGCGCCCGCGGCGCGTGACATGCAGCCGACCGGCCGGCGCTGTGCCCGAGAAGCCCTGGGCGCCCGAACCGGTCGGCACGAGCACCAAGCTCGGTCGCCAGGCAGGTGCGTCGACCGCGGGGTCGAGGATCGGCTGCACGGTCAGGGCGCCCATGGGGTCCTCCTCAAATGGTCCGTCAGTGGTCCGGTGGGTGGCCGGTCGATCTCGCTGGTCGCGCTCCGAGCCTGCGGCCGGGCCCGACTTCCGCGAACAACCGTTCGATCGAACGCTTGTACGATTTGTAGCACGAGCCGCTGACGATGTCGAGACACGCGTCGAACAGATGTTTGGCTTACGTGTTCGAAACTCGTACCCTGTTCTCACAAGACACACTCCACCAGCCACCACCGACAGTGCCTCCCGGCGGACGCCCCATACCGCCCTCGAGGACCGTCGGTACGGCTCGGTGCCGGCAGCGAAGGGAAGCCAGATGGCGGACGTGACCCAGTTCCCCGACCGCGACCGAGGCGACGGCTTGACCGCGCGCCAGCGTCGTGTTCTCGAGGTGATCCGTGAGTCGGTCGACCGGCGCGGCTACCCGCCGAGCATCCGCGAGATCGGCGACGCCGTCGGCCTGGCGAGCTCGTCGAGCGTGTCGCACCAACTGGGTGCCCTCGTTGCCAAGGGCTACCTGCGCCGCGACCCCAACCGCCCACGTGCGCTTGAGATCGTCTCCCCAGACACGAGCCCGGAGGAGCTCGGCTATCGCGGCGGTGGGGTCATCCCCTTCAGCGGCCCGTCCCACGACGACGAGACCGGCTCCGGCGACGCACGTCCCACCCCGTCCTACGTCCCCGTCCTCGGCAAGATCGCCGCCGGCGTCCCGATCACCGCCGAGGAGGTCGTCGACGACGTCTTCCCCCTGCCGAAGCAGATCGTGGGCGAGGGCCAGCTCTTCCTCCTCAAGGTCCAGGGTGACTCGATGGTCGATGCCGCCATCTGTGACGGCGACTGGGTCGTCGTGCACCAGCAGCCGACCGCCGAGAACGGCGACATCGTCGCCGCGCTGCTCGACGACGAAGCAACCGTCAAGACCTTCAAGCGCAAGGGTCGCCACGTGTGGCTCCTGCCGCACAACGCCGCCTACGACCCCATCGACGGAGACCATGCGACGATCCTCGGCAAGGTCACCGCGGTGCTGCGTCGGGTCTGACGGGACAAACGCCCTGGTATGCCGTTGGGCGCGCTCGTCAGCTCGCCCACCCGGCCACGCGGGGATGGGTGTCGGCCGTCCTGACGGCGCAGCCGTCCGAGGCGTGGGCGAGTGCGCTCACCGCTGCAGCGCGGCACCGAGGGCGTCGAGGGTGGGCGCGAGCGTGGCGTGGATGCGCACCGTCGCGTCGGCATCACCGCGGGTCGCGGACTGGGTCACGATCGCGACCGGCACACCCACCTGACGCGCGCGTCGCACGAAGCGGTAGCCGCTCATGACGGCGAGCGATGAACCGAGCACGAGCAGCGAGCGGGCCGACTCGACGAGCCGGAAGCAGTCGTCGACGAGGGGCTTGGGCACCGACTCGCCGAAGAAGACGACGTCCGGCTTGACCGTGTCGCCCCCACAGGCGAGGCACCGCGGCGCGTGGAACGAGGCGACGAGCTCGTCGGCGAGGACTATGTCGCCGTCGGGACGGACCTGCTCGCCCCACTGGGACCCGACCGCGTGGGCGGCCGCCGCGAACCGCTCCATGAAGCCCGGGTTGGCCTCCGTCATCCGGTCGTGCAAAGCGACCCGCGAGGCCACCTCACCGCACGTGAGGCAGAGGGCGCGCTCCAACGAGCCGTGCAGCTCGAGCACCTCCTCGCTGCCGGCCGCCTGGTGCAGGCCGTCGACGTTCTGGGTGATGACCGCATCGACATAGCAGGCTCGCTCGAGCGCCGCGACGCGGCGATGGTTGCTGTTCGGGCGAGCCGACGTGAAGCGCTGCCAGCCGATGTAGCTGCGAGCCCAGTACCGGCGACGCGCCTCGCTCGACCCGACGAACGTGTCGAACGTCATCGGCTCGACCCGGCGCGTGCCGTCCGGGCCGCGATAGTCCGGGATGCCCGAGTCGGTCGAGATACCCGCCCCCGACAGGACCACGACCCCGCCGGCCCGGACGAGATCCACGAGGTCGCCCATCGTCCCCAGATCGGTCGTCTCGAGCGGCAGTGTGCGCGAGGTGGCAAGGCGAGCGGTGGCGACGGGGCGGGACGATGACACAGTTCACTCTACGTTCCTCGTTCCGGCTCGCCGCGCTATTCCGCTGAGTGCCCCCACAACCCGGTGCCGCCACGACCCGCACCTGGCCGTCACACCGGGGCCGGGGCCATCGGCTCCTCGACCTGCGGGACCGGCACACCCGCGGCCTCGCACAGTGCGCCGATGGCGGCGTGGACGGCGGGGACCCGCTGTAGGTCGGGTGTCGTCACGGCGAGGATCTGCCGTCGTGAGGCGGGCTCGAGCGGGAGTGCGACGACGTGCTCGGGTTTGGCGGCACGCAGGATGAGGTCGGGCACGAGAGCAACCCCGAGCCCGGCACGGACGAGACCGAGGACGGCGACGTAGTCCTCGGTCTCGAACGCGACATTGGGGGCGAAGCCGGCATGGCCGGCCAGGGACAGCAGGTGGCCACGACATCGAGGGCACCCGGCGATCCACTCCTCGGACGAGAAGTCCGCCATGTGAGCGACCCCCTGGGTCGCGAGGGGGTGCCCCGCCGGGACGGCGAGGCGGACCTCGTCGTCGAGCAGCTTGTGCGTGACGAGTGCCGTGAGGTCCTCCTCGATCTCGCCGAGGTCCATCCCCTCGTACGCGAACGCGACCGCGACGTCGCAGTCACCGGCGCGCAGGGCCGCCAGCGACTCGGGCGGCTCGGCCTCCGTGAAATGGATCGTGACGTCGGGGTGGCGGTCCTTGAGGATGGCCAGAGCCTTCGGCACGAGCGAGGCGGACGAGCTCGGGAAGGCCATGAGCCGGACCCGGCCCGCGCGCAGGCCGGCGATGGCGCTGATCTCCTCCTCAGCCGCGTCGAGGGCCGCGAGCACGCCCACCGCATGCCGGGCCAGGACCTCTCCCGCCTCGGTCAGCCGGACCTGCCGGCCGTACCGCTCGACGAGGATCGTGCCGGTGCGCTGCTCGAGCCGCCGCACCATCTGCGAGATGGCGGGCTGGGTGAAGCCGAGGGCGTTCGCGGCGCCGGTGAAGCTCCCGGCGTCGGCGATCGCCTTCATCACCCGCAGGCCCGCAGCGTCGATCATTCCTCAAGCATAAGCGCCGCTTATGCCCGGAGCCCGCGTCCGAGCCGAGCGTTTGGCCCGGAGGTCGCCGAGCGGCATACCAACCTCACGTATGCCGCCGAGCGGGCACCCGCTCACCGCGCGAAAGTCGGGACTACCCTGCCCACATGGGACATGACGCTCGCATCTCGTACCTGCCCGTCCCGAGCACCGAGGAGGTGTCCGACGACATCGCCAGGCTGTGGGCCAAGGCCGAGGAGAATATGGGCTTCGTGCCCAACGTCTTCACGGCGCAGGCGTACAACGACGACCAGTTCCTCGCGTGGTGGCGCTACTTCAACCTCCTCGTCAACAAGGAGGGACACCTGTCCAACGCGGACCGGGAGTTCCTCGCGGTCGTCGTCAGCAACCTCAACCGCTGCACCTACTGCTGTATCAGCCACGGCGCGGCGCTACGTCAGTACAGCGAGGACGCCCGGATGGCCGACCTCGTCGCGGTGAACTGGCGACAGGCCGACCTGCCCGAGCGGGAACAGGCGATGGCCGCGTACGCCGAGAAGCTGACGCTGCGCCCCGCCGAGGTGACCGAGGCGGACCTGCAGCCGCTGCGGGATGTCGGTCTCGACGATCACCAGATCCTCGAGCTGGTCCAGGTGATCGGCATGTTCAACCTGACCAACCGCGTATCGACGGCGGTCGGCATGGTCCCGAACGAGGAGTACCACTCCCAGGGCCGGCCGTGAGCCGACGAGCGAACCCCGCGCACGGGGGTGGGGTCGCGGTCGCCGCGACAAGTGAGGCCGGACGGGACGCCGGCCTCGACATCGCGCGGGCCGGTGGCAACGCCGTCGACGCGGCGATCGCCGCCGCGTTCGTCGCGATGAGCACGGAGTCGGCCGTCGTCAGCATCATGTCCGGGGCGTTCGTCAACATCTGGCCAGCCGACAGCGAACCCGAGCTGATCGACGGCAACGTCGAGATGCCCGGTCGTGGAGCCGGCCCGGAGCGCTTCGGGGCGGGCGTGCGTCGCGTCGTGACGGCATACGGGGGCGGAGTCACCATGTATGCCGGTCACGGCTCGGTCGCGAATCCCGGCGCTGTCCAAGCGCTTTCCCTGGCGCGGGACCGGCACGGCACCCTCCCGTGGGCCGACCTCGTGGCGCCGGCCGCGGCGGTGTGCCGAGCCGGCTATCCACTCGGCGGCGCCGCTGCGACCTACCTCGAGTACACCCGCGAGGAGCTCTTCGCCGAAGACGCCGAGGCGATGCGCGTCGTCTCCGGCCCGGGCGGGCGCACCCTCGCGCCGGGCGAGGTGACCTGCAACGAGCCCCTCGGGGACGTGCTCGAGCAGCTCGGGTCGGAAGGACCGGCGCTCTTCACGACAGGAGCCGTCGGGCAGGCCCTGGTCGCCGACATGGCGGCCGAGGGCGGCCTGATCACGGCCGAGGACCTGCTCGCCTATGAGCCCGTCGTCCGGATCCCGGTCCAGCGCCGGCTCGGCGACTGGATCGTCGCGCTCAACCCGCCGCCCTCGGTCGGCGGACCGATGCTCGCCGTCATGCTCGGTGAGCTCGCCCGGCGCGGCGACTGGTCCTGGCGGGACGTCATCGAGATCCAGCGGGCCGTGCTCACCTACCGGCGCGATGTCCACGACCGCTCCCGCGACCTCGAGGACGACGGGGTACGTCTGCTCCAGGAGGTCGAGCGGTACGGGCTGCCCGGGCTGCCGACCTCGGCCTCGACGGCCCACGTGTCCGCGGTCGACGCCGACGGAACCGCCTGCGCGATCACGTTCTCCGCGGGCTACGGGGCCGGCCTGGCGATCCCGGGCACCGGCATCCTGCTCAACAACTGCCTCGGGGAACCGGAGCTGAACCGTCTCGGCCTGCACGTCCTCGCGCCCGGCACTCGGCTCGCGTCGAACATGGCTCCCACGACCGCGCGGCGCCCGGACGGGACCGCCCTCGCGATCGGGTCCCCCGGTGCCGACCGGATCACCACCGCGCTCATGCAGGTCCTGGGCCGGGTCTGCCTGCGCGGCGAGGGGCTCGTCGATGCCGTCGCGGCGCCACGCGTGCACGTGTCGGTCGGCACCGCCGACGCACCGGTGCGGGTCGACTACGAGAACTCACCTGCGATCGCCGAGGCGGTGGCGGCACTGGGACTGGACGGCAACGCCTACCCGGGGCTGCACATGTTCTTCGGGGGCGTGGGTGCGGCATGCCGCTGGGGCACAGCCGGCGTCGCCGGCGCCGGCACCGGCGGGGGTGGGCTCGAGGCGGCCGGCGACATCCGGCGGGAGGCGTCCGTCGGCATCAGCTGAGCAGGGGAAGGCAGCTCAGGGGACCCGGTTGGTCCAGGCCTCGGTGCCGAACTTCGTCTCGACGAGCTCGCGGGCCCTGGCCAGCTCGGCCTCGGTGTACGTGCTCTCCCGCGTGTCGTAGCGGCTCTCGAAGTGCTTGAGGAACGCGTCGATGATGTCCATGCGGGCCATCTGGGTCTGGGACCGGAGCGGGTCGACGCGTTTGTCGGCGCTCTTGGTGCCCTTGTCGGACAGCTTCTCGCGGCCGATCCGTAGCACCTGGAGCATCTTGTCCGCGTCGATGTCGTAGGACATGGTCACGTGGTGCAGCGTGACGCCGCTGGCGAACCGTTTCTGGGCCGCGCCGGCGATCTTGCCCTTGTCCGAGACGATGTCGTTGAGCGGGACGTACTCGGCCCGGATCCCGAGCTCACGCAGCCCGCCGAGGACCCAGTCGTCGAGGAAGCGGTAGGACTGCTCGAAGCTGAGTCCTTCGATGAGCGAGCTTGGCACGACGAGGGAGTAGGTGATGCAGTTGCCCGGCTCCATGAACATCGCACCGCCGCCGGAGATGCGTCGCGCGACCCGGATGCCGTACCGGGCTGCCCCCGCCGTGTCGACCTCGTTGCGGACCGACTGGAAGGTGCCGATGACGACCAGCGGTGCGTCCCAGTCCCAGAACCGCAGGGTCGGCCCCCGCCTGCCGGACGCGACCTCCTGGGGGATGACCTCGTCGAGCGCGACGTGCATGAGGGGGTCCATCGTGACCGGCGGGATGACCTCGAAGGTGTGGTCCGCCCAGCCGGTGGCCCTGCCGAGGGCTCGCCGGACCGCGATCCCGACGGCCGAGGTGGAGAACCCGATCAACGCGACGTCCTGCTCGAGTGCACTGTCGATGGCCCCGGCCAGGTCCGTCACGGTGGCCTCGACGGGCAGACCCCTCAGCGCGGCGTTGATGTCCTCGAGGGCTTCGTCCGGCTCGAGGAAGAAGTCGCCCGACACCCGGACGTCCGCGAGCCGTTCGTCACGGGTCTCGAGGTCGACGACGACGAGCTTGCCACCGGGAACCTTGTACTCACCGCGCACCCCTGCACCCTAACCCCATGCTGTCGCCTCGTCGGACGAAGGTCGCACGGCCGTAGGGACGACGCCAGACCTCCACCCGGTCACTCGGAGCGGACGCCGGGGGCGCCGTCCGGCTCGACGACGACGGCGAGGGCACCCTCGAGATCCGTTCGGTGCACGTCGAACCCGCGCCGTCCCAGCACGGCGAGCACCGACGGCGCGGGATGCCCGTAGTCGTTGTCGGCCCCGACCGAGATGAGCGCCAGACGCCCCGCCACACTGTCGAGGATGCGGTCGTCGCGGTTGCTCGACCCGTGGTGGGCGACCTTGAGCACGTCGACCCTCCCCCACCGGGCGGGGTCGGCTCGGGCCGCCCGCACGAGCTCAGCCGCGGACTCGCGCTCGAGGTCGCCGGTCATCAGCACCGACAGGCCCCGCACGCGCAGGGTCATGGCGACCGATCCGTTGTTGGGCACCGACCCCTCGGTGATGCGCCGGCCCGGCCACCAGACGTCCGCGCTGACCTGGCCCACCGACCACGAGTCACCGGCGCGCAGCTCGGCAACAGGCACGCCCGCCTCGGCCGCCAGCCCGGCGACCCGGCGCGACTGCGCCAGCGGCTCCTTGACGGTGGAGACCCGGATCTCGCCGACCTGCCGGCCCTCGAGCACCCCGGCGAGCCCACCGGCGTGGTCGGCGTGGAAGTGCGTCAGCACGACGAGGTCGACAACGTGCACGCCGAGCCGGTCCAGGCACGAGTCGATGACGGCCGGCTCCGTGCCCGTGTCCACGACGACGGCGTGGCCGGGACCGTTCGCGACGACGAAGCCGTCTCCCTCCCCCACGTCGCAGGCGACCAGGACCCACCCCGGCGGCGGCCACGCGACGACGCTGGTCGGCACGACGAAGGCGGCCGTCACCGCGACGACGGCGAGCGCCAGCAGCGGCCGGGTCCTCGACCGGTACCAGGCCCATGGAGCAACGAGGATCACGGCGACCGTGAGGGCGGCGAGCACGACTGCCCCCCAAGCTGACTCGTCCCAGGCGAACGATCTCCACGGCACCCCGGCGCACGACCGGGCGACCCAGGCGATCCCTTGCGCGGGCAGAGCGGCGGCCCACGCGGCGAGGCCCGCACCCCCGACCCAGACCGTCGAGACCAGCGCGACCACGACACCTGCGATCGTCGTCGGCGCGACCAGCGGTGCCGCCAGCAGGTTGGCGAAGACGGCGACCACCGAGACGCTGCCCTGCAGGGGCACGACGACCGGAGCGCACACGACCTGCGCCGCCACCGGGACCGCGAGGATCGGGCCCAGCCCACGCATCCTGGCCGGGAGGCATCGCCCGATCGCCCGCCCCCAGGGCTGCGCGAAGACGAGCAGACCGAGGGTGGCCACGACCGAGAGGGCGAAGCCGTAGGACCGGGCCAGCCACGGGTCCCAGACGAGCAGCAGCAGCACCGCCCCGGCGAGGGCCGGCAGGCCGACCTGGCGGCGCGATGTGGAGAGCCCCACCAGTCCAACGGTGCCCATCACCGCGGCACGCACCACGCTCGGCTCGGGCCGGCACAGGACGACGAAGGCCGCGAGCAGGACCAGTGCCACCCAGGGCCGGTGCCGGCGACCGATCCGCAGCACGCCACATGTCCCGATGGCGGTCGCGAGCACGAGCGTGACGTTGGAGCCGGACACCGCGCTGAGATGGCTGAGGCCGGTCACCAGCATCGCCGAGGTGAGCTCGGTCGGGGTGCGCGACGAGTCGCCGATGACCAGGGCCGGCACGAGGCCCCGAGCCTCAGCGGGCAGGTGTTCGGTCGCCGCCCGGAACCGGGCGCGCACCCAGGAGGCGGTCGTGAAGACACCGCCTGCACGGGAGATCAGGCGTGGCGGTCCACGCGGCGCGGCCGCGGCGAGCACGTCGTCGCCGGGCTGCGCCTCGTCGAGCCGGGCGGTGAACTCGACCTCGTCGCGCCACTCGAGCCGGGCCCAGCCCGCGTCGGCGAGCACGAGCAGCGGGGTGCGGACCGCCGTCGTCAGTCCTCGCGCAGTGACCTGGGTCGCGAGGACGCGCACCACGACTCGAGGTCGCGCCCCCTGCTCGTCGCGTATGCCGTCCACCACCTCGCGCGGGTCCGTGGCCAGCAGCGCCCGGACCGACACGATCGCCCGCTCGCGCGCCAGAGAATCGACGGGTCCGGCCGACCGGGCCGCCCGATGCCCGGCGACGGCCACGAGAGCCAGCGCGAGGCCGGCAAGGCTCAGCGCGGCGAGCCTGCGCCAGGGCGGGACAGGTCGAGCTCGACGGGCGCTCGCGGGGCGCCGCTGCTGTCGTCGGACCCACCACGCCCACGGGGAGGCGACGAGCAGGACCGACGCGAGGGTCGCGCCGACGGCGCCGAGCACGACGAGGGACACGGGTGCGACCAGGCCCACGAAGGCGACCACGGGCCAGACGAGAAGGACCGGCGCCAGCAGCCGCAGGTCGAGCCGCCGCTCACGCTTGACGATGGACCGGGGCCCCGCCGGCCCCTCGTGGGGCATCACAGGGTCACCTTCGGCTTGAGCCGGGCGAGCAGCTTCCCGCCGATGCCGCTGACCTCGCCGAGCTCCTCGACGGAGGTGAAGCGTCCGTGCTCGGCGCGCCAGTCGAGGATCCGCCCCGCCAGGACCGGCCCCACCCCGGGCAGGGAGTCGAGCGCCTCGAGGTCGGCGGTGTTGAGGTTGACCACCGTCGAGCCACCCGCGGCTGCGGGCGCGTTGCCGTCACCTGCGCCTGCAGACCCGCCACCGGAGGGTGCCTGCCCAGCGCCTGCGGGGGCGTGCGCCGGGGGCGTCTCCCCCGGCCGTGGCACGTACACCTGCTCGCCGTCACTCACCGGTCGGGCCAGGTTGAGCGCCGCGAGGTCGGCATGCCTGGTCGCGCCGCCTGCCGCGGCCATGGCGTCGGCGACCCGGGCGCCGGGCGACAGCCGGACCAGCCCGGGCTCGCGTACCTGACCGACGACATGCACGACCACCGAGGTGCCGACGCCGCCGGTCCCTGTCGCAGCACCAGGCGTCGTGCCGGCCGGCGTGGCCAGACCGCCGGGGACGGGCCCTGCCGCCCGGGTCACCATCACCCCGCTGCCCGAGGCCGCCGTCGACCGAGCCCGGGCGGGCTCCGGCACGGCGCTGCGTTCTGCCCAGAGCACACGAAGGGCGAAGGCGCACCCGACGGCCACGACGAGCGCCAGCAGGGCCACGACCGCGCTCGTCGAGACGGCCAACCGTCCGAGCCGCAGCTGCTCGGGCACGGTGACGAGCCCCGGACGACGAGCCCGGCGGAGCCGGGTGTCCAGGGCCTCCGGCTCGGGTCGGCTCGGGACGGGAGTGGGCGGCATACCGACGACGGTAGGAACCCCGCCACGCACCTGCGACACCTCGACGCGGGCCTGGGGACAGGCGAATCGCGTCGCCCGGGATGTGGAGAACGGATCGCACGCAGGAGGGCCCACTGCGTGTCGGTTTCGGTGCGGACGCGCCGAGGGGTCAGACTGCTCCAATGGCCCGGCACATCATGACCCTCACCTGTGACGACCGACCCGGAATCGTCGCTACCGTCTCGCATGCGCTGCTGCAGGTGGGCGCGAACATTCTCGAGAACCAGCAGTTCAGCGACGAGGACACCGACCTGTTCTTCATGCGGAGCGTCTTCGACGCCGACTCCGCCGACGTCGCCACGGTCCTGACGGCGATCGACTCGAGCGAGGCCATAAAGCACCAGCACCTGCAGGTGCGGCCGGCCGAGGAGTACTGCCGCACGCTCATCCTCGTCAGCAGGTTCGACCACTGCCTGCTCGACCTGCTCTACCGATGGAAGTCCGGCGACCTACCGATCGACATCGTCGGCGTCGTGTCCAACCACGAGGACTGCCGGGCGCTGGTCGAGTACTTCGGGGTGCCGTTCACGCTCATCCCGGTCACCCCGGGGAGCAAGCACGACGCCGAGACCGCGCTGATCCGGCTCGTCGAGGCGCAGGACGTCAAGCTCGTCGTGCTGGCCCGCTACATGCAGATCCTGTCCGACCGGCTCTGCGAGCAGCTGGCCGGCCGAGCGATCAACATCCACCACTCGTTCCTGCCCGGCTTCAAGGGCGCCAAGCCGTATCACCAGGCTCACGACCGGGGCGTGAAGCTCATTGGTGCGTCAGCACATTACGTGACCGCAGATCTCGACGAGGGGCCGATCATCGAGCAGGACGTGGTGCGAGTGACCCACGCCGACACGCCGGCTCGGCTCGTCGCGATCGGCCGCGATGTCGAGCGACGCGTCCTGTCGGAGGCGGTGCGCGCACACGCGGACAGCCGGGTCTTCCTGTCGGGGCGCCGCACGATCGTCCTGTAGCTTCGCGGGGGTATGCCGCCCAGCCGGGTCGCGCTGGGCCGCATCCGCTCACTCCGTGCGGGAAGCCGCGAGCGCTACTTGACCGAGCCGGCCATGACTCCTTGGACGAAGTAGCGCTGGAACGAGAAGAACACGATGAGCGGCACGATGAGGGACAGGAAGGCGCCACTCGAGAGCAGGTCGATGTTCGCGCCGAACTGGCGCATCTGCGACTGCAGCGCCACGGTGAGCGGCGCCACGTCGGACGAGGCGAAGACGAGCGAGATGAGCAGGTCGTTCCAGACCCACAGGAACTGGAAGATCCCGAGCGAGGCGATCGCGGGCAGGCCGAGCGGCAGGATGACCTTGCGGAAGATCGTCCACTCGCTGCCGCCGTCCATCCGGGCCGCCTCGAGCAGGTCGCGTGGGATGCCGGCGAAGAAGTTGCGCAGCAGGAACACCGCGAACGGCAGCCCGAAGGCGACGTGGAACAGGATGACCGACAGCCGGCTGCCGAAGATCCCCAGCGCGCCGTAGAGCTGGGCCACCGGGATCAGCGCCACCTGGACCGGCACCACGAGCAGGCCGACGACGAGGATGAACAGCCAGTCGCGGCCGGGGAACTCGAGCCAGGCGAAGGCGTATGCGGCCAGCGACGCGAGGACGATGACGAGCAGCGTCGCCGGGACGGTGATGTAGATGGTGTTGAGGAACGAGCCGGTGATCGCCGGGTTCTGCAGGAGGTTCTCATAGTTCTTGACGGTCAGCTGCGCCGGTTGCGTGAAGACGGTCCACCAGCCGCTCGAGTTGTTCTCGGCCTCGGGCCGGAACGAGGCGACCAGCAGGCCGAGGCTCGGCACGAGCCAGAAGAGCGCGATCGCGACCAGGCCGACCTGGACCACGCCGCTGCCCATCCTGCCGACGAGCCGTGCAACGGGGCCGCGGTGGATGGAGCCACCACCACCGACTGCGGAGCCGACATCCGGGACAGCACTCATCGGTCTCCCTCCCGGCGGAACCGCCTGATGTTGAAGAGCATGGCAGGTAGCACGAGCACGAAGAGGAAGATCCCGAGCGCACTGCCGAGACCGAGGTCGTTGCCGCCGCCGAACGAGACGAGCCACATCTGCAGCGCGAGGACGTTGGCCTCCGGCTGCACGGACCCGGGCGCCATGATGTAGACGAGGTCGAAGATCTTGAGCACGTTGATGACGAGCGTGACGAAGACGACGAGGAGGACCGGTGAGAGCAGCGGCATGGTGACCCGTCGGAACACCTGCCACTCGGTCCCTCCGTCGACCCGGGCAGCCTCGAGCGCGTCGCGCGGGATCGCCGAGAGCCCGGCCGCGATGAGGACCATGGCGAAGCCGGCCCACATCCACACGTACGCGGCGATGATCGAGGGCGTCACGAGGTCAGGCCCGAGCCACGTCACCCCGTCGAAGGGCTGGGCGAAGTTGGAGGCGGGCAGCCGGATCGTGTAGCTGCCCGGTGACAGGTCGGTGAAGGTGAAGCGTCCGTCGCCGCCCGTCTTGGTCGTGTCGATCACCGTTCCGGTCTGGATGGCCTGGACGGTCACACCTGGCATGCCCTTCTCGTTCGGGTCGATCTGGCCGGGCGTGCCTCCGCCGCCCTTGGCGAAGTCGAGCCAGACAACTCCCTCGATCCGGTCGGGGGCGCCGGCACTGCCCTGGACCGGGCTCGCGTCGGTCGCGTTCTCGGGCATCTTGCCGGGGGCGAAACCGATGAGCGGCAGCGACACCGTGCCGCCGAGGCGCACGCTCGCCCTGGTCTCGAAACCGTGGTCGACGGGAACAAGTGCCTGCGGCTCGCGGGGGCGCGCGTCAGGGTACTGGGACGAGGTGGCGAACAGGTCATGCACACCGACCACGATGGCGTTGGCGACGCCCTTGCCCGGGTCCTGCTCGTAGACGAGCCGGAAGATGATGCCTGCGGCGAGGAAAGAGATGGCCATCGGCATGAAGATGACGAGCTTGAAGGCCGTGCTCCAGCGGACCCGCTCGGTCAGGACCGCGAAGATCAGGCCCAGGGCGGTGACGACCGTCGGGGCCACGACGACCCAGATGACGTTGTTGCGGATCGCCTTGAACGTCTCGGGCTCGGTGAACATCCTGATGTAGTTGTCCACCCCGACGAAGCTCGAACCGCTCGCGTCGAAGAGGCTCCGGACGACCGAGAACCCGATCGGGTAGAGCATGAGCACGAGCAGCACGATCGAGGCCGGCAGCAGGAAGGCTGCTGCCGTCGAGGGCCGCCCGCGCTCGCCGGAACTGCCCCGGGTCTCCTTCTTGTCCGCAGGAGGCCCGGGGCGTTCCGCGGTCTCGGGGGGCGCCGTCATCCGGCGCTCCCCCCTCGTGCCCTGAGCCCTAGCGTCGCAGCCACGATGTCACCACGATGGCCTCAGCCGGTCAGTTGCCGTAGGCTTGGGACGCGTCGGCCTCGAGCGCGTTCATCGCGCCCTGGACGTCCTTGGGGTTGCGCAGGAAGTCGGCGAGGTCCTTCCACATGCCGGCGCCCTTGGTGCCGCCGAACGCAGACGGCGCCTGGTCGGACATGTCGAACCGGAACGAGTCACCGGCGTCGATGAGCGCCTTGGCGATCTGCCGCGAGATCTCGTCCGGGTAGGCGTCGAGCGAGACGTTCTTGTTGGGCGAGGTGAAGCCGCCGGCCTTGACCCAGATCTCCGCAGCCTGCGGGGTGGCGAGGTACTGCAGCAGCGCCATTGCTCCCGGGTTGTCCTTGAACGCGACGGCGACGTCGCCGCCGCCCACGACGGCCGGCTTGTCCCCGACCATCGGGAAGGGGAAGAACTTCGCGTCGGTGCCGAGCTTGGCCTTGGTCGAACTGGTGATGACGCCGGCGACGAAGTCACCCTCGTAGACCATGGCGGCCTGCGGCGGATCGGAGAAGACCTTCGTCACCGAGGTCGGGAAGTCGGTCTGCAGCGCGCCGGTCGTGCCGCCCGCGAGCAGCTCGGGGTTGCCCCACAGCTGCGCCAGGGTCTCGAGCGCCTTCTTGACCGAGTCGTCGGTCCACTTGATCTCGTGCGCGGTCAGCTTGTCGTACATCTGCGGCCCAGCCTGGCTGAGGTAGACGTTCTCGAACCAGTCGGTGAGGGTCCACCCGTCCGCCCCACCGATCGAGACCGCCTGCTGGCCTGCGGCCGAAAGTGTCTTGGCCGTGTCGATGAACTCGTCCCACGTCTTCGGCGGCTGGACCCCGGCGTCCTCGAAGGAATGCACGTTGTACCAGACCGTCGACTTGTTCGAGGCCTTGAACCAGACCCCGTAGAGCTTGCCGTCCACCGTCCCTAGGTCCTTCCAGACCGGCGAGTAGTTCGCGTCGACGGCGCTCGAGACCTCGTTGCTCACGGGCTTCAACGCCTTGCTCTCGACGAACTGCTTCATCAGCCCGGGTTGCGGGAGGAAGGCGACGTCAGGTGGACTGCCACCCTTGACCCGAGGCGTGAGCACGCTGGCGATCTGGTCGCCGGTCGAGGTGTACTTGATCGTCGCTCCGGTCTGCTCCTCGAAGGGCTTGACCACCTTGAGGAAGTTCTTCTGCTCGTCACCCGTCCACACCGCGGCGACCTCGACGGTCTGGCCCTTGAGGTCGGGTAGAGCCGCCCCGCCCGCCGTCCCCGTCGGGGTGCTCGTTGGACTGGCATTCGACTCGGGCGCCTCGTTGTTGCCGGACGAGCCACAGGCGGCCGCGGCCAACGCGACTCCAGCCATGACCGCCGTCAGACGCAGTGCTCTTCTCATCATGCTTCCTTCCTGGATTCGGTCTGGGTCGGTTCTGACGCACGGGACCTGATCGCCACGCCGGTCTCCGGGTCGAAGTAGTGCAACCGGGTCGTGTCGACGCTGATCCGGACCGGCTCACCCTCGCGGGCCCTCGTGCGGGGGTTGCATCGCGCGATGACGATCGTGTGGTCCGCGTCGCCGCCACCGAGCCCCGGTGCGTCGGCCTCCAGATCGAGGTCGGGATCCTCGCCATGGACGACCCGCGGCGCGTCGACACTGAAGTGCACCATGACGTCGGAGCCCATCGCCTCGACGAGCTCGGCCTTCGAGGTGAGCACGTCGCGCGTCGCGCCGTCGAGGTCCGCGTCGTCCATCTCCTCCGGACGGATCCCGACGACCACGTCATGGCCGAGGCGGTCCTCGAGGCCGGGGTGATCCGTCAGCAGCGTGTCCGGCACCTCGAGGCGTTGACTGCCGAGGATGACCGCGAGCCCGCCGTCCCGCTCGAGCCGGGCGCGCATGAGGTTCATCGCCGGCGAGCCGATGAAGCCCGCGACGAAGAGGTTGACCGGGTTGTCGTAGAGCGCCTGCGGGTGGTCGACCTGCTGGAGCAGGCCCTTGCTCATGACGGCGACGCGGTCGCCGAGGGTCATCGCCTCGGTCTGGTCGTGGGTGACGTAGATCGTCGTGACGCCGAGATCCCTCTGCAGCCGTGCGATCTCGGCTCGCATCTGGACGCGGAGCTTGGCGTCGAGGTTGGACAGCGGCTCGTCCATGAGGAAGGCCTGCGGCTCCCGGACGATCGCGCGCCCCATCGCCACCCGCTGCCGTTGCCCGCCGGAGAGGTTGCGCGGCTTGCGGTCGAGATGATCGGTCAGCCCGAGGATCTCGGCCGCGTGCTGCACGCGCCGGTTGATCTCGCCCTTGGGCATCTTGCGCAGCTGAAGCCCGAAGGCGATGTTGTCGCGCACCGACAGGTGTGGGTAGAGCGCGTAGCTCTGGAAGACCATGGCGACGTCCCGGTCACGGGAGGGAACCCGGTTGACGACGCGGTCACCGATCGTGACGGTGCCCTCGCTGATCTCCTCGAGGCCGGCCACCATACGCAGGGCGGTTGTCTTGCCACAGCCGGACGGGCCCACCAGGACGAGGAACTCGCCCTCGGTGATCTGCAGGTTGAGGTCGGTGACGGCGCGGGTGCCGTCAGCGTAGACCTTCCCGACGCCGTCCAGCCGCACCTCCGCCACGTGACCTCCAGACCTGGATCCGAGCCCTCGTCGCGCGTCGTGGAACGGGGGCACCGTCCGTACTCGACCTCTTCTTGCCTACCATCTGGACTACCCCGTACCCAGTTTCGCGGGTGAACGACGCCGAATCGTGACCGCCAAACCCGGACGTATGCCGCGCAGCCACGTCGCGTCGTGACGGACCTTCGACGCGGCGCGCCGGTGCGCCAACCCTCAGCCGATCCGTCGCTGGCGCCACCAGCCGACGAGGTTGCTGCGGTGCCGCCACAGCACGAGCAGGCCGAGCGCGACGAGCCAGACCACCGTCCAGGCGTCCCCGGGGGCACGCCCCACGGCCACGACTGCGGCAGCCACGAGCAGCCCCACGGCGGCACAGATCGATGCGGCCGACACCCACCGCGCCAGGGCGAACGCGAACACGAACACGACGAGCGCGACGAGCGCCACCCACGGGTGCACGCCGAGGATCGCGCCGAGCGTGGTTGCCACCCCCTTGCCGCCGCGGCCGTGCAGGAACGGCGAGTAGATGTGGCCGAGCACCGCGGCGAGCCCGACGGCGTACGCGAGGTGCGCACCGTACAGGTGCCCCGCGACGAGCACCGGGACCAGCCCCTTGAGGACGTCGAGCAGGCCGACGACGACTCCCCACTTGCGGCCGAGGACCCGTCCGGCGTTGGTGGCACCGGGGTTGCCGGACCCGGCGGCCCGGACGTCCTTGCCGAGGACTCTGGCGATGATCGTCGCCGGGTTCACCGACCCGACGAGGAACGCGGCGACGATCGCCCCGGCCCAGACGACGGGCACCCACGCACGGGTCATGGGTCTCCCTCGATGCCGGTATCTGCCTCTCGTCGCTCGCCGCCCACCGGCTCACCCGGCCGGGGCGACACTGCGATCGCCAGCGTGCTCGGGCCGACGTGTGCGCCGACGACCGCCCCGAGCTCGACGATGCGCACCTCCCGCGCGGCAGGTACCCGGGCGCGCAGGTGCTCGGCCAGCTGCTCCGCGCGGTCGGCGTCATCGAGGTGGTGGATGGCGAGGTCGACCATCAGGCCGCCACTGCGCACCTGCTCGACGGTGAGCGTCTCGATCCGGGCGATGGCTCGCGCTGCCGTCCTGACCTTCTCGACGGGGACGATCCGGCCGCCGCGCACCGTGAGGATCGGCTTGATCGAGAGCGCCGACCCGAGCAGCGCCGAGGCCGCCCCGATGCGCCCGCCGCGGCGCAGGTGCTCGAGCGTGTGCACGTAGAAGAGGACCCTCGCGTGCTCGAGCCGACGCTCCACCGCTGCACGCACCTCTGCCGGCGCGGCGCCCGCGGCAGCAGCGTGCGCGCCGCTGACAGCGGCATACCCCATGGCCATCCCGATGGTCTCCGAGTCGATGACCTCGACGGGGAGCGGCGCCTCGGCCGCCGCCATCCTGGCCGACTCCACGGTGCCGGACATCTGACCCGACAGGTGCACCGAGACGATGCCCGTCGCGCCCTCGTCGGCCAGCCGCCGGTAGGTCTCCAGGAACACCTCGGGGGCGGGACGCGAGGTCGTGACGACCGTGTGCTCCCGCAGCGCCTGGGCGACCTGATGAGCCGTGATGTCGACCCCTTCGACGCGCTCCACTCCCCCGACGACGACATGCAGCGGCACGACGGCGATCGCGTGCTCTCGCACGAGGCCGGCGGGCAGGTATGCCGTCGAGTCCGTGACGATCCGAACGTTCACTGTCGCTCCTTCCGCGCCGCCCCGGCCGGGCTCCGATGCGTGCGTGCGGACCGTGCGCGGCGGCCACCACATCGGGTCACGGGGCTGGCAGGTCCAGCCTCACACGGGCACGACGTTGACGAGCTTCGGCGCGCGGACGATGACCGTGCGGATGCCCTCCGGTGTGGCCGCCCTGACCTTGTCGCGGGCCAGGACGAGCTCGCGCAGCCGCTCCTCGGACACGTCCGGAGCGACCTGCATCCGGTCGCGGACCTTGCCCTTGATCTGGATGACGCAGGTGACCTGCTCGTCGATGATCTTGCTCGGGTCCGCCACCGGGAACGCTGCGTGGGCGATGCCGCCGGAGTGGCCGAGCCGCTGCCAGAGCTCCTCGGCGATGTGCGGCGCGATCGGAGCGAGCATCAGCACGATGGCCTCGACGACCACTCGCGGCGGCGTGTCGAGCTTGGTCACGGCGTTGTTCAGCTCGATGAGCTTGGCGATGGCGGTGTTGAACCGCAGCCCCTCGAAGTCCTCGCGCACGCCCTGGATCGTCCGGTGCAGCTGCGTCGTCAGGGCCCGGTCGGGCGGGATGTCGCGGGCCACGAGCTCGTCCGTCTCCTCGTCGACGACGTTGCGCCACAGCCGTTGCAGGAACCGTTGCGCCCCGACGACGGCCCGGGTCTCCCACGGCTTGGACAGCTCCAGCGGTCCCATCGACATCTCGTAGACCCGGAACGTGTCGGCGCCGTACGCGTCGTACATCTCGTCGGGACTGACCGAGTTCTTCAGCGACTTGCCGATCTTGCCGTACTCCCGGGACACCTGCTGCCCGTGCCAGGTGAACGTCGGCTCGTCGCCGGGGCCACCGGCGTGTTCTTGCACCTCGGCCGCCGGGACGTACTGCCCGCGCGCGTCGGTGTAGGCATAGGCCTGGATGTAGCCCTGCGAGAAGTAGGTCCGGAACGGCTCCTCGCTGCGCAGGTAGCCCAGGTCGTGCAGCACCTTGTGCCAGAACCGGGCATAGAGCAGGTGCAGCACGGCATGCTCGACGCCGCCGACATAGAGGTCGACGCCGCCGGGGTCCTTCGTGCCGGCCGGTGCGCCCGCGACCGGGGCACGCTGCGGGCCGACCCAGTACCGCTCGTTCTCGGGGTCGAGCAGCGCCTCGTCGTTGGCCGGGTCGAGATAGCGCAGGTAGTACCAGCACGAGCCGGCCCAGTTCGGCATCGTGTTCGTCTCGCGACGGTAGCGACGCACGCCCCTGCCGTCGCCGAGGTCGAGCTCGACGTCGACCCACTCGGGCACCCGCGACAGGGGCGGCTCCGGCGAGCTGCCCGCATCGTCGGGGTCGAAGGTCTTCGGCGAGTAGTCCGGCACGTCCGGCAGGGTCAGCGGCAGCTGGTCATCGGGCAGCGCATGCACGACCCCGTCCTCGTCGTAGACGACCGGGAACGGCTCGCCCCAGTAGCGCTGCCGACTGAAGAGCCAGTCGCGGATGCGGTAGTTGATCGTGCCCTCGCCGATCCCCCGTGCCTGCAGGGCGGCGATGATGCGCGACTTGGCCTGCTCGACGGGCAGCCCGTCGAGGTCGGCGACCGGGGAGGACGAGTTGACGAGGACACCGTTGCCGGAGAATGCCTCCAGCAGCGGCGCGTCGGCATCCTCGCGGGACGGTGCGACCACCCGGACGATCGGGATGGAGAACTTCGTGGCGAACTCGAAGTCGCGTTCGTCGCCGCCTGGCACCGCCATGATGGCGCCGGTGCCGTAGCCCATCAGGACGTAGTCGGCGACGAAGACCGGGATCGGCTGGCCCGTCACGGGATTCGTCGCGAAGCTGCCGGTGAAGACGCCTGTCTTGTCCTTGCCCTCGGTCTGCCGCTCGACCTCGGACCTGCGCGAGGCAGCCAGTCGGTATGCCGCTGTCGCCGCCTTGGGCGTGCCGCTGGCCTCCGCGTCGGCCCCCTTCCAGTCGTCGTGCGTGCCGTCGGGCCAGTCGCCTTCGGGGACAAGGGAGTCGACCAGTGGATGCTCGGGGGCCAGGACCATGAACGTCGCCCCGAAGAGCGTGTCGGGACGCGTCGTGAAGACCTCGATGTCGGTCGTCGTGCCGGCCTGGGCGCCTGCCGCAAGCCGCACCGGGAAGGCCACTCGCGCACCGGCCGAGCGGCCGATCCAGTTGCGCTGCATGAGCTTGACCTTCTCGGGCCAGTCGACCCGGTCGAGGTCGTCTGCGAGCCGGTCGGCGTAGGCGGTGATCCGCATCATCCACTGCGACAGGTTGCGCCGGAAGACCGGGAAGTTGCCGCGCTCGGAGCGCCCCTCGTTGGTGACCTCCTCGTTGGACAGGACGGTGCCGAGGCCCGGGCACCAGTTGACCGGCGCCTGCGAGGTGTAGGCGAGCCGGGAGCCCTCCAGCACCCTGGCCTGCTCGGCGTCTCCGAGGTCGGCCCAGGCCCGGTGGTCACCGCCGGGTAGCGGCCGCTCGCCCGACGCGAACTGCGCGACGAGGTCGGCGATCGGGCGTGCCTGCCCACGGCCACCGTCGGCGCGGACGGCGTCAGCGTCATACCACGCATCGAAGATCTGCAGGAAGATCCACTGGGTCCAGCGGTAGTAGTCCGGGTCGATCGTCGCGAAGGTGCGCCGGTTGTCGAAGCCGAGGCCGAGGCGGCGCAGCTGGCGCCGCATCGTGGCCATGTTCTCCTCGGTCGTCTTGCGCGGGTGCCGGCCGGTCTGGACGGCGTACTGCTCGGCGGGCAGGCCGAACGCGTCGTAGCCGAGCGCGTGCAGCACGTTGCGCCCGAGCATCCGGTGGAAGCGGCTGTAGACGTCGGTCGCGATGTAGCCGAGCGGGTGCCCGACGTGCAGGCCGGCACCGGAGGGGTAGGGGAACATGTCGAGCACACAGAGCTTCTCGCCGCGAGCGGCCACCTTGTCGGGCTCGGCCCACGGCCCGGCCGGGTTGGGGGCGTTGAAGGTGCCCTCCTCCTCCCACCGGTCCTGCCAGGCGAGCTCGATCTGCTGCGCCAGCGAAGCCGTGTACCGGTAGGGGGTCTCGTTGTTCGTGGCCCGGGTCGTCTGCTCGCTCATTCTCGTCTCTCGCATCTCAGCACTGCGCCACAGGGGCTGTCGGGGTGCACGGGGCGCGAGGCCCCGCGGGTGGGCAAAAGAAAACCCCTCGCACGGGAGGGGAGGCCGCGTTGATGTCGGGATGCCCCGACTTTCGTCAACGCGGCTGCAGAAGGAGCAGCAGGCCAGCCATGGGTCAAGGTTAGCGCAGGCTCCTGCAGCCTCAACGCAGCAGCCCGACGACTATGAGCACCTGGGCCGCGTGGTAGGTGGTGATGACGGCGAGCGGCGCCCAGCGGCGCTCGTGCACGAACCGGTCGTGCCCGAGGATCGTGTCGGAGACGAGGAAGAGCAGGCACCCCGCCAGGACGACCCAGTCACCCTTGACAGCAGCGAGGACGACGAGCGTCGCCAGGGCGAGCACGTAGACGAACACGGCGTACCGGTCCCGTCCGGCGCGCCGCACGACGTGTCGCCCGAACCGCCCGTACAGGTAGAGCACGACGAGCAGGGCCGGCAGCGCCGGCCAGGGGAAGCCGCCGCGCCCCGGCACGGTCGCCAGCGTCCACACGTAGGCGACGTGTGCCCCGAGGAACGCGAGCAGCCCGAAGCGGAAGCGCAGCTCGGTCGCGGTGAGCAGCAGGACGTCACCGACGAGGGAGAGGCCGAGCCCGGCAAGCAGCGGCGAGACGAGGGGCGCATCGGCCGGCGGCTGGTCGGTGTAGAGGGACCACGCGAGGCCGCCGAGCAGCAGCATGAAGGTCGGCTTGGTGATCCGCTGGACGACGTGATCATCGCGCACCACGGCGCCCCAGTTGAGCAGCGCGGTGATGCCGAGGGCCACCGAGAGCAGCGAGACATGCGTGGACACGGGCCCAGCCTCTCAGGCCCATCCCACCCTTCTCGACCAACACGCCTGCCGCGTCTCTCACGCCCGGTGCGTGGGATCGCCGGTGCGTGGAATCGCCGGTGCGTGGGCTGGACGTGCGGACCTGCCGGGCTGGTCTGTCACACTCGATCGCATGCCCATGCGCACGTTCAAGCACACGGTCACGCCGGCTGACACGGCCGTCAGCCTCGGCAGCGGCGACCTCGAGGTGCTGGCCACCCCTCGCCTCATCACCTGGTGCGAGTCGGCGGCCTTCGAGCTCTGCCTGCCCCAGACCGACGCCGACCGCACCACCGTCGGAACCTTCGTCAAGCTCGAGCACAGCAAGGGAAGCCCCGTCGGGGCGCAGGTCACCGTCTCGTGTGCGCAGCCGATCAGCGACGGCCGTCGTCTCGTCTGCTTCATCACGGTGACCGACGCCGAGGGCGAGACCATCGCGAGCGGTGAGGTGCATCGCGCGCTCGTCGACCGTGAACGGTTCATGAGCAAGTGCCGGCCGGTCGGCTGACCAGTCACTCACCAGACCGCACGGTGCCCCGAGCCGACCGATCCGCGACGGAAGGACTCGCGGCCCTCGACCGCGTCACGCGGACGCCACGAATGCGTCGCGTCGACGGGGATGCGCCGCCTTGAGGCGACGCGGCTGCGTCAAGGCGACGCGGCTGCGTCAAGGCGACGCGCGAGACCAGCGGGCGCGCTCAGAGCACGAAGGCGTCGCCGTCGACGCCGAGCACCTCGGTTCCGCGGCCGGAGCACGAGTGGCCGGGTCAGGGCGAGCACCAGCGCGACCGCACCGAGCCAACCCACCACCTCGAGCCAGGCCACCATGTCGGGAGGTTACTCTGCGAGTACTCCCTGTATCAGCCGACACCTGCGACACTCTTCTCATAACGATCGGGCCTGCGTTGCGGGGCCCACCTGACGAGGGGGTCGTCGTGGAGCACGACTATCTCGACTTCGACGTGGCACTCGTGCCCGAGGGCGGCGCCCTTGGCGCCCACGTGGTCGCGTCGCCGGCCGGCGCGGCACGCGGGCCGTTCGTGCTTCCGTTCTCGGCTGTCGACCTGGCCCGGTTCATCAACACGGTCGGCCCGCCGAACGTGACGACCCGTCGGCTGGTGCCCGCCACGACTCGGGTGCTCGAGGTCGAGGACTACGGACGCCGACTCGGTGACGCCCTCCTCACGGGCGAGGTCGACCGACTCTTCCGTGAGTCCCTCTCGATCGCCAAGGGGCAGGGGCGTGACCTGCGTCTGCGCCTGCGGCTCGAACAGGCCCCGGACCTCGAGGCGGTGCCCTGGGAGTACCTCTACGACGGGCAGCTGGGCCGGTTCCTCACCCTGTCCAGACAGACGCCGCTCATCCGGGTCCTCGACGCCCTCGACGTTCCACCGGCCGTGCCTGTCGTCGCGCCGATGCGGATCCTCGTCATGGTCTCGAGCCCGAGCGACCTGCCTCCGCTCGACGTCGAGCGCGAGAAGCAGCTGCTCCTCGCGACCACCGGTGACCTCGTCCAGAGCGGCCGACTCGAGATCGAGATCATCGCCGATGCCACCCTGACCGCTCTACAGCGGGCGCTGCTCGACCCCTACCACATCTTCCACTTCATCGGTCACGGTGGCTTCGACCGCGACGGCGAGGAGGGAGTGCTGGCCCTCGAACGTGAGGATGGCATGGCCGACCACGTCGCCGGGGGACGCCTGGCGACGCTGCTGCACGACGCCCCATACCTGCAGCTCGCCGTCCTCAACGCGTGCGAGGGCGCCCGGACGAGCGGACACAACGCCTTCGACGGCGTCGCCCAGATGCTCGTGCGCCAGGGACTGCCGGCCGTGGTCGCCATGCGAACGGCGATCTCGGACCGGGCCGCACTCGTCTTCAGCCACGAGTTCTACTACTTCCTCAGCCGAGGACTGCCGATCGACGCCGCGATCTGCGAGGTGCGCAAGGCGATGGCGACCTCGGACCAGGCAGCCGAGTGGGGCACGCCGGTGCTGCTCCGCTCCGGGTCTGCGCAGCCGTTCGACATGGCCGCCCCGGACGCCGCGAGCGAGCCTGCGCGCGAGAGCCGCTGGGAGTCGCTCTACACCGCCGCCCAGGCCGCGCTCGGGTCGCAGTCGACCGATACGGCCCTGCCGATGCTCGAGCAGCTCGCCGCCGAGAAGCCGGACTACGCCGACGTCACCCAGCTCCTCGAGAGGGTGCACCAGTCCCAATCGAGCGTGCAGCAGTCCCAATCGAGCGTGCAGCAGTCCCCGTCGAGCGTGCAGCAATCCCCATCGAGCGTGCAGCAGTCCCCGTCGAGCGTGCAGCAATCCCCATCGAGCGTGCAGCCGATGGCGTCGCCGCAGACCCTCGTCTCCCAGCCGCCTGCCCGCCCTCCCTCGGCCGGGCGCGCCGACGAGCGCCGCAGTGGCCTCGGTCGTGGCGCCATGATCGGAGCGGGAGCGCTCGTCCTCGCCCTTGCTGGCGGGTACCTGGGCTGGCGCCTCCTCAGCGGCGACGGCACCACCGAGAACCCCACCATCGAGAACTCCGTCGCGGCGACCCCCGTGCGCACCCCGCCGATCATCGACGGGGCGTTCGCCGACTGGGCATCGACGCCTGCCATCGCGATCGACAACGTCGTCGCGCAGACATCAGGCAGCGACGGCTCCCCGGCTGTAGGCACGTGGAGGACCGCGTGGGATGCCAGCGCGCTCTACGTACAGGCAACGGTGGGCGACGGTGACCTCGCCGTCGTCGACCGCAAGCAGCCGAGCGCGTACTGGCAGGGCGACGGCATCTCCTTCGAGTTCGGGCCTGACACCCGGTCGCTCGACGCGTCGGCAGGGCTGCGGGCCGGCAAGGACATCCACGTCATGATCGGCCTCGGCTCGCGCGGTGGCCTACCTTCGACCAACCCGGCGAGAGTCGACCAGACCGGCCAGGTGAGCTTCCTTGCCGGGAACGCGGAGCGCCGGATCGCTACCGCTGCTGGGCTCACCCGGGACGGCTATGCGATCGAGGCGCGCATCCCGTGGACGGTCCTGCACGTGACGACGCCGCCCCAGCCCGGCACCGTGTTCGGGTTCAACGCCAACATCAGCGATGCCAACCGGACCGGCAGCAACCTCGGATCCATGGTGAGCAGCAACCCCGATCGTAGCGGCCGGAACCAGCCACACCCCGGCACGTGGCAGCGGCTCGTCCTGAACGGCTCGGAGAGCTGAGCCGCAAGCCCATGGCCAAGCTCCGCGCCCTGCTCGTCGGGATCGACGCCTACCCGCAGCCGGTTCCGGCCCTCGCCGGGTGTGTCAACGACATCACCGAGATGGAGACCACCCTGCGCGGTCGGGTACCTCCCGACGCGCTCGACCTGCGCGTGCTGACCGACGCGGCGGCCACCCGATCAGCCGTGATCGAGGCGATCCAGCAGCACCTCGGCAGCGCGGGCCCGGACGACGTCGCCCTGTTCTGCTTCAGCGGGCACGGCTCCCAGCAGGAGGCACCAGCAGAGGCATGGCCCCTGGAGCCGGACCGACGCAACGAGACGATCGTGCTCTTCGACAGCCGCACTCCCGGCGCGTGGGACCTCGCCGACAAGGAGCTGGCGGCGATCCTGCGGCCTGTCGCGAGCCGCGCCCTGCACGTCCTCGTCGTCCTCGACTGCTGCCACTCCGGCGACGGCACCCGGGACCTGTCCCCGAACGCCCGCATCCGGCTCGCTCCGACAGACGCCCGGCCACGCCCATGGGCCACCTTCGTGACGGGGGCCCGCTCAGCGGCATCCGATCTCGGTGGGGCGGGCGGTCACGTGCTGCTCGCCGCCTGCCGCTCGTCCGAGACCGCCAAGGAGACGACGGTCGACGGACGGCAGCGGGGCGCCCTCTCGGCGGTCCTCGGCCGCGCGCTGCGCGAGTGCGAGGGCCAGCCCACCTACCGCGACATCCACCGGCTCGTCACCGCAGGTGTCTCCGGCCTGGTTGCCAACCAGCACCCCCAGCTCGAGACCGCTGACGCGACAGACCTCGACCGGGTCTTCCTCGGCGGCACGGTCACACCGCGCCCTCGGCAGCTCACCCTGGCCCACTCCACCGATGGTTGGAGCGTCGATGCCGGCGCGGTCCACGGCATGCCGGAGCCGATCGGCGACGACACGACCGAGCTCGCCGTCTACCCGCAGGACGGGGCCACCGACGCGGTCCCGCTGGCGACGGCGACGGTCACCCAGGTTTTGCCCGACCGCAGCCTCGTCGACGTGTCCCCCGACCTGGACACGAGCGCCTTCTTCCGAGCCGTGGTCACCTCGATCCCCTTGCCGCCGTTGCGAATCGGCCTCATCGGGGCCAGCGCGAGCTCCCTCCCCACCGACGCGGCTGACCCGACACTGGTGACGTTCGTGAACGACCCGGCCGGGGCGGACGTGCTCGTGCGAGCGGACGCCGGCGGCTTCACGATCCTGCGGCCGGGGGTCGCGAGACCCGTCGTCGTACTCACCGGCCCCGACCGCGACCGCCGCACCATCACCGCCCTCGAGCGCGTCGCGCGCTGGCTTCGCCTCAGCGCGCTGCACAACCCGGCGACGCAGCTACCCCCGGGGGTGCTCGAGGTGGGGCTCTCGACGAGCGCCGGCTCCGTCGGTCCCGACGGTCGGCTCGTGCTCACGTATGCCGCCCAGCTGGCCCCCGCGTTCACGGTGACCTTGCGCAACACGGGCTCCGTGACGCTCTGGTGCGCCCTGGTCGACCTCACCGAGGCGTACGGGATCTTCACCGACGCGTTCCCGGCCGGGACCATCGGGTTGGGGCCTGGCGAGTCGAGCGAGGTCGCCCTGACCGGGCAGGTCTCCGACGACCTCTGGCAGGCCGGCACCACCTCGGTGACCGACCACCTGAAGGTCATCGTCAGCACCCTCGAGTTCGATCCCCGCTCGCTGCAGCAGCCCGAGCTCGATGTCGAGGACGGGTCGTCCGTCCGGTCGCTGACCGAACCACGCTCGACACTGGACCGGCTCCTGACCGCGGTGTCGACCCGGCGGGTGCAGCCGACCGGGGCGCCCCAGCCCGTCGCCGACTGGCGCACGACCGACGTCCTCGTCACCACCCACCGCCCGCGCTGAGGCCCAGCCAGGCGGCGACCAATCCTGCCGACGCGGGCGGGGACGGCCGTCCCTTCATCGTCCTGCGTCCACCACGAGGCCGGTGTGACGGGCGAGCGCGTCGAAGTCCGCGTCGGCGTGCAGCAGCGGGACCCCTGCCCGGATGGCGTGCGCCGCGATGAGACAGTCGATGAGCTTGCGGACGGTCTCACCGCGACGTCGGCACAGGCGGTACAACGCCGCAGCGTCCTCATAGTCCCCCGGCAGCGTCTGCAGGACGGCGGCCCTGGCGAGCAGGCCTCGCAGGCTTCTGAGGTGCTGTTCGTCACGAGCGCCGGCGAGCACTTCCATGCGAACCGGGTGACAGGTGGCGATCTCGTCGCCCAGGACCTCGTCGACTCGCTGGCAGGCCGGGCTGCCGGTGTCGCGCAGGAACTCCACCCAGGCTGACGTGTCGACGAGGATCATCGGGCGCGACTGGCGCGCAGCTCCGACAGGTCGCCGTCCCACCCTGATCCCCTCAGGCGCCGCGCCTGATCGAGATCGAGGGCTTCCCCGGCGACGGTCCGCAGCGCGAAGTTGACCGCCTCACGCTTGGTGGTCAAGGCGTAGCGGCGCATGACCGCGTCGCAGGCGTCGTCGTCGAGATCGATGTTGGTGCGCGACATACACCAATGATACACCTTGTCGAACGGACGTCATCGGCGACGTCCGTGGCCCTCCCTGTGCCCTCTGCGGCCCGAGCGCGTACGGCCCGACACAACAAGTCCGCCGCGCCGCTGTTGGTGCTGCACGCAGCGATGGCCCGGGCCGGACTTGTTGTGTTCTTCCGACCGCGGCGTGTCCTGCTGGACGCCCACGCGTATTGCGTTGCACGGCTGCGGCCGGGCGGACTCGTGCGGGAACTGCTACAAGCGGTGGAG
>NZ_JAKDLO010000003.1 GCF_030452765.1 Intrasporangium sp.
GGGGACCGTCAGGTCAGTTCCGCCCAGTTCAGCCCAGTTCAGCTCAGGTCAGGGGCGGGCGGTCGAGGTCCAGGGGATAGGTGAACACATAGACGGCGACACGCCTGGCCGTCGGGTTGCCCTGTCCGATCCGGCGATGCCGCTCGATCACCTCGGCGACCTCGGCCGTCATCGCCGCGAGCTGCTCGGTCGTCACGAGGACCATCGCATCGCGCGGCGCGCACGCGTCCTGCCAGGGGACGGGCCAGTCGGCCGCGACGCCGAGCCACCGGTCGTACTGCTCGCCGAAGTGCGCAGCGTAGTCGCGGGCGAGGAAGCCGAGTGCGCTCTCGGAGTCGTCGTCACCGACGATGTCGCGCCGGTACCACTGCCGCTCCGGGTCGATGGCCCGCCAGACCCGCCGCCGGCCCGTCCCGCCGCCGGTATCGGCGACCAGCCCCGCCGCCTCGAGCCGGCGCAGGTGGTAGCTCGTGGCCCCGGAGTTGGTCCCGAGCGCTCGGGCCAGGTCGGTCGCGGTCGCGGGGCCGCCGACCCGCAGCTGCCGGACCAGGCGCCCGCGCAACGGGTGGGCGAGCACCCTCAGGGTCTCGTCAGCCGTCATTTATGCACAATACCTTTGCACAGTTCGTTTGCACAAAGTCATAGCCATACCCTGGTCGCGCGACGTTTCCGCAGGTCACATGATGTTTCCCGAGCGGTGCGTCGCGATTTGGGCACCGGCCGAACCGTCCGTACCATTGACGAGGTTGTGCTGCAGATCGTCGCGAGAGGCCACCAGCTTGCGAGAGTGGGCGTCCGCGCGCAGCGAGCTGAGCGGCATACAGGTACTCATCGAAGCAAAGGCAGACTCCATTGCGCACGTACACCCCGAAGCCCGGCGAGGTCACTCGCACGTGGCACGTCATCGACGCGACCGACGTCGTGCTCGGTCGCCTCGCGAGCCAGACCGCGATCCTGCTGCGGGGCAAGCACAAGCCGCAGTTCGCGCCGCACGTCGACACCGGTGACTTCGTCATCATCATCAACGCCGAGAAGGTCGCCCTCACCGGTGCCAAGGCCGAGCAGAAGAAGGCCTACCACCACTCGGGCTTCCCGGGCGGGCTCAAGGCGACGTCGTACACCGACCTGCTCGCCAAGCACCCGGAGAAGGCCGTCGAGAAGGCGGTCCGCGGCATGCTCCCCAAGAACAGCCTCGCCCGCCAGCAGCTGTCCAAGCTCAAGGTCTACCGCGGTGCCGAGCACCCGCACGCGGCCCAGAAGCCCGTCCCCTTCGAGATCTCCCAGGTCGCGCAGTAAGCGCCGGACCCCGCATCGACTGTGCAGAAAGAGAACCCAGTGACTGACATTGTGAACCAGGACGTCCTCGAGACCGACGAGCCGCAGCTGACCGAGTACACCTCCGAAACGGACACGACCGTGGCCGCCGAGGCGCGTCCGGCCCGCCAGGTCTCGACGCCCGGCGGTGGCACCGGCCGCCGCAAGCAGGCCATCGCCAGGGTCCGGATCGTCCCGGGCGGCGGCGAGTGGAAGATCAACGGCCGCACCCTCGAGGACTACTTCCCGAACAAGGTGCACCAGCAGATCGTCCGCGAGCCGCTCACCCTGCTCGAGCTCGAAGGGTCCTACGACGTGCTCGTCCGCGTCCACGGCGGTGGCCCCTCGGGTCAGGCCGGCGCGGTCCGCCTCGGCGTCGCCCGCTCGCTCAACGGGGTCGACAGCGACCTCAACCGCCCGGCGCTGAAGCGGGCCGGCTTCCTGACCCGCGACGCTCGCGTCCCGGAGCGCAAGAAGGCCGGTCTGAAGAAGGCCCGCAAGGCTCCGCAGTACTCGAAGCGCTGACCCGGCCACGGTCGGACCGCGACATTCGGTGAGGCGGCACCCGACAACCCGGGTGCCGCCTTCGAGCGTCCATGGGAGTAGGTTCCATCAGATGCTCCCCACGGTTGCCCGGTCCGCGCCGGGTGCTCGCCAGATCGTCGAAAGGCTCACCACTCATGGCACGACTCTTCGGGACTGACGGGGTCCGCGGGCTCGCCAACGTCGATATCACCGCCGAGCTGGCGCTGCGTCTGAGTGTCGCGGCGGCGCACGTCCTGGGCCGCGATGCACGAGCCGCGGGTCGTCGCCCCAAGGCGGTCGTCGGGCGCGATCCCCGCGCGTCTGGGGAGTTCCTCAGCGCGGCGGTCGTCGCCGGCGTGGCATCGGCCGGCGTCGACGTGCACGACGTGGGGGTGCTGCCGACGCCAGCGGTGGCGTTCCTCACGGCGGACATGGACGCCCACTTCGGGGTGATGCTGTCGGCGTCGCACAACGCGATGCCCGACAACGGCATCAAGTTCTTCGCTGCCGGGGGGCACAAGCTCCCTGATGCCGTCGAGGACGAGATCGCCGCAGGTCTGGGCCGCGAGTGGGACCGTCCCACCGGAGCCCAGGTCGGCAGGGTTCACCAGAACCGCGCCGGGCAGGCGCGGTACGTCGCCCACCTTCTCGCCGTACTCCCGCACCAGCTCGACGGGCTCAAGGTCGTCATCGACGGGGCACATGGTGCTGCATCAGCGGTCTCTCCCGAGGTCTTTCGGCTCGCGGGTGCCGACGTCGTCGAGATCGGCGCCGAGCCCGATGGTCTCAACATCAACGACGGCTACGGTTCCACACACCTCGGCCACCTCAAGGCCGCGGTCGTGGCCAAGGGCGCCGACCTCGGCATCGCGCACGACGGCGATGCCGACCGATGCCTCGCGGTCGACGCGGACGGCACCGAGATCGACGGAGACCAGATCATGGCGATCCTCTCCGTCGCGCTGAAGTCCCGTGGCGCGCTCGCCGACGACACGCTCGTAGCCACGGTCATGAGCAATCTGGGGATGATCCAGGCGATGGAGCGCGAGGGGATCAAGGTCCGGCAGACGGCGGTGGGCGACCGCTACGTGCTCGAGGACATGAGGGCGGGACGGTACTCGCTCGGTGGGGAGCAGAGCGGTCACGTGATCTTCCTCGACCACGCCACCACCGGCGACGGGGTGCTCACCGGGCTCATGTTGGCCGCCCGGGTCGCCGAGACCGGCTCCTCGCTCGCCGAGCTCGCGACCGTCATGCGCCGCCTGCCACAGGTGCTCGTCAACGTCAAAGGCGTCGACAAGACCCGCGTCGAGACCGACCCGCAGCTCCGGGCGGCGATCCGGGCCGAGGAGACGCAGCTGAGTGGATCGGGCCGGGTGCTGCTGCGCAAGTCGGGCACCGAGCCGGTGGTGCGCGTCATGGTCGAGGCCGGTGACCACGGCACAGCGCAGGCGGTCGCCGACCGCCTCGTCGAGGTGGTCCGCGAGCGTCTCGCGCTCTGAGGCTTCGTATGCCGCTCGGCCGACCCCCAACGATCGGTGCGGTGATCTCGCAACACACCGAAGAACGGCAAGGCTCGACGGTTGCAACCGTCGGCCCTTGCCGCTTCTCGGCGGGTTCCCCAGCCAGCGGGACCGGACGAGGGAGGGGGAGTGCGTGCGGGCGCGGTGCCGGGTCTACTTGACCTCGCGCAACAATCCGGTGTCGACGTCGTAGATGAACCCCCCGACGAGCGTGGAGTCGGGGATGAGGGGGTGGGAGCGGACCGTCTTGAGGTCCTCGCGCAGCTTCTGCTCCTGGTCGTCGACGACGCTGAAGCTCATCCAGGACGCGTCCTTGCCGGCGAGCTCGCCGATGGTGGACCGCAGCTCGTTCTCGGTGTTCTTGCCCATCGCACACCTCGTGTGCGGCACGACGAGGATGCGGTTGACGTTGAGCAGGTAGGTCGAGAGCACGAGCGCCTCGAGTGCCTGCACGGTGATCCGGCCGCCCGGGTTGCGGAAGATCTTGGCGTCGCCCGGCTCGAGCCCGACGATGCCGAGGGGGTCGATCCGCGAGTCCATGCACGTCACGATGGCGACGCCGGACTGGGCGATGCCGTCGAAGCCGGCCATGTGGAAGTTGTCGGCGTAGTGCCGGTTGTTCTCCAGCAGGTCCTCGAAATCGGTCGGGTTCTCGAGCTTGTCCGTCATGTCAGTCCTTTCGTGTGGTGATGGTGAGTGCGACCGGCTTGCTGACCTCCGCGAAGAAGTCGTTGCCCTTGTCGTCGACGACGATGAAGGCCGGGAAGTCCTCGACCTCGATCCGCCAGATGGCCTCCATGCCCAGCTCCTCGTACTCGAGGACCTCGACCCGCTTGATGCAGTCCTGGGCCAGACGGGCCGCGGGGCCGCCGATCGAGCCGAGGTAGAACCCACCGTGCTCGCGGCACGCGTCGGTCACCTGCCTGCTCCGGTTGCCCTTGGCCAGCATGACCATCGAGCCGCCCGCGGCCTGGAACTGGTCGACGTAGGAGTCCATCCGGCCGGCTGTCGTCGGACCGAAGGAGCCGGACGCCATGCCCGGAGGGGTCTTCGCCGGCCCGGCGTAGTAGACCGGGTGGTCGCGCAGGTACTGAGGCATCGGCTCGCCCGCGTCGAGGCGCTCCTTGATCTTCGCGTGCGCGATGTCGCGGGCGACGACGAGCGGGCCGCTCAGGGACAGCCGGGTCTTGACCGGGTGTCTCGTCAGCTCGGCACGGATGTCGCCCATCGGCCGGCTCAGGTCGATCTTGACGACGACGTTGCGGCTGGTCGAGGCGACACCGATCGCCTCGTCGGCGAGCTCCCCGAGGCCCTCGTGGATCTCGTCCGGCAGGAACCGGGCGGGGTCGGTCTCGAGCTGCTCGATGAAGACCCCCTCGGCGGTGATCTTGCCGAGGACCTGGCGGTCGGCCGAGCACGAGACGGCCACGGCGACCGGCAGCGACGCCCCGTGTCGGGGCAGCCGCACGACGCGAACGTCGTGGCAGAAGTACTTGCCGCCGAACTGCGCGCCGATCCCGAAGCGCCGGGTCAGCTCGAGCACCTTCTCCTCGAGGTCGGTGTCACGGAACGCGTGCGCCGTCATCGAGCCGTGGGCCGGCAGGGTGTCGAGGTACTTCGCGCTCGCGTACTTGGCTGTCTTCAGGGCGAACTCGGCGCTCGTGCCGCCGATGACGATGGCGAGATGGTAGGGCGGGCACGCGGCGGTGCCGAGCGAGCGGAGCTTCTCGTCGAGGAAGCGCACCATGGCCTCCTCGTTGAGGATGGCCTTGGTCTCCTGGTAGAGGAAGCTCTTGTTGGCCGAGCCGCCGCCCTTGGCCATGAAGAGGAACGTGTAGGCGGTCTCGTGGCCCGCGGCGGTGTCGGCGTAGATCTCGATCTGCGCGGGCAGGTTGGAGCCCGTGTTGCGCTCGTCCCACATCGTCAGCGGCGCCAGCTGCGAGTAGCGCAGGTTGAGCCGGGTGTACGCGTCGTACACGCCGCGGGCGATGGGTTCCTCGTCACCACTGCGACTGCCCTGTGTGAGGACGTGCTGGCCGCGCTTGCCCATGACGATCGCGGTGCCGGTGTCCTGGCACATCGGCAGCACGCCGCCGGCGGCGATGTTGGCGTTCTTGAGCAGGTCGAGCGCGACGAACTTGTCGTTGTTGCTCGCCTCCGGGTCATCGAGGATGCTTCGGAGCTGCTCGAGGTGCCCCGGGCGCAGGTAGTGGGCGATGTCGTGCATCGCCGTTTCGGTCAGCAGCCGCAAAGCCTCGGGGTCGATCTCGAGGAACGCGCGCCCCCCCGGGCCTTCGACGGTGCGGACCCCCTCGGTTGTCAGGAGGCGGTAGGGCGTGTCCTTCGCCCCGGTCGGCAGCACGTCTTCGTACGCGAACTCGGTCACGCGGGACTCCTGGCTCGGGTGGGTGGGGCCGGAGAAACCAGACTACGACTCCGCGCGTCGGATGGCGTGCCTCCCACCGTTGAGGTAGGAAGGACCCAGACGTGCAGACGGACGCCGGAGACCTCGCCTCGCCCACGCTGGTCACCGGCTCCTACGGGAGGAGCAGAGGTGGCCAGTCCGAACCGAAAACCCCGCACCGTGGCCATGGTCGCGACGCTCGCCACGGTGGCCGGGCTGGCGCTGTCGGCCTGCACCGCGGCGGCCGGTTCGGGCGCACCGGTGCTGACCTGGTACATCAACCCCGACGGCGGCGGGTCCGACCCCACCAAGGGCGGGCAGGCGCAGCTGGCCAAGGAGTGCACCGAAGCGGCCCAGGGTCGCTACTCCGTCAAGATCCAGCTGCTGCCCAACAGCGCCAGCGACCAACGCCAGCAGCTGCTTCGGCGGCTGGCGGCCAAGGACGCCGGCATGGATCTCATGTCGATGGACCCGGTCTTCGTCGCCGAGTTCGCCCAAGCCGGGTTCCTCGCACCGGTGCCGGCCGCTGACGCCGACACGATGACCAGGGACGCGGTCAAGCCGGCCGTGCAGGCATCGACCTGGAAGGACCGGCTCGTCGCTGCGCCGATGTGGGCGAACACCCAGGTGCTCTGGTACCGCAGGTCGGTGGCGCGGGCGGCGGGCCTCGACATGAGCAAACCGGTGACGTGGGACCAGCTCATCGCGGCCGCGAAGTCACAGCACAAGACGATCGGTGTGCAGGCCCGTCGCTACGAGGGCTACATGGTCTGGATCAACGCGCTGATCGAGGGAGCCGGTGGGCACATCATCGAGAATCCCGGAGCCAGCGCCGACGATCTCGAGTTCGGGCTCGACAGCCAGGCCGGGCGGGAGGCGGCCGCCGTCATCCAGAAGGTTGCTCAAGAGGGAGTCGCGGGGCCGGCCATGAGCTCGCTGGACGAGACGGGCGCCCTCGACCTCTTCTCCAACGACGCGACGAGCGGGTTCCTCGTGAACTGGCCCTATGTGTGGGCTGCCCTGCCGGGCAAGAATGTCAACTGGATCGACGACGTCGGCTGGGCGCGCTACCCGCAGACCGTCGAGGGCAAGGAGAGCAGGCCGCCGTTCGGCGGCATCGAGCTCGGGGTCAATGCTGCGAGCCGGCACCAGGCCGAGGCGTGGGACGCCGTCAAGTGCATCATCACCCCTGAGCATCAGACGCTCTACATGAAGAGCACCGGCAACCCGGCCGCGAACAAGACCGTCTACGACGACCCCGAGATCCGCAAGCAGTTCCCGATGGCCGACCTGATCCGTGAGTCACTCGACGGTGGTGCCCCCCGACCGATCACGCAGTACTACGGCGACGTGTCGAGCGCGATCCAACGGGTCTTCAGCCCGCCGGACTCGGTCGACCCGGCCACGACCCCGGCACAGGCGCAGGACCTCATCGAGTCCGTTCTCAAGGGGGAGGCCCTGCTGTGAGCGCCACACCAGTCGACACCGACCCGTCCGCGCATTCTGCCATGGAGCCACACCGGCCCCGGGGCTCCCACCTGTCCGATCGCTCCCGGGCCGAGCGCAACCTCGGCTGGCGTCTGGCCATGCCCGCGTTCGTCATCATGGTGGCCGTCACCGGCTACCCGATCCTGCAGGCGATCTGGAACTCCTTCTTCGCCTACCGGCTGACCGACCCCGAGAACCGGCACTTCACGTTCCTCAACAACTATGCCGTCGCGCTCTCCGACCCGATCTTCTGGCAGGCGACGGGGGTCACTGCCCTGATCACCGTCATCACCGTCGTGGTCGAGTTCGTGCTCGGCATGATCATCGCGATGGTGATGCACAAGATCGTCATCCCCCGGCGCACGCTGCGGACCCTCGTGCTCATCCCCTACGCCATCATCACGGTGGTCTCGGCGTTCTCGTGGTTCTTCGCCTTCCGGACCGATACCGGCTACATCAACCACTGGTTCGCCTGGCTGCCTGGCATCGATGCGGGCACCGACTGGTTCGGTGGGTTCTGGGGCTCGATCTTCGTCATCTGCCTGTCCGAGATCTGGAAGACCACGCCCTTCATGTCGCTGCTCCTGCTCGCCGGGCTGGCCCAGATCGACACGTCGATGGAGGAGGCCGCTGAGGTCGACGGCGCAACGTACTGGCAGCGACTGACACGGGTGATCCTGCCGAACATGAAGGCGGCCATCATGGTGGCGCTGCTCTTCCGCACGCTCGACGCCTTCCGGATCTTCGACAACATCTTCATCATGACGGGCGGCGCCAACGGCACGTCGTCGCTCTCGGTGCTCACCTACAACCAGACGATCGATCGGGTCGAGATCGGGATGGGCTCGGCGCTCGCGGTGCTGCTCTTCCTGTTCGTCCTGCTCATCGCGTGGCTCTTCGTCAGAGTCTTCAAGGTCGACCTGGCCGGGGGGAGGAGCTGACCGATGGCACTTCGAGACGACGTCAAGGGGACCGGGACCTACTCGCTCATCGCGATCCCCATCATGATCTGGACGATCATCCCGCTGCTGTGGACTCTGGCGCTCTCGCTCAAGAGCACGGATGCCCTCGCCAGCGCCGACGCGAACATCCTGGGCAACTTCTGGCCCCGGCAGGTGAGCTGGGAGAACTACCAGCTGATCTTCACCGGCGGCGCATCCGAGCTGTTCCTCCCGGCGCTGCGCAACTCGATCGTCGTCTGCCTGTCCGCGACGGTGATCAGCGTCGTGCTCGCCACGTTCTGTGCCTACGCGATCGCCCGGTTGCAGTTCCCCGGCAAGCGGATGATCCTCACGACCGCCCTCGGTGTGTCGTTCTTCCCCGTCATCGCGATGGTCACCCCGCTGTTCGACGTGTGGCGCAACATCGGCCTGTTCGACACGATTCCGGGCCTGATCATCCCGTACCTGTCCTTGACCCTGCCGCTGTCGATCTGGATCCTCGCGGCGTTCTTCCAGCAGATCCCGTGGGAGATGGAACAAGCTGCCCAGGTCGACGGTGCGACGACCTGGCAGGCGTTCCGCAAGGTCATCGTGCCGCTCGCGGCCCCCGGGGTCTTCACGACGGGGATCATCACGTTCTTCACCGCATGGAACGACTTCGTCTTCGCGATCTCGCTGACCTCGGACAGGGCGCGCACGGTGCCGGCGGCGCTGGCCTTCTTCACCGGTGCGTCCCAGTTCGAACAACCCACCGGCGGCATCATGGCGGCCGCCGTCGTCGTGACGATCCCCGTCGTCATCCTTGTCCTGATCTTCCAGCGCCGTATCGTCGCTGGCCTGACCTCGGGCGCGGTCAAGGGCTGAGGCCGACCGCGCCCGTGACGCAAAGGAGCTGAAGAACCAATGGCTGAGATCGTCCTGACACACCTGGTCAAGAAGTACGGCGACGGGTTCCCCGCGGTCAACGACGTGTCACTCGACATCGCCGACGGCGAGTTCATGATCCTCGTCGGGCCTTCCGGTTGTGGCAAGTCCACCTTGCTGCGCATGGTCGTCGGTCTCGAGGACATCACCTCCGGCGACCTGCTCATCAACGGCAACCGGGTCAACGACCTCGCGCCGCGCGACCGCAACCTGTCGATGGTCTTCCAGAACTACGCGCTCTACCCGCACCTGACCGTCTTCGAGAACATCGCCTTCCCGCTGCGGCTGGCCAAGGGGAAGCACACGGAGGCGCAGGTCCGCGAGAAGGTGACCCAGGCGGCGGGCATGCTCGAGCTGACCGAGCATCTCGAGCGCAAGCCGTCCAACCTCTCCGGCGGTCAGCGCCAACGCGTCGCGATGGGCCGCGCCATCGTCAGGGACGCCGATGCGTTCCTTTTCGACGAGCCACTGTCCAACCTCGACGCCAAGCTGAGGGGGCAGATGCGCACCGAGATCTCCCGGATGCAGCGGCGTCTCGGCGTCACGACGATCTACGTCACTCACGACCAGATCGAGGCGATGACCCTCGGTGACCGGGTCGCGGTGCTCAAGAAGGGGGTGCTCCAGCAGTGTGCCTCGCCCCGCGAGCTCTACGACCAGCCGGTCAACCTCTTCGTGGCCGGCTTCATCGGCAGCCCGCCGATGAACTTCCTGCCGGCCAGGGTCGGCGACGGCACGCTCTCGCTGCCCTTCGGCGACGTGCCGGTCGGCACGGACCTCGTCGAGAAGGTCGCAGGCAAGGACGTCGTCATCGTCGGGCTTCGCCCGGAGCACATCAAGGACGCCAGCCTCGGAGATGTCACCGGGGGAGCGAGGTTCAATGCGACCGTCGATGTCACCGAATGGCTCGGTAACGAGCAGTACGCCTACATCCCGTTCGAGCCCGACCCGAGCGTCCAGGCACTCCTCGAGGAGCTCGACCGGGACCTCGACGGTGAGGGGATGCGCACCCAGATGGTCGTCAACCTCGATGCGCGGTCCCGTCTGCGGGAGGGCGACGACGCAGCCTTCGCCTTCGATCCCGCGTCGATGCACGTCTTCGACCCGGAGACCGGCGCCTGCCTGACCCGTGACGAGGACTTGGCGGCCCAGATCGCCCGTGAGGCGGAGGAGGACCGACGCAACTCTCTCGAGCGCGCCAAGGCTCGCGAGGCCGCAACGGCCTGATCCCGTCGCGCCGGGCGTAGAGCGCCCGACCAGGTCAGCAGGCTCACGAGCCTGAGGTATGCCGCTGGGGCTCCGGGCCTTCCCTCGCTGGCGCTCGGTCGGGTCCTCACCCCGTCGTCGAGGAGACGTCCTCACGCCTTGGCTCAGACGCACCCTCTGGCGTCTGAGCCGAATCGGCGCTCCGGGCCTCGCTCGTCCCTCGCTCGTGTCCTCACGCCTTGGCTCAGACGCAGACCCCGTCCCTGCACTCGTGATCGAAGAGCGCCTTGGAGAGCACTCGGGTCATGTCCTGCGGCTTGGGCGCCGAGTAGAAGTTGGAGTTCGTCATCCGGGAGATGTCCGTCAGCGACGTCGCATCGACGTCGAGCCCGATCCCGATCGTCATCACGGCCACTGGGCGCTTCGGGTCCGCCGCGCGGACGATGTTGTCCTTGAGCTGCCGGAGCGAGATGCCCTTCGGGTCCTCGTTCTTGCCGTCCGTGAGCACGACGACGGCGTTGACCCGCGTCGGGTCGTAGCCCTGCTGGACCCGTCGGTACGCGGCCCAGATCGTGTCGTATAGCCCGGTCCCGCCGCCGACGTACCTCGAGAGGGAGGCCGCCGCGACCGCGACCGCCTTGCGGTGGGCGGCGTCAGTGAGCAACCTGATCGGCGCCAGCTCGCGGTAGTCCGCGCCACCTCGACCGATGCCGATCGAGAAGGCCCACACGCCGAGGTCCGTGTCCTTTGGCAGGGCGCGCAGGGCGATCCCGGCGGCCTCCTGGGTGACCGCGATCCGGGTCGAGCCGCCGACCTTCTCCCGCATCGACCCGGAGACGTCGAAGACCGACAGGATGCGGAAGCCGACCGTCGCCGCCTGCCACGTGTCGGCGGCAGCCGCGACCTGGACTTCGCTCGGCGTCACGCCGATCCGGATGGTGCCGACTCCGCCGGTCACAGTGGGCACGGGCGTGCCCACAGATGCCGGCCGCAGCCCGTGCTCGGCGAGGATCTTCGCCGCCTCTGGCGTGAAGAGGTAGCGGCGCAGCGACTCGACGGCGGCCGACCGGGACCGATCGGTCGTGACGTTGACCAGGGAGTACTCGAACGGCGGGGTCCCCTCGGTCGGCACCACCGGGACCATCGGCTGATCAGGGTGGGCCTTGTCGTAGGCGAGCAGGGCCGCCTCGGATACCGGGAATGCCGCCGACTCGGTCGGCCTCGCCCTGAACGCCGCGAAGAGGTCTTCTGTCGAGGGGGCCGTCGTCCGGGCCAGCCTCTTGATCGTGGCCGCCCCCGAGGCGCCATCCAGGGTCGGCAGCGCCGCCGTGAGGGCGAGCATGCCGGCCGTTGTGGAGCGCGGGTCGCTGAAGCGCGTCGGCACCGCGCCAGACACGAGCTCCGACCACTGGGGCGTGCCGGGCAGCGACGCCGCGCCCTGCGGGGACATCGCTATGACGAGTGGGCTGCGGGCAAACGGTGGTGTGTGCGTGGCATCGATGCCGGCCGCGGCGTTGACCCGGTCGACCCAGCGAGGAGAGTCGGGGATCCAGGCGTCGGGACGGTTCGGTTGGGTCTTACCGAGCCCGAGGATGGACTCGACCGGGTTGTGCGCCGTGACCACGAAGTTCACGCAGGGTGCGTCCGCGGTGGCTGCGTAGGCACGGGTGAGGTCGGTGGCCGCCGCCTCCATGGCGGACGAGGCCCACACGGTGACCGAGGTGTGCGTCGGGCAGGTCTTGACCGGGGCCGCTGCCACCTTCGCTGGTGGGGCGGAGAGGGAGCCAGGTGCCGCGTCCGAGTTGCTCCACGTCAGGAAGCCCGCGACGACAGCGACCATGACGGCCAGGCTGGTCGCTGCGGCACTCCTGCGCCGCCGGACGCGGGCGATGCGTGCCTCGGCCGCCCGGTGCGCCGCGCGGCTCTGCGGGACGCCCCGCTCAGGTGGCCCGGTCTGGCCATCGGGGACCCTGTCGTCGTCAGTCACGGCTTTCCCTTCACGGGTCAGCAACGATCCGGGTGGTGCGCGCCGTCTCGTTGGTCGAATGTGTTCCCCCGTCAGACAGACCAGAGTGGCGATCACATCCAAAAATACTCGCTTACGGCGCGGTAGCCGTCGCGGATGTCCCTGCCCGGGCTCCTCATCCGTCCAGATCGTTGCGGCCGGGGGCATAGGCACCCGCCCGGGCCACGGTCAACGCTGCCGTCTTGAGTGCCCGCTCGACGGCCGGGACGACCTCGTCCAGCGTGGCCCCGCGCAGCCGCTCCCGGGCCTCGCGAGACCCCAGCAGGTCGGCATCGATCAGCCCCGAGATCAAGCCCGCCATGAATGAGTCGCCCGCCCCCACCGTGTCGACGAGGTGCACCGCAGCCGCCGGGAGTCGGGTCATCTCGCCCGACACGCTGCAGCGGACGAAGGCGCCGGCCGCACCGAGGGTGACGACGACGATCGCCGGCCCGAGGGCGGCCCATTCCTTGGCGACCTGCTCCACGCTCGAGCCGGGCGAGAGCCAGGCAAGGTCCTCGTCGCTCGCTTTGACCACGTCGGCAAGGGCGAGTGCGGCGGCGACGGCTGCCCGGGCTTCCTCCAGCGTCATCAGCGCTGGCCGGAGGTTGGGGTCGTACGAGACAGTCGCACCAGCCTGGTGTGCGAGCGCGAGAAACTGTCGCACGGCCAAGGCCCCGGGCTGCAGGACGGCGCCGATGCTGCCGGTGTGGACGTGTCCGTGCGACCCCGGAGCCGGGAAGGTCTCGGGTGCCCACTCGAGGTCGAACGTGTAGGTCGCGGACCCGCGCTCGTCAAGCAGGGCGTGGGCGACCGGGGTGGACGCAGCCCCGTGCGAGCCGGGAGTCAGCGCGACGCCCCGTGAGCGGCATACCTGCTCGATGCGGGCGCCGTGGGCGTCCACGCCGAGCCACGTCGCAAGCTCGACGTCGTGGCCGAGCGCGGCGAGACCGAAGGCGACGTTTGCCGGGCTGCCGCCGACGTGCTCCGCGACGGCCCCACCAGGGCTCGTCACCTCGTCGATGAGTGCCTCGCCGACAGCGAGCGTCCGCACTCTCACTCCTCGATCATGTCGGGGGAACCGAACCACCCGGGTCGACTGAAGTTGTGCTCGCTCTCGATCGTGCGGATCGTGCCGCTACGCGAGCGCATGACGAGCGAGTGGGTGCGGGCGGAGTTGCTGCCGTATCGCACTCCGCGAAGCAGCTCGCCGTCCGTGATCCCGGTCGCCACAAAGTAGCAGTCGCCCTTGACGAGGTCGTCCGTCGAAAGCACGCGGTCGAGATCGTGCCCGGCGTCGAGGGCCTTCTGGCGCTCCTCGTCGTCCTTGGGCCAGAGCTTGCCCTGGATGACCCCCCCGACGCACTTGATGGCGCAGGCGGCAATGATGCCCTCGGGAGTGCCGCCGACGCCGAGGAGCAGGTCGACGCCGGTGTTGGGGCGGGCCGCCATGACGGCGCCCGCGACATCGCCGTCGGTGATGTAGCGGATCCGGGCGCCGCTATCGCGCACCTCGTTGGCCAGGTGCTCGTGCCGAGGCCGGTCGAGGATGACGACGGTGACGTCGGCGGCCGTCTCGCGCTTGGCCTTGGCGATGCGCCGGATGTTCTCCGCCACGGGCAGCCGGATGTCGACGACCTCGGCAGCCTCGGGGCCGGTCGCGAGCTTGTCCATGTAGAAGACGGCCGACGGGTCGTACATGGCGCCTCGGACGGCGACGGCCATGACGGAGACGGCGTTGGGCATGCCCTTGGCCGTCAGGGTCGTGCCGTCGATGGGGTCGACCGCGACGTCGTACTCGAGTCCGGTGCCGTCGCCGACGTGCTCGCCGTTGAAGAGCATCGGGGCGTTGTCCTTCTCGCCCTCGCCGATGACGACGATGCCGTTCATGCTCACCGTGGAGATCATCGCCCGCATCGCCTCCACCGCGGCGCCGTCGGCCTTGTTCTTCTCGCCGCGTCCGACCCAGCGGCCGCCGGCCATGGCTGCCGCCTCCGTGACCCGGACGAGCTCGAGGGCGAGGTTGCGATCGGGAGTGCTGGCTCTCATCTTCGAGTCCTGTCGGTGCGGCGGCGGGTCGCACCAACTCTAGCGGTGTGCCGCAGGACGGTTTGGTCTCCTTCGCGGCGTCGGGGAGGATGGCCCGGTGAGCACTCCGCAACCGCAACGCAGCGCCTACTCGATGGGCTCCCTGCCCAACATGGTGCGCTCGATGCTCGTTCTCGGGGTCATCGTGGCGGCCCTCATCGCGATCGTCCCGCGGGTCAGCCATGTCGACCGGCCGGCGGTCGACGCGGCGGGGAAGGGGGCGTATGTCGCCGAGCAGACCGGTTGGCCGGTCGAGCTGCCGACGGGGCTCGGCGCAGACTGGGTGCCGACGGTGGCCAGCGACTCGCCGATGACCGACAAGGTGCGCACCTTCACGACGGTGTGGTCGACGCCGGACGATGCACACGTCGCGCTCAAGGAGGCTGTCGACGTGACCCCGGGATGGTTGTCCCGGTCGGTCAACGACGGGACGCGATCCGGTGAGGTGCAGATCGGGTCACGCACCTGGGCGCGCTACGTCATCGGGGACCACGACGAGTTTGCCTACGCCCTGAACGGGTCCGGTGCGACCGGCCTGACGATCACCGCGACGACGACCGGGTCCGAAGCTGAGCTGCGGACCTTCCTGGCCGCCCTCGAGCGGGTCGAGCCCGCCGGCTGACCATCCCGGCCCGCGGTCGGGAGCACCGTGGTCGGGAGCGTGGAACGCGCCTCGAGTCCTCACTCGTCGAAGACGGCGTCGTCGGCGCGTAGCTCGCTGTCGGTTCGTGCAGTGCCGGCAGGCTCAGCGGGACCGGCGGCGCCTAGGGCCTCTGCCGGCGCGGGGCGGGTGGCCCGCTCGATCTCGGCCTGCGCCCCGTCGAGCCACTGTTGGCAGTGCGCGGCCAGAGCCTCGCCTCGGCGCCACAGCTGCATCGAGTCCTCGAGTGGGGCTTGGCCGGCCTCGAGCTTGGCCACGACGGCGATCAGCTCCTCGCGGGCCTGCTCGTAGCGCAGGCCCGCGATGTCGGGGAAGGCGGACGTGTCGGTCATGGGGGTCACCCTGTTCCGCGGCCGGCGGTCGGCCGCTTGCGTCGGTTGCGTGCGGGGGTGGATGCGTCTGGGGCCGTGCCGCGGGCCCGGCTATGGACATTCGGATGCTGCTCGTCGTTGCCGGCGGTCATCTCCGCGACTGGCCGGACGCCGAAGTCGCCTCGGGCGACTCTCACTCGCAAGAGCTCCTCGACGGCGATGTCGGCCTGGTCCATGACGATGCGGCCGTCCTGGTGCTGGACGACGGCATACCCGCGCTCGAGCGTCGACTGGGGGGAGAGCGCGGTGACCTGGCGCAGCAGGTGCATGGTCTGGTCGGCGGCGCGGTGCAAACGTGCCTGGATGCGGGCGTCGGCACGCGCGCAGAGCGCCTCGATCTCGGCGCGGCGCAGTCGCACGAGGGCGACCGGATCGGCCATGACGGGGCGGCTGGTCACCGTCCGGACGGACCGGCGCTCCTCGTCGACGCGTCGCGCCAGTGACTGTCGCATCCGCGCTCGACCGGCCGCGATGGTCGCGTGCTCCTGTGCCGCGTCGGGAACGAGCCGCTTGCCGGCATCCGTCGGGGTGGAGGCACGCCAGTCCGCCACGAGGTCGAGCAGCGGCTGGTCCACCTCGTGCCCGATGGCGCTGATGACGGGGGTGCGGGTCTGCGCCACGGCGCGGACCATCGCCTCGTTCGAGAAGGGCAGGAGCTCTTCCAGGGCGCCGCCGCCGCGCGCGATGACGATGACGTCGACGGCCCGGTCGGCGTCGAGCTCACGCAGCGCTGTGACGACCTCGGTCACGGCGCTCGTGCCTTGAACCGCCACCTCGCGGATCTCGAAACGGACCGCGGGCCACCGGCGGCGGGCGTTCTCGACGACGTCGCGCTCGGCGGCCGAGCTGCGGCCGGTGATGAGCCCGACCAGGCCCGGTAGGAAGGGGATCGGCCGCTTGCGCTCGCGGGCGAAGAGCCCCTCGGCGGCCAGGGTCCGCTTGAGGATCTCGATACGGGCCAGCAGGTCGCCGATGCCGACGGGCCGGATCTGACGGGCCTCGAGCTGGAGGGTGCCGCGCTTGGTCCAGAAGGTCGGCTTGGCCTGCAGGACGACCCGGGCCCCCTGGCTGAGGGGGACCGGCATCGCGTTGACGGCGTTCACCGAGACCGAGACGGACAGCGACATGTCGACGTCGGGATCGCGCAAGGTGAGGAACGCCGTCGCCCCCCGTGAGTTGAGCTGGACGACCTGCCCCTCGACCCAGAGCTGGCTCATCCGGTCGACGTAGTCGGAGATCTTCAGGCTGAGCACGCGAACCGGCCACGGTTGCTCCGGGGTCGTGTCGGCCGCCTTCTCCGGCAGTGGGTTCGTCACGCTCACGCGAGCAACGATAGGTGCCGGGGCAGACAGCGTGTCGCGCCGGGCCGGCGAGCGCGGGCCGGGGCGGCGAGCGCGGGCCGGGGCGGCGAGCGCTCGCTGGGAGCTGGAGCGCGGGCCGGGGCGGCGAGCGCGGGCCGAGGCCCGCCCAGGTCGTCCGCGCCACGCACGTACGATGGACGCATGCCTGAGCCCGAGAAGAAGGTCCTGCTCGCCGCCCCACGCGGCTACTGCGCCGGCGTCGACCGGGCCGTCGTCACGGTCGAGAAGGCACTCGAGCTCTATGGCCCGCCGGTCTACGTGCGCAAGCAGATCGTGCACAACAAGCACGTCGTCACCACGCTGGAGAAGCGCGGAGCGATCTTCGTCGACGAGACCGACGAGGTCCCCGAGGGCGCGACGGTCATCTTCTCGGCTCACGGGGTGGCTCCCGTCGTCCACGAGGAGGCCCGAGCCCGCCACCTCAAGACGATCGACGCCACCTGCCCGCTCGTCACCAAGGTGCATCGCGAGGCGCTCCGCTATGCCGACTCGGACTACGACATCCTGCTCGTCGGACACGAGGGACACGAGGAGGTCGTCGGCACCGCCGGCGAGGCACCCGAGCACATCCAGCTCGTCGGCGGGCCCGACGACGTCGACACGGTCACGGTCCGGGATCCGGAGAAGGTCGTCTGGCTGTCCCAGACGACCCTCTCGGTAGACGAGACGATGGCGATCGTCAGACGGCTCAAGGAGCGGTTCCCGGCGCTGCAGAGCCCGCCCTCCGACGACATCTGCTACGCGACGCAGAACCGTCAGGGAGCCGTCAAGCAGATGGCCGAGGACACCGACCTCATGATCGTCGTCGGCTCGCGCAACTCCTCGAACTCGGTCCGTCTCGTCGAGGTCGCACTCGAGCACGGGGCCGGGGCCGGGCATCTCGTCGACTACGCCGACGAGATCGACGAAGCATGGCTCGAGGGCGTCTGCACGGTCGGCGTCACCTCGGGTGCGAGCGTCCCCGAGGTCCTCGTCCGGGACGTGCTCGAATGGCTGGCCGACCGTGGTTTCGACGCCGTCGAGCCGGTCGTGGCCGCCGAGGAGTCGCTCCTGTTCGCCCTGCCCAAGGAGCTGCGCCGCGACATCAAGCAGGCGTCCGGCCACCAGCCGGGGAAGGTCCGTCATGATGCCGCGTTCGAGGACGTCGGCTCCCTGCACTGAGGTGTGTGCCGGCGCCGGCGTGTGACGACGACCCAGGCCCCTCCTGGGACCGGGGTTGGCGGGCCAGGACCGGTGTTGTCCGGCCCTGGCCCACCCCGGGCCCGAGCATCCCCCTCATGCCATGCTCGAGTCAGGCGCGGTTTGCGACGTGGTAGCCGATGAGCCACGCCCCGGAGAAGCCCCCGATCGGCGAGTAGGTCGACCCGGTGTAGCCGGTGTGCTGCTTCGCTGCCCCGCCCACGTACCCGAGCGAGTCGACGAGGCGGTGGGAGGCGCAGACGCGATCCCCCTTGTTGCACACGTCGTAGACGAAGACCCCGCTCGGCCACGACGCGCGCTGGCCGAACATCCCCCCGCGGCTGCGATCGCCGGTCACGCTGCCAGTCAGACGCGGGTTCATCATCGGGTCGCCGATGAGCCCCACACCCTGCAGGTGCCCCCGCCGGCCGGCCGACATCCCGACGACGACGTCACCGACTATGTGGGCGCCTTGTGAGTAGCCGAGCAGGGCGATCTTGGTCGACGGACAGGAGGCGATGTAGGTGTTGATCTTCGCCTTGAGAGCGGCCCGACCTCTTGGCATCGAGTCCAGGAAGTAGCGCACGTCCCCGGTTGCCGGGTAGGTGACGTACTCGCTGGTGACCTTGTTCCAGCCCTTCCTGGCGGCGAACGCACCGAGCGCGGTGGGCAGCTGGGTCCCCATCGTTCCCTTGCTGCCTCCGTCGTCCGTGCCGCGGACCATGATGACCGTGAAGGCGCGGCAGGTCACTGCCTGCGCCGGCGGAGCGGTCATCACCATGGTGCCTGTGGCCGCCATAGCTGTTGCGACGGCCACAGACTGGCCACGTCGGATGAGCTCGCGGCGCCCCATCCGAACCCATCCTCTCCCCAGGTCCACTCTGCGCGGATCGGCTTGGTACCACGGTGCCAAGAGCAGGGTGGGCGGCGTAACCCCCGATAATGGGGGGTCACTCGTCGTCGAAGAGGTCCCCGGGCCCGATGCCGACGGCCCGCTCGATGTCGCCCGGGCTCGTGTCACGTAGGTAGTGGCGCAGTTTCACACAGGCGGCCTGATAGTGCTCCCGGGCCACGCCCTCGGTGATGTACAGCGTCGCGGCGAGGTCCTTCCAGTGCCGCCCGCGGGCACGCGCCGAGATGACCTGCCGCTGCCGTGGGCTGAGCTCGAGTGTGGCGCCACGCCGGTCGAGCAGCTCGGTGAGCCCGACCAGGGATTGGGTGACGACGACCTGACCCTGCCGGATGTCGCGCACGGCCTGGACGGCGACCTCTGGCGGGTCGGACTTGTGCACGACGCCGTCGGCGCCTGCCCTCAGACAGAGAGCAAGGACCAGGGAGCGCCGTTCGTCGGTGTAGATGCAGATCCGATAGCCGAGGTCACGCACGGTGCGAATCGCTGCCCGGCCCTGCTTGGCCGACGATGGAGCCTGCGGCTCAGGACGCCGCAGTAGCAGGTCGAGGACGACGACGTCGCAAGCGACCGGATGAGCCTCGAAGTCCTCGACGGCGGCATACGTGGCGATGACGTCGAGACCGGGGTGAACGGTGGCGAAACCGCCTCGGATCACGGTGCTGTCGTCGATCACGACGACTCGGGGTGGGCCGGCTCCCTCGCCGTGGTCGCTCGTCTCAGCCACGGCGGTGGGTCCCGCCACGCTGCGGCTCGGTCGTCTGCTCCGGTGCCGGTGTCGTCAGCCGGCCCACCATGGTGACCGTCGTCCCTCGCCCCGGCGCGGACTCGATCCGAGTCCGGACGTCGAGGCCGCTGAGGACCTCTCGGACCTGGGTGTTCAGCCCGAAGCCGAGGGGTTGCCGGTCCTGGTCGAACCCGACGCCGTCGTCGGAGACGACGACCTCCCACGTGGACCCGTCGGTATCGGCGTGCACCACCACCTGTCTGGCCTCGGCGTGGAGACGGACGTTGTGCAGCACGGTGGTCACGGCCCCGCCGGTCGCCGCCCAGACCTGGTCCGGAAGCGGGACCTGAGCGCCGAGCTCGATGGCCAGCTCCAGTGGCAGGTCTTCGAACCCTTGCACGGCGGCTGCCACCATGGTCCCGACCGTTCGCTGACCGTCATCGGTAGGGCGCGGCGCCGGTTCGCCGAGGTAGGTCCGCAGGCGCCTCGCCTCGAGGTCGGCCTGACGTCTCAGGCCGGGCAGGACTTCTACCGGAGTCTCCTCGTCGGAGAGCAGCCGCAGCACACTGGTCGCGTCGTGGACCGTGAGCTGGTATCGCTGCAGCTCGAGCGCCCGAGTCGCTGCGACCGCGTCCTCGCGAGCCTGGTCCACGTCGGCGGCGAGGCCACGAAGATAGTGGAGGAGCAGCGCCACGACGATGGCGTAGCCGGGGATGGTCAAGGAGTCGGTGAGCAGGCTTGGCCAAGAGCCCTCGCCGGATGCCAGCTTCCACGTGAAGCACCAGGCAGCGAGCCCCAGCGAGGTGCTCACGACGACGGTGGGCGGCAGCCACGACGCCGACAGGGCGGCCACGTTGATTGCGTACCCGGTCGCCCAGGAGCCCCAGTCCCCGACGACGTGACCGGGCATGAGCAGGTTCATCGCAGGGAGGGCCAGCCAGGCCAGGGCGAGGTCTGGCACGTGCCAGGCTCCACGGCGCACCGACCGCAGGGCGAGGCACTGGAGCATGGCCAGGACCGAGACGGCGACAACCGCCACGGTGAGAGCCACGTAGCCGATGGGGTGCGCTGATACCCGCACATTGGCCATCGCAGCGAGGATGATCTGGACGAGGACGACACCGCGCACGGCCGGAGCGAGCAGGGCAATCCCGCGCTCGGCGCGCTGGGTCGCGGAAGGCACCGTCCGCGCGCTGCCACGGATGTCGCCGCTGGGCAGGGGTGTCACGTGCTCGGGCACGGGAACCATCGTGGCAGGTGCTCCGGAGAAGGGCAGGTCAGGCGCTCCTCGTGGCCTCCTGCGGATCGTCCGCATGCCTTGTCTGCTCGCTGAGGAAGGCGTCGTCTCGCGCATCACTGGTTGCGGCTGCGCACCCGGTCTCGCCGACGAGCTCGTGGGCGCTGAGCAAGCGAGGCCCGGCCGTGATCGGCTCCAGGCCGGGTGCGTCCTGCGAGACGAGGTCGAGCTCTCGCATCCGACGTGCCGTGACCATGACCCTCGACTCGAGAGTGCCGACGAACTGGTTGTACTGCTCGACCGACTTTGCGAGGCTCTGCCCCATCCCCACGACGTGCTTGCCGAGCGTCGTGAGCCGAGCGTGCAGGTCGTGCCCGAGGCGCAGCAGCTCTCGGGCGTTCTGCTCCAGCGCCTGCTGCTGCCAGATCGCCCCGATGGTGCGCAGCACGGCGAAGAGCGTGCCGGGCGAGGCGAGGACCACCTTGCGGGACAGGGCGTGCTCGTAGAGGCCGGGATCACCGGCCAATGCGGCGCCGAGCACCGCCTCACCCGGGACGAAGCAGACGACAAGCTCCGGGGAGCGGTCGAACGCGGTCCAGTACCCCTTGCCGGCGAGCGACTCGACGTGTCGACGCAGCGCCGCGGCGTGCGCCTTGAGCAGGCTGTTGCGCTCCGCCTCCCCGACCCCGTCGCCCTGGGCCTGCAGGAAGTGGGTCATCGGCGCCTTGCTGTCGACGACGACGTGGCGTCCGCCGGGCAGGTTGATCACGACGTCGGGCCGCACGGCCGCACCGTGCCGGCTCACCGCTGACACCTGCTCGTCGAAGTCGCAGTGCACCAGCAGCCCGGACAGATCGAGGACCCGCCGCAGCTGCAGCTCTCCCCACGCGCCGCGGACCGACGACGCATTGAGCGCGCTCGCCAGCGAGGCGGTCTCGGACCGGAGCGACTCCGTCGAGACACCGACGGCACCCAGCCGCTCACTGAGCTCACCGAACTGATGCACGCGGTCACGCTCCAACGCCCCCACCTGGCGCTCGACCCGGCCGATCGTCTCGCGCAGCGGCGCGAGGAGGAGCCGCGTTGCCTCGTCGTCCTCCCGCGTCGTCTCGAGATGCTCGACCCGGCTGCGGAGCACGTCGCGCTCCGACTCGGCACTCACGGCTCGCGCGAGCAGCCCGGCGCGCACCCACGACCACGCCAGCACCGCACCGAGGATGACGCCGACGAGCAGGCCTGTGAGAAGTGTGACCGTGTCCATGCCCGTCACCCTGTCAGCCGGCACCGACAGTGTCTGCTAGAGATGACCCGTGCACGAGTTCGATGCGGCCATGCAGCTACGTCCCGAGTCCCCCGGACGGTGGAGCGGCGCCTTCCACGACGGCTGGACGATCGGCAACGCGATCAACGGGGGCGTTGCCATGGCGCTCGGGCTGACCGCGCTGGGCAGGCACCTCGCCGAGGACCCCGCCGAGACGAACCGCCACGTCGACCCGGTCGTGCTCTCCGCGTACTTCATGACAGCATCCCTCGGCGGGCCGTGCACCGTCGAGACCGAGACGCTCCGCTGCGGGCGCCGGCTCTCGACCGGCCAGATCAGCGTGTGGCAGCCCGGCACTGACGGCACGCCGGTCGAGCGGATGCGGGCCCTCGCCTCGCTGGGCAACCACGACACCATCGACACGGCTCGGCAGGCCAGCCCTCCCGACCTGCCGCCACCAGATCGGTGCGTCCCCTCCGACGCCGCCCCACCCGACTTCCTCAGCCAGAGCCCCTTCCTCGACCGGCTCGACCTGCGCCTAGACCCTGATACCGCCGGATGGGCCATGGGCAAGCCGTCGATGCGCGGTCTCATGCGGGGCTGGCTCCGGCTCAAGGACGGCCGCGAGCCGGACACGACGATGCTCATGTGGGCACTCGACGCCTTTCCTCCGGTGGCTTTCGACCTCGGCATCTACGGCTGGGCGCCGACTCTCGAGTTCACCGGCCACATCCGTCGTCGTCCCGCACCCGGCTGGCTGCGGGTCGTCCTGTCGAGCGACACCACGACCGGCGACCTCATGGAGGAGGACGCGACGATCTGGGACTCGGCCGGCAACCTCGTCGCGCAGTCGCGCCAGCTGTGCAGTGTCCGTTCCCAGTCGAGACCGGCGCGGTCCTGAGCCATGACAGGGCGTCAAGTCGCGGGTCATGTCGCGGCATGACCTCGAGCTGAGCGCTGGAGATGGCCGGCCGTGCGACATGACTGGCGACATGACCGGTCACCGTGCCCAGGTGCGACATGACTCGGCGGCCGAGCCGGCGCCCCGGCCAGCCTGACCGCGGGAGCCAGCTGAGCGGCATACAGGCTGGTCGGGCGCCCGCCACGCGCCAACTAGACTCTCCGTCTTGTGGCACTCACCATCGGAATCGTCGGTCTCCCGAACGTCGGCAAGTCAACGCTCTTCAACGCGCTGACCAAGAACCAGGTCCTCGCGGCGAACTACCCCTTCGCGACGATCGAGCCGAACATCGGCGTCGTCGCGCTGCCCGACGAACGGCTCGGCACGCTTGCCGACCTGTTCAAGAGCGAGCGGATCGTGCCTGCGACGGTGAGCTTCGTCGACATCGCCGGTCTGGTCCGCGGTGCGAGCGAGGGGGAGGGGCTGGGCAACAAGTTCCTAGCCAACATCCGCGAGTCAGATGCGATCTGCCAGGTGGTGCGCGCGTTCGAGGACGACGACGTCGTGCACGTCGACGGCAAGGTCGACCCGCGCTCCGACATGGAGGTCATCGAGACGGAGCTGTGCCTGGCCGACCTGCAGACGCTCGAGAAGGCGGTGCCTCGCCTCGAGAAGGAGGTCAGGGCGAAGAAGACCGACAAAGCGGTACTGGACACGGCGCTCGCCGCGCAGCGGGTGCTCGAGGACGGGCAGACGCTGTATGCCGCTGGGCCGGCTGCCGGGCTCGATCTGCAGGTCGCGACGGGGCTGGGTCTGCTCACGACGAAACCGTTCATCTACGTGTTCAACCTCGACGAGGCCCAGCTGACCGACGAGGCGCTCAAGCAGGAGCTCGTCGAGTCAGTCGCGCCGGCCGATGCGGTGTGCCTCAACGCCAAGCTCGAGATGGACCTCAGGGACATGGCGCCGGACGAGGCGCTCGAGATGCTGCAGGGCTTCGGTGCCGCGGAGTCCGGGCTGGATCAGCTGGCGCGCAAGGGGTTTCACACCTTGGGGCTGCAGACCTATCTCACCGCAGGCCCGAAGGAGGCCAGGGCCTGGACGATCAAGCAGGGGTGGACCGCACCGCAGGCGGCGGGCGTCATCCACACGGACTTCCAGCGCGGCTTCATCAAGGCCGAGGTCGTCTCGTTCGACGACCTTGTCGAAGCCGGGTCGATGGCGGCGGCCAAGGCGGCGGGCCGGGTGCGGATGGAGGGCAAGGACTACGTCATGGCCGACGGTGACGTGGTCGAGTTCAGGTTTAACGTCTAGCGTTATTGACGCGTTGCGTTATATTTGCCTCGTGATCAGGTCGTTCGGGAGCAAGGACACCGAACTCATCTGGCACGAGCAGTACGTCAAGCGTGTCGATCGAACGGCGCAGCGGACGACCCTGCGGAAGCTTGAGCTGATCCATGCGGACAAGGACGTGGAGGATCTCCGGATTCCTCCGGGGAATCGGCTGGAACGGTTGGTCGGCGACCGTCGTGGTCAGCACAGCATCCGCGTGAATGCGCAGTGGCGTCGCTGCTGCGTCTGGAGAGATGGAGGTGCGGAAGATGTCGAACTCGTCGACTACCACTGAGAGCGATCTCATCGAGCCGATCCACCCGGGAGAGGTCCTGATGAAGGAATTCATCGAGAGGTTCGGGCTGACGCAGAACAAGCTCGCTGTGGCGATCGGCGTGCCGCCGCGGCGGATCAACGAGATCGTCCACGGCAAGCGGGGCATAACCGCTGACACGGCGATCCGTCTGGCGCGGTACTTCGGGACGTCCGAAGAGCTCTGGATGAACCTTCAGTCGAACTACGAGTTGCGGCTCGAGCGTCGTGCGCTGCGAGACCGGATCGACTCCATCGCGCCGTTGCAGACTGCATGACCGATGGCATCCATCTGACGGTCCGCCGCGATGATCTGGCGCTCGATGTCACTGATCGTGGCGGCGACGGACCTTCCCTGGAGGTTGACCGACTCGGACTCTCTCGTGCTATCATGATATCACACTAGGTGGAGGGATGGTCATGACGAACGTGTTGATTCGTGGGCTCAGTGACATTGCCGTCGAGCGCATCGATGCGGAGGCGGCTGCGCTGGGCCTGTCCCGCAACGAGTTCCTGCGCCGTCGCCTCGAGAAGGAAGCATCCGCCCCCGTTGCCGTGACGATCACGGCAGACGACTGGAATCGTTCGGCGGGCGTGTTCGGGGACCTTGCCGACGCTGATGTGATGGATGCTGCGTGGCAGTGACGAACTGGCTCGTCGACAGGTCGGCTTACGTGCGGATGCAGGCGGGCCAGGCTGTGGACATCGCGGAGTGGAACGTGCGCATCGAGCGAGGCTTGGTGCATCTCTCGACCGTGACAAGACTTGAGCTCGGGTTCTCCGCGCGCTCGGGCGAGGCGGGCCGCGAGGCGTTCGGACTCCCGCCGCTGTTGCTCATGCCGATCGAGCGCCTGACGCCTGCGATGGAGGACCGCGCATGGGAGGTTCAGATGCTCCTCGCCGATCGTGGGCAGCATCGCGCGCCGTCCATCCCGGACCTCCTCATCGCTGCGACCGCGGAGAAGGCCGGCCTGACGGTCCTCGCGGTCGACAAGGATTTCGATCTGATCGCAGAGATCACCGGCCAGCCGGTGGAGACGCTCGCGCTCGGCTGACGGCGGCAGTTCGATCCTGCCGGGGCAGTCGCTCTGGAGAATGTCAAAGCGTTGTTCCGTTACGGAACGCGGTCGAGTTCAGGTTTAACGTCTAGCGTTATTGACGCGTTGCGTTATATGTTTGCCTCATGATCAGGTCCCGGGAGAGGTCCTGATGGAGGAATTCATCGAGGGGTTCGGGCTGACGCAGAACAAGCTCGCTGTGGCGATCGGCGTGCCGCCGCGGCGGATCAACGAGATCGTCCACGGCAAGCGGGGCATAACCGCTGACACGGCGATCCGTCTGGCGCGGTACTTCGGGACGTCCGAAGAGCTCTGGATGAACCTTCAGTCGAACTACGAGTTGCGGCTCGAGCGTCGTGCGCTGCGGGACAAGATTGCCGCGATCACGCCGCTTGAGGTCGCGTAACAGACGTCGCGGCAGAGCCGGTCTCTGATGTCCATCGGGTGACAGCGTTGATTGCGCGTCGTCGCAAGGAATGCGGCCGACCCGTCGTCATCGGGGTGTCCGGATACTGCGGTTCCGGCAAGAGCACCCTTGTACGCGGCATCCTAGCGATGGCTGATATGTACGGCTGCCATGCAAGTTGCATGACGCGTATGCTCTATGCATGACGACGATCCAGGTCCGCAACGTGCCTGAGGCGACGAGCCGCGCGCTCAAGGCAAAGGCGGCACTCGAGGGCCGCTCACTCAGCGACTACCTCCTCAGAGAACTCGAACGGATAGCCACTCGCCCGAGCCGAGCCGAGCTCATGGAACGGATTGCTCGCCGGGGGATCGCGGACCTTCCGCCGGCCGAGGATGTACTCGCCGAGCAGCGACCGCGTCGATGACTCTGGTTGTCGACGCGTCGACGGTTGCGGAGACTCTCCTCGGGACAGCGCGGGGTGCTGCCGCGGCCGCTTTGCTCGGCGACCATGAACTGCTTGCGCCTCAGCATCTCACCGCCGAGGTGGCGTCGGTCATCCGCGGCTGGTCCCTGGGTGGCCACGTGACCGAGCCGCAGGCGTTGAGGGCATTCAGCGAGTTCGAGATCCTGGGAATCGAGCAAGTAGCGATGATGTCGCTGCTTCCTGCCGTGCACGCGCTTCGCCACAACCTCACTGCGTACGACGCCATGTACGTGGTGCTCGCTCGCGCGGCTGGCTGCCAGCTGCTCACGCTGGACGCTCGCCTGGCGAAGGCCGCGAAGGACTGCGCAGTGGTGCCCTGAGCGCAGGTCTCCGGCGAGGTCTCGGGGCGGCTGCTGCTGCCCAAGAGCCTGCGGGTGGTTGTGACAGCCTCAAGTGGCCCCAGTTAGGGCCGTTGTGATGGCTTGATTTGGCCCCACTCTCGACCCGCCTGCCTCTATGTTCCGGCTTGTCAGACCAAAGACGAGCTGGAGGCCAGAGGCGTGAAGGAGAGATCGAGAGTGGAGCAGTGCGTCGGAGGCGCTGCGTGTGGCCGAGTGCGGTGAGGGCGTCCAGTGCCGAACGAGAGGAACCCGATCTTCTCCATGCTGCTGCAACGTCCTGCCGCCCTCCGTCCTTCCGCAGGCCACAGCGCTCCCGGTCCAGCCACGCGTGCACCCCGAGGGACACGGTCATCCGGCGCTTGCCACGCGCACCGCCGCGGCGACCCACTCGACGAGGGGTCGCACCTGGCGCCACGACGAACGCACGTGCTCCGCGAGGGCAGGCGTGGTGACGATGTCAGGGTCATCGACGGACCGCATCGCGGTAAGCGACCGGTGCCGGAGCAGGTCGATCCTCGGATGGTCGCGGCTCCAGCCGCGGGGTGCCGTGCGCAGACGGTCGCCGCCGACCTCCCAGTCATCCGTCCGAAGCGCCTCGACGATCTCGGCGAGCGCGGCACCGTCCGGGCTGTCGACAGCCCGTCGGTAGGCCGCGAGGGCCGGGGCATCGGGGTGGTAGAAGCCGCCGCCGAGGCGGAAGCCGTCGGCGGACACCTCGGCGTACCACCCCGTGTAGGAGCCGGCGCCGACGAAGATCCCCTGGCTTGTCTTGTACGGAGTCTTGTCCCGGGAGAAGCGCAGGTTGCGGTTCGGGCGGAACACCTTGCCCGGGCCGAACTCGTCCTCGAGCAGGTCGAGCAGGGCCGTCATGGGTCCGCGCACGTCACGCTCGTAGGTCTCCCGCTCGGTCTGCCAGAACGCTCGGCTGTTGTCCTTCTCGAGGGCTGCGTAGAAGTCGACGGCGGCGTGCGGAAGTCCACTGAACGTCATACCGCAGGGTATGTCGCGGAGCCCACCGTGGCATCGACGGGATGAGGCGCGCCACCACGGTCCACCAGCGCACGCTTGCCACCACAGCGCGCTCGATCAGGAGTGATCGACGATCCCACGTCGGTGTAGCAGGAAGAGCACCGCGGCGGCGAAGTCGTTGCCTGCCGTGCCCCGCCCAGCGAGGCGCGAGATCCGGACTGCACGGCTTCGGACGGGGACCGCTCAGTCCGCGTCAGCCCCGGTGAAAGCGTCGGCGATCGGGGTGCTCCCGTCGTTGAACTCATAGACCCGCCGGTAGGTCGTCGGCGAAGCGAGCACCACCGCGATGGCAGCGGCGACATTGGCCCGTGACACGCGCCGGGTGGGCTGGTCGGGCCCGACGTCGACCTTGCCGCTACCGGGCTCCGTCGTCAGCAGGCTCGGCTGCAGGATCGTCCAGTCGAGGTCGCCGGCCGCGAGATGAGCGTCCGCGTCGGCCTTGGCCTGTGCATATGGGAATAGCGAATCGCCTTCTGCGACACCATGATCCGGTCCGGCGCGGAAGTAGGACACCATGACGAACCGGCGCGCACCCGCCCTGGAGGCAGCGTCGATGGTCCGGATCGCCGCGTCACGGTCGACGGCATAGGTCCGCTCGGGGCTGCCTCCGCCGGCGCCCGCCGACCACACGACGGCATCGAAGCCGCGCACCAGGTCCTCGGTCGCGTGCTCGTCCAGCGTCTCCACGTCGGCGACCTGAGCCCGTGCGCCCGTCTGCTCGACGTCAGCGACGTGGTCGGGATTGCGCACGATCGAGACGACATCGTGCCCAGCCGCGATTAGGATCGGCGCAGCGAGAAGGGCCACCTTGCCGTGGCCGCCGATGATGGCGATGCGTGCCATGGACCCTCCGGAGCGTCAGACGTTCTCGTCAGGCTACCCGGGACCGGGACTCCCGAACCAGGTCGGGCCATGGCTCAGCCCATCCGGATCGCCCGCACGCCGAGCGCCCGGTCGACCCCAGCAGCCTCGCCGCCGCCGGTGACGATCCCGGTGACCAGCTCTCGTGGCTCGGGATGGCCGGGCAGGGCAGCGAGGTAGGCCTCGTGCGCCTCGAGCGAGGCGACGGCCTTCTCGACCGCGTCGCCGCCCAGCTCTATCGCGTGGGTCGGGGTCATACCGGTCACCAGCAGCCACCGGGTCGACCACGGCTCGAGGCCGTCCTGCTCCCGCAGCTCCCGGAAGACCCACGGGTTGTCGGCGTCACGGATCGCATCGGCGGTGGCAAGCCCGGCTGCCCGGTGGTCGGCGTGGTTGAGGCCCCACGGCACGTCGAGCTCCCACGTGGTGCAGAGGATCGCATCGGGCCGGACCTGCCGGATCCGGCGCGCCACGTGTCTGCGGGTGGCCAGGTCGGGCTGGAGCACGCCGTCGGGCAGGTCGAGGATCGTCAGGTCGTGCACACCGACCCTGGCGCAGGCGCGCCGCTGCTCCTCGGCGCGCAGTGGCCCCACCTGAGCGGGGTCGCGGTCGCGGATCCCCGCCTCGCCGGAGGTGAGCAGCAGGTAGGCGACCTCGATGCCACGGGAGGTCCATTCAGCGACCGCGGCCGAGGCGCCGTACTCCATGTCGTCCGGATGGGCCACCACGCACAGCACCCGCGCGATGTCAGGGTCGTCGAAGATCTCGAGGTCGGGCATGCCCGCACGTTACCCGGACTCGTCCGTTATGCCGCTGTGCCGGCTGTCCTGCGGTGGTGCCGTCGCGCGTCAGGTGCCTGGGGCAGCAGGCGGTCGGTCCTCGTCGGCCGGGGTCGCGCCCGGCCCGGTCCGCCGGCCCTTCGACGGGAGCCGGCCCTTCGAGGGGAGCCGGCCCTTCGAGGGGAGCCGGCCCTTCGAGGTGAGCCGGCCCTTCGAGGTGAGCTGGCCTGTCGAGGGGTCGTCGGCGGTGGGGAAGTGGCGCGGGACGACGAGCAGCACGAGCAGCGATGCGACCCCGGCCGCGAGCAGCCCGACGAACACCGCGTGCGTCGAGGCGTGCAGGGCCGAGCGCATGAACTCTTCGGCGGCCGCGGACGGGTGGCCGAGCAGGGCCCGGCTCACCTCGTCGACGGTCGAGGGGACGACACCGCGCAGGTCCGGGGGAGTCGACTCGAGGGCGAGCGAGCAGGACCAGGTTCGTGATGGCGCCGAAGACCGCTGCGCCGAGGCTCTGCCCGAGGTACCGGGAGAACATCGCCCCACCGGTGATGACCCCGCGTTGCGACCAGGTGACCATCGACTGGAGCCCGACGATGAGCGGGGTCGTGATCAGGCCCATCCCGGCGCCCATGAGCAGGCTGCCGAGCACGGCCAGCCAGATCGAGGAGTCCTGCTGGATGGACACGAACACGACGCCCGAGAGGATCGCGAAGAACGCGCCGACGATCGCGGTGTTCCGGAAGCCGATGCGCAGGTAGAGCCGGCTCGACAAGCCGGACGCGACCGGCCAGCTCATGCTCATCGTCGCCAGGACGAAACCGGCCGCGACCGGGCTGAGGCCACCCACCGCCTGAGCCCAGGTGGGCAGGAAGGTCGACAGTCCGATGACGGCAAGCCCGGCCAGGATCGTGGCGACGTAGGAGCCGGCCGTGACCCGCTTGGTCCACAGCCACATCGGCATGATCGGCTCCGCGGCGCGCTGCTCGACGAGGACCGCCACGACTCCAGCGAGTGCGGCGGCGACGAAGATCGTCACGCTGGGCGCCGACCACCAGGGCCAGCTCGTCCCGCCCTGCAGCAGCCCGAACATGCCGAGCCCGGCTGCGAGGAACAGCAGCATGGCGCCGGCCCAGTCGATCCGGTGCTCGTGGTGTTCCACGTCCTCATGGACCCGCCGGATGATGAACGTCAGCGCGATCGCCCCGATCGGCACGTTGACGAGGAAGATCCACCGCCAGCTCGCGTACTGGGCGAAGATCCCACCGAGCGTGGGGGCGATGACCGCGGAGATGCCCCAGACGCTCGAGAGGTAGCCCTGGATCCGGCCTCGTTCCCGGATGTCGTACAGGTCACCGGCCAGGGTCTGCACGGTCGCCCCGATGGCTCCTGCCCCGAAGCCCTGCAGCCCGCGGAAGACGATCAGGGCGAGCATGTTCCACGAGAACGCCGACAGGACCGAGCCGACCAGGAAGATGACCGAGCCGATGACGAGGATGGGCTTGCGCCCGTAGACGTCGGCGAACTTCCCGTAGATCGGGATCGTCACCGTCTGGGCCAGCAGGTAGATCGAGAAGACCCAGCCGACCAGCGAGAAGCCGCCGAGGTCGCCGACGACCTGCGGGATCGCGGTGGCCACGATCGTCGTGTCCATCGCGATGAGTGCCATCGCGAGCATGAGCGCGACGAGGACGGGGGTGCGCGGGTCACGTGCCCGTCCCGCTCGGCTCAACGGCATACGTCATCCTGCACGAGCATGGCTCCATCCTGCCCCTCGTGGCTCTCGGGTATGCCGCCCGCCCCTCAGATGGTGCAGCCGTCCGGGCCGCATGCAGCCGAGTCATCTTGCGCCTCGGCAGGACTCACTGTGACGAGGGGGTTCGACTCACGCCAGACCTGCTCGAGCGCCTGGCTGAAGACCTCGGTCGGCTGAGCCCCCGAGACACCGTACTTGTCGTCGAGGACGAAGAACGGCACGCCTTGGATACCAAGGCTGCCCGCACGGCGGATGTCGGACTGCACTGCGGCACGGTAGCGCCCGTCGGCCAGAGCCTGCTCGACCGCGCTCCCGTCGAGCCCCGCCCGGATACCGACGCGGACCAGCACCTCGAGTGAGCCGACGTCCTCACCATGCTCGAAGTGCGCCGACAGAAGCGCCTCTTCGACGTCACCGGCGAGGCCACGTTCTGCAGCGAGGTGCAGCACCTCGTGGGCGCGCAGGCTGTTGGCGACGACGAGCGAGTCGAAGTCGTAGTCGAGCCCCTCGTCGGCGGCGATCCCGCTGATGCGCCCGAACATCCGGCGCACCTGCTCGGGTGCCATGCCCTTGCGGCTCGACAGGTACTCGAGCCCGGTGCCGTCGTAGCGCTCCGGCAGGCTCGGGTCGAGCTGGTAGCTGTGCCAGGTCACCTCGACGTCCTCGCGGTGGGCGAACCCGTCGAGAGCTGCGTCGAACCGGCGCTTGCCGATGAAGCACCACGGGCAGGCGATATCGGACCAGATGTCGACCTTCATGCCAGCCTCAACGCGGCGATATCCGCGAGGCTTCCCGACTGTCCGCGGAGTGGACCGGCGAGACGCGTCGGGTGGACGGCATACCCGCAGCTAGTCTCGAAGGAGAGGGAAGGACACGTCCATGGCAACGGTGCACATCAAACGGGTCTACGAGGACCCGTCGCCTGAGGACGGCTACCGGGTGCTCGTCGACCGGGTCTGGCCGCGCGGCATCTCCAAGGAGCGGGCACATGTCGGCGAGTGGCACAAGGAGGCCGGCCCCACGACGGAGCTGCGCAAGTGGTTCGGGCACGAGCCCGAGAAGTACGAGGAGTTCCGGCGCCGCTACCGCGAGGAGCTCGACGGCAGTGCGGCGCTCACGCACCTGCGCGAGATCGTCGCCGACCACGACGTCGTGACGCTGGTCTACTCGGCCAAGGATGAGGAACACAACCAGGCGGGCGTGCTCGCGGAGCTGCTCGAAGAGGCGTGACAGACGGTCCGTGGCCACGGACGCGGTGTCACGGCACCTTGGTCGTGACACCGGAATGGGACTTCAGCTGATGTCCGTGAGCAGGTTGCCCCGCTCCTCGCGACGGCGCCGCTGCTCGATCGGGTCAGGCACCGGAACCGCGGCGATGAGCTGTTTGGTGTACTCCTGCTGCGGCGAGCCGAGCACCTGCGCCCTGGAGCCGATCTCGACGATCCGGCCGCGCTGCATGACGGCGACCCGGTTGGCGAGCATGTCGACGACGGCCAGGTCATGGCTGATGAAGATGCACGCGAACTCCAGCTCCTCCTGCAGCTCCGCGAACAGCTCGAGGACGCGCGCCTGCACCGACACGTCGAGAGCCGAGGTCGGTTCGTCGGCGATGAGCACCTCCGGGCGCAGCGCCAGAGACCGGGCCAGGCTGACCCGCTGACGTTGACCGCCGGACAGCTCGTGCGGGAAGCGTTCCTGATACGAGGTCGGCAGCTCGACCCGCTCGAGCAGCTCCCGTACGTGGGCGCGCTGCTCGGACGGGCTGAGGCGGCCCTCGGCCCGCAGCGGCTCGGCGACGCAGTCACCGATGGTCATCTGCGGGTTGAGCGAGGCGGCCGGGTCCTGGAAGACGAAGCCGAACCGGCTGCGCAGCGGCTTCAGCTCGCGGTCAGACAGCCCGGAGACCACCTGGCCGCCCAGCCGAACCGTCCCGCTCGTCGGTTTCTGCAGCCCGACGACGCAACGGCCCACGGTCGACTTGCCGGAGCCGGACTCGCCGACCAGGCCCAGCACCTCGCCGCGGTGCACTGTCAGGGAGACGTGGTCGACCGCCCGGAAGCTGGGCTGGCCGAACCTGCCGGGGAACTCGACGACGAGGTCGTCGATCTCGAGGACGGGCTCGGCGCCTCCCTGCATGGACAGGTCGGCGCCGACGCCGTGGCCGAGGTGCGGCACGGCGTCGAGCAGGCGTCTGGTGTAGGGGTGCTTCGGATCGGCGAAGAGCGGCCCGACGGGGGCCTCCTCGACGATCTTGCCGTGGTACATCACCACCACCCGGTCGGCCATGTCTGCGACGACGCCCATGTTGTGCGTGATCAGGACGATCGCGGTACCGAGCCGGTCGCGCAGGTCGAGGAGCAGTTCCAGGACCGCGGCCTGGACAGTCACGTCGAGAGCGGTCGTCGGCTCGTCGGCGACGATGACGTCGGGCTCGCACGCGATGGCCATCGCGATGACGACCCGCTGCTTCTGTCCGCCGGAGAGCTGGTGCGGGTAGTAGTCGACGCGCCGCTTGGGGTCCGGGAGACCGACCATGTCGAGCAGCTCGATCGCCCGGGCGCGGGCGTGCCGGCGGCTCACCTTCTGGTGGGCCCGGATCCCCTCGGTGATCTGCCAGCCGATCGTGTAGACCGGGTTGAGCGCGGTGGACGGCTCCTGGAAGATCATCGACACCTCGTCGCCGCGCACTTCCTGCAGCGTCTGGCCGGAGGCTCCGATGAGCTCGTGTGAACCGCCGGACTCGGTGCTGAGTGTCGCCGACCCCGAGACGGTGGCGGTCGGGGGGAGCAGGCCCAGGACGGCCCGGGAGCTGACGGACTTGCCCGACCCGGACTCGCCGACGACGGCGACGACCTCGCCCGGGGCCACGTCGAAGCTGATTCCGTCGACGGCGTGCACCGGGCCGCTGTCGGTCCGGAAGGTGACCGTCAGGTCGGTCAGGCTGAGCGTCGCCACCCGCCGTTCCCCCTCGGCTCGACGCACGATCGCGGCGTGGCTCGACAGACCCTCGACGGCGACCTCCGCCGCATCCGCCTCGCTCGTGTCGCCGCGCCGGCCCCGCAGTCGCGGGTCGAGCAGGTCGTTGAGGCTCTCGCCGACGAGGGTGATCCCGAGCACGAGGAGCACGATCGCGGCCCCGGGGAAGACCCCCGTCCACCAGATCCCGTTGGTCGCGTCGGACATCGCCTTGTTCAGGTCGTAGCCCCACTCGGCGGCCGCCGACGGCTGGATCCCGAAGCCGAGGAAGCCGAGGCCGGCCAGGGTCAGGATCGCCTCGGACCCGTTGAGCGTGGCGATGATCGGCAGGGTCTGGCGGACGTTGGAGTAGATGTGCCGGGTCAGGATGCGCGGCACGGGCGTGCCCACGACGCGGGCCGCGTCGACGTAGGGCTCGACCTTGACGCTCAGGGTCGCGTTGCGGACCACCCGGAAGTACTGGGGGATGAACACGACGGTGATCGACAGGGCGGCCGCCATGATGCCGGCCGTGACACCCGACCGGCCCCCGGACAGCACGATGGCGACGATGATCGCGAGCAGCAGCGAGGGGAAGGCGTACATCGCGTCGGTGACGAGCACGAGGACCCGGTCGAGCCAGCGTCCGACGTAGCCCGAGATCAGGCCGAGGGGCACGCCGATGCACAGCGAGAACACGACGGCGAGGACGACGACCTCCAGAGCGGTGCGGGCGCCGTACACCACGCGGGAGAACACGTCCTCGCCCCCGACGCTCGTGCCGAACCAGTGCGCCGCCGAGGGCGCTGCCTGGATCGGGAAGTCATGGCCGTTCGCGCCCGCGTCGTTGAACCCGTAGGGCGCGATCAACGGTGCGAAGACGGCCAGGACGACGAACAGGACGATGAGGACGACGCCGGTCAGGATCATCCCGCGCTGGACACCGCGGGTGTTGCGGATGAGGGCGAACATGTCGGTGCTCCTGACTCAGAACCGGACGCGCGGGTCGACGAAGGCCACGATGACGTCGATGACCAGGCTGGCGATGCTGACGACGATCGCGAAGAGCGTGACGATGCCCTGCACTGCGATGAAGTCCCGCTTGATGAGGTACTGGGCGAGCGTGTAGCCGAGGCCCTGCCACTCGAAGGTCGTCTCGGTCAGCACCGCACCGCCGAGCAGCAGCGCGATCTGCATGCCCATCACGGTCACGACCGGAACGAGGGCGTTGCGGAAGGCGTGCTTGCGGATGACCCGACGCTCCGACACGCCTCTGGCTCGCGCCGCGGTCACGTAGTCGGCGCCGAGCGTACCGATGAGGTTGATCCGCACGAGCCGCAGGAACACCCCTCCGGTGAGCAGGCCGAGGGTCAACGCCGGTAGGACCGCGTGCTGCAGGACGTCCCAGACGTAGTCCGGATTCCCCCAGAGGATCGCGTCGAGGATCATGATGTGCGTCTGCGGCGTGACGTTCGTCAGGGCGATCTCCGTCTCGATGCTCGACCGTCCGGCGACCGGCCACCCGAAAGGTGAGAAGGCCAGCTTGAAGAGCAGGCCGAGGAAGAAGACCGGGGCCGCGTAGACGACGATCGAGAAGACGCGCAGCACCACGTCCGTGTAGCGGTCGCGGTAGCGGGCCGCGACTCGGCCCAGCGGGATGCCGATGAGGAAGGCGACGATCAGGGACCAGAAGGCCAGCTCGAGGGTGGCCAGACCGTTGACGACGAAGATGCTCGTGATCGACCGGTTGTCGGTCAGGGTGGTGCCGAAGTCGAAGTGGAGGATCCCGGTCAGGTAGTCCCAGTACTGTCCCAGGATCGGCCCGCTCAGTCCCGCGGCTGCCTTGCGTTGCTCGATCTGCTCCGGCGAGAGCCGCCCGCCGAGGGCAGCGGTGATGGGGTCACCGATGACGCGCATCAGCAGGAAGACGAGGGTGACGAGGATCCAGATCATCAGCGGCACCAGGGCGACCCGGATGATCAGGTACCGCAGCAGGGGCGGCATGCCGCCTCTGCTGCGTCCCTCCGCCTTGGTGGGGGTTGGTTCCTCGGAGCCTTGGACCTCTGCGATGGTCATGATGCACGCTTTCCGACGCACGCGACGGGCCCGGGACCGTGGCGACTGCCAGCTGTCCCGGGCCCGTCGGACGTGCTTTCGAGGTTACTTCGACAGGGACGTGAACCGGAACTTGAAGGCTGCGTCGAGGGTCTCCTGGACACCCTTGACGTCGTCCTTGGCCACCGCGACCTGCGCGCCGTAGAGCATCGGCAGGGTGGGGACCTCCTTGGCGACCTTGTCCTGGATCTGGCCCAGCAGCTGCTCACGCTTGGTCTGGTCCGGCTCGGTCACCTGCGCCACGAGGAGCTTGTTCATCTCGTCGTTCGAGTAGTGCGACTGCAGGAAGTTGTTCGGCCCGAAGAACGGGGTCAGGTAGTTGTCCGCGTCCGGGAAGTCCGGGAACCAGCCGAGCTGGTAGATCGGGTACGAGTCCTTCGCGCGCTCCTTGGAGTATGTCGTCCACTCGGCCGACTGGAGGTTGACCTTGAACAGGTTCGTCGCCTCGAGCTGCCGCTTGATCTCGTTGTACTCCTGGTCCGAGCTGCTGCCGTAGTGGTCCGGGTTGTACCAGATCTGCAGCGACACCGGCGTGCTCACCCCGGCGTCGGTGAGGAACTTCTTGGCCTCGTCGAGGTTCGGCTTCTCACCGTAGAGGGCCTTGAACGCCTCGTTCGCGCCGGGCAGGCCCGGGGGAACCTGAGAGAACGACGGCTTGTACGTGCCCTTGTAGACCTTCGTCGAGATCGCGTCGCGGTCGATGCTCGAGGCCATGGCCTGACGCACCGCGAGCTTCTGCGCGTCGTTGTCTCCTGGCATCGTCTTGAGGTTGAAGACCATGTAGCGCAGCTCGCCACCGGCGCCGGTGTAGACCTTGAGGCCGTCGACATTCTGTAGCGACTCGATGTCGGTCGGCGTGAGCGAACGCCACGCGACGTCGATGTTCTTGTTCTGGATGTCGAGCTTGAGGTTGTCGGCGTCCGTGTAGTACTTCATCGTCACCTCGGCCACGTGCGGCTTGTTGAAGGCCCCGTTGTACGACGGGTTGGCCTTGAACTGTGCGACCTGGTTCTTCTGGTAGGTGCCGATCGTGTACGGGCCGGAGAAGCCCTGCGCCTTGACCGCCTCGTCGTCGGACAGCACCTTGTCGGCCGGGTAGACCTTCTCGTCGACGATCGGGCCGGCCGACGTCACGAGGATCTGCGGCCAGGTCTGGTCGTTGCCGTTCTTGAGGGTGAAGACGACCGTCTTGTCGTCTTTGGCCTCGACCGACTTCATGTTGCCGAGCAGGGACGCCGGGCCGTTCGGGTCGTTGATGTCGACGATCCGCTTGTACGAGAACGCGACGCTCTTGGCGGTCAGCGGGTCACCGTTGGCGAACTTCAGGCCGTCCTTCATGGTGCAGGTGTACTCGGTCGGGGTCGTGAACTCGCACTTCTCCGCGGCGTCCGGCTGGGGCTTGTTCTGACCCTCCGGGAAGTTCAGCAGGTACTGGAAGACCTGCGTCTGAACCTGCATCGAGCCGTTGTCGTACGCACCGGCCGGGTCGATCGATACCACTTTGTCGGTCGTACCGACGATGAGCGACCCGGTCCCGGCCCCCGCCCCCGCGGTGCTCTCGCTCTTGGTGCCGGGGTTCCCGGCACCACACGCCGAGACGAGCAGCCCCAACGTGGCCACGCCGGCCAGGGCTGCCGCCCCACGACGAATCTGCATCACGTTCCTCCTGGTTGATGTGCGGGCCGATCCGGTCGTCGTCAGTGCGCTGCCGGACGGCTGCAGGAACCGTACCTGTCGTAGGGGGGCGAAGAAAGGCCTTGCGGGGATTGTGGCCGATCTGAGGCCATCGTGTCCCAGATTGCCCCACACTGTGAATGCTGCGCGGTGGCCGGACCGGGTGAGAATGGGGCATGAGCGCCGAACACCGTAACAGTGCCCCAGACCGACACGACAATGCCCCCGAGCAGACCGCCGACTCGGCGGCGACCCGGCCGGGCCGTCCGGCCCGCGACGACCAGGTGCCGACCGGCGGGGTCGTAGCCGGGCTCGATGGCACTGACAAGGACCGTACGGTCCTCGCCTTCGCCGTTCGCCAGGCCGAGATCCTCGGCGCTCCGCTTCACCTGCTGATGGCGCAGGAGGTGCACGCCGGCCTCGTCGGGGCGTGGGAGGCGGGCTTCATCCCCATGGGCCTTGAGTCCGAACTGGGCCAGCGCTCCTCGCGCGCCCTCGACGGGACGCTGCCGCGGCTGGCCGCGGATCACCCCGCTGTGACCGTCACGGCGAGCCAGCCGTGGGGGACCCCGTCGCAGGCATTGGTCGACGCGTCCGACCAGGCGAGGCTCGTCGTCGTGGGCAGCGGTCGCAAGGGGACGCTCGAGCGCATCCTGCTCGGCACGACCTCGCTCAACACGGCGATGCACGCCTCGTGCCCCGTGGTCGTCGTCGGCGACGACCCGGGAGACGTGCGACGCCCGGTCGTCGTCGGTGTCGACGGCAGCGACCACAGCATCCGGGCGGCGACCGTCGCCGGGGACGAGGCGTCGCGCCGAGGCGTCGCCCTCGTCGTGGTGACGACGTGGTGGCTCGAGGTCGTCGACGGCATCGTCGTCACCGAAGAGGGGTCACCTCAGTGGGAGAGGGTCGAGTCCGGATATCGGAAGATGATCGACCAGGTCCTGCGGCCTATCCGGGACAAGCACCCCGACCTGGCGATCGAGATCGACCTGCGCAACGCCCGCGCCGTAGGGACCCTGCTCGAACGAGCGGGCGACGCGGGCCTGGTCGTCGTGGGCGGCCGCGGGCACGGCGGCTTCGCCGGTATGGCGCTGGGCTCGGTCAGCCACAAGGTGCTGCAGCGCTGCCTGATCCCGGTCGCGATCGTGCGTGCCCAGGCCCACACCGACTGACCCGCCTGACCCTCACATCGACAGTGCAGTAGTCCCGATCGACAGTGCAGCAATCCAGATCGATGGTGCAGTAGTCCCAATCGACAGTGCAGTAGTCCAGATCGATGGTGCAGTAGTCCCAATCGACAGTGCAGTAGTCCAGATCGATGGTGCGACAGAACTGCACTCTCGATCGACTGAGTTGCACTCTCGATCGACTGAGTTGCACTCTCGATGGAGGGAGCTGCACTCTCGATCGACAGAACTGCACTCTCGATGGGGAGGCGGGTAGGTCAGTCAGTCAGTCAGTCAGTCAGTCGGTCTCGTCGTCGAACCTGCCGATGACGCGCTCGAGAAGGTCCTCCATGGACACCAACCCGGCTGGCCGGCCGGGTTCGCCGACCAGGACCAGCTGCTGACGACCGGCCCGCATCTTCTCGACCGCCTCGAGCAGGGTCAGGCCGGGAGGCAGGACGGTAGCCGGGGAGACGAAGCGGTCGATGAGACTGCCCTCAGGTGCGCGGACGGCGTCGCGCACATGCACGAGCCCGACCGGTGCCCCGGCGTCGAGGACGAGCAGCCGGGACCGCCCCGACCTGCGGGACAGTCCCTCGGCCTCGGTGCACGTCGCTCCGAGAGAAATGGTCACCGCTTCCGAGAGCGGCACCATGAGCGAGGAGAGGCGGTGCGTCTCCAGGTCGATCGCCCCGGCGAGGATCCGGTGCTCCGGCTCGGTCAGGGTGCCGTGCTCCCGAGAGGAGGCGATGAGCAGCTGCAGCTCGCGCGGGCCGTGAGCCTGGGCGAGCTCCGGTTGCGGGGTCACGCCGACGAGCCGCAGCGTCAGGTTGGCCATGCCGTTGAGCAGCGCCAGGACTGGCCGGACCAGGCGAGCGAAAGCCCGGAACGGCAGCGCGAGCAGCACCGCCGACCGTTCCGGGTGGGAGATCGCCCACGACTTGGGCGCCATCTCTCCGACGACCATGTGCAGGAAGACGACGATGGCGACCGCGAAGATGACACCCACGACGGTAGCGACCTCGTCCGGAACCCGCACGGCACCGAGCGCCGAGCCCAGCAGGTCGGCAACGGCGGGCTTCGCGAGCGCGCCCAGCCCGAGGGTCGCCAACGTGATGCCGAGCTGCGCCCCGGCGAGCATGAGCGAGAGCTCGTGAGAGCCGGCCACCGCCGCTCGTGCTGCCCGGCTGCCTCCCCGGGCCTGGTCCTCGAGACGGTGACGGCGGCTGGCGACGAGCGCGAACTCCGCCGCGACGAAGAAGGCGTTGAGGGCCAGCAGGAGGACCGAGATCAGGAGTGCGGCCATCATCGGGGCTCACCCTCAGCCTCGTCCACCGCAGTCGGGTGAGGTGACGTAGGTGGCGTGTCCAAGGCCTCGAGACGGACCACCTGCGCCACATGCCGGTCGACGGCGGTGACGACGAGACGAGCACCGCGGGCCGTCACGCGGCGCACCGTCCCCCCGGGTGCACCGACCTCGATCGGCTGCTCCGAGGTGGCGGTGACCTCGACCACATCGCCGATCACAGGTGTCCGTCCGAGGCGATCGAGCACGAGGCCGCTCACCGTCTCGAAGGGGTCCTCGGAGTCGAGCAGCAGCGCGGTGCTCGCCACCAGCTCGTCGAGCCTGAGCCGAGCCGGGATGAGCCAGGCACCCAGCCCATCGGCGAGGACACCTGTGTCGGGCTCGTCCTCCTCGTCGAAGATGTCGCCGACGACCTCCTCGGCGATGTCCTCCAGGGAGATGACGCCGGCGAAACCGCCGTGTTCGTCGATGACCACCGCGAGCTGCCGGTGCTCCCGACGCAGCTGGTCGAGCACGTGCGCCAGCGGCGCGCTCTCCGGCACGAGGCTCGCCGGGGAGGCCACGTCACGCACGCGCGTCGAGGGCCGCTCGCAGGACGGGACGGACAACACCTCGGCCAGCCCCGCGACCCCGACGATGTCGTCCCGGTCGCGGCCCGTGACCGGGAAGCGGGAATGACCGCTGTCGAGCAGTGCGACGAGGTCGGACACGGTGGCCTGCGCCCCGATCGTCACGGTGCGCACCCGTGGGGTCAGGGCGTCGTCGGCCGTGAGCCGATGCAGTCGGAGCCCGCGTTCCAAGGTGCCCGACAGCTCGTCGGCGAGCAGCCCACCGGCGTGCGACTCGTCGATGATCGAGGTCAGGTCCTCGGCCGTGGCGCTGTGGTCGAGCTCCTCCACCGGCTCGATCCCGACCGCCCTGAGCAACCGGGTGGAGGCGCTGTCGAAGAGGCGGACGACGGGGCCGACGACGGCAAGGTAGGCGAGGGTGCTCCGGCTCAAGGCCCGAGCCACCGCGACGGTCTGCGCGATCGCCAGGTTCTTCGGTGCCAGCTCGCCGAAGACCATCTGTACGACCGTCGAGAACACGAGAACCGCGGTGACGCTCAGACCGAGGCGAGCGGCATACGTGAGGCCGGTGAAGCCGAGCAGCTCCGCGAGCCCGACGCCGATGAGCGGCTCGGACACGTAGCCGACGAGCAGCGCAGTCACGGTGATCCCGAACTGAGCCGCCGAGAGTGCGAAGGACAGGCGCGACGTGACCCGCAGCGCGCGCTCGGCAGCGGCGTCACCCGACCGGGCGAGCTCACGCAGCGCGGCGCGGTCGACTGCCACGTAGGCGAACTCCTGCGCCACGAAGTAGCCGGTGCCCGCAGTGAGGCCCAGAACCAGGACGATGCCGAGAACGAGACCCATCCGTCAGAACCGCACCGTCGTGAACGAGTGGAGATGCCGGGCGTCACCCGGCCGGGGACTGTGGCCCTCCCGGGGCGACGACGTCATGGGGGAAGGATACCGGGCCGGTCCGCCGAGCCAGGAATCGACGGCACATGTGTCACGATCGTCTCCGTCATGCGTACCGAGAACCCGACACAGGGCCACGGCGGCAGGCAGCTGGTCGTCGGGGCCGCCCTGGTCGACGATGTCGCCGCACCAACGAGGCTGCTCGCGGCACGACGTACGGAACCTGCCGAGCTCGCGGGTGGCTGGGAGCTGCCCGGCGGCAAGGTCGACCCCGGCGAGTCGCCGCTGCTCGCCCTGCACCGCGAGATCAGCGAGGAGCTCGGCGTCGACATCGTGGTCGGACCCGCCGTGCCGGGCCCTCTTCCCGGCACGACCTGGCCCCTCGGCGACCGGTACGAGATGCTCGTGTGGCTGGTCGAGGTCGTCGGCGGTGACCCGCGGCCCATCGAGGACCACGACCAGCTGCGGTGGCTGGACCGCGGCGCGCTGCACGACGTGCCATGGCTACCCGCCGACCGGCCGATCGTCGAGACCATCGCGGCCCGCATGCACAGCCCCACCCCACGACCTTGAGAGACTGACGCCCATGCCCCAGAGCACCCGCGCGGACATCCGCAACGTCGCCATCGTCGCTCACGTCGACCACGGCAAGACGACACTGGTCGACAAGATGCTGTGGCAGGGCGGCGCGTTCGACGCGCACCAGACCGTCGAGAGTACTGGTGAGCGGGTGATGGACTCGGGGGATCTGGAGCGGGAGAAGGGCATCACCATCCTCGCGAAGAACACCGCGATCCACTACAACGGTCCCTCCGCCGTCGCCGCCGGCCTGACCGACGGCATGACGATCAACATCATCGACACCCCCGGCCACGCCGACTTCGGCGGCGAGGTCGAGCGCGGGCTGTCCATGGTCGACGGAGTGGTCCTGCTCGTCGACGCATCCGAGGGCCCGTTGCCGCAGACCCGCTTCGTGCTGCGCAAGGCCTTGGCCGCGAAGCTGCCCGTCGTGCTGTGCATCAACAAGGTCGACCGCCCCGACGCACGGATCGCCGAGGTGCTCGACGAGGTGTACGAGCTGTTCATGGACCTGCTCGAGACCGGCGCCGACGTCGACGGGGCCCTCGACTTCCCGATCGTCTACGCCTCTGCCAAGGCGGGACGAGCCTCGCTGGGCCGCCCGGCCGACGGGGGCATGCCCGACGGGGAGAACCTCGAGGCCCTGTTCAAGACCATCCTCGAGACGATCCCCCCGCCGACGTTCGACACGGAAGCGCCCCTGCAGGCGCACGTGACCAACCTCGACTCGTCGAACTTCCTCGGTCGGATCGCCCTGCTGCGAGTGCACGGCGGCACCATCCGCAAAGGCCAACAGGTGGCGTGGTGCAAGCACGACGGCACCGTCGACCGCGTCAAGATCACCGAGCTGCTGATGACCGAGGGTCTCGAGCGCAAGCCCGCCTCGCAGGCCGGCCCCGGCGACATCATCGCGATCGCCGGAATCCCGGAGATCATGATCGGCGACACGCTCGCCGATCCCGACGACCCCCGTCCGCTGCCGCTCATCACCGTCGACGAGCCGGCCATCTCGATGACGATCGGCACGAACACCTCACCGCTGGCCGGCCGCATCCGGGGGGCCAAGATCACCGCTCGCCTCGTCAAGGACCGCCTCGACCGTGAGCTGGTCGGCAACGTGTCCCTGCGCGTCCTGCCGACCGAACGGCCCGACACCTGGGAGGTCCAGGGGCGCGGCGAGCTCGCCCTCGCCATCCTCGTCGAGCAGATGCGGCGAGAGACCTACGAGCTGACCGTCGGCAAGCCGCAGGTCGTCACGAAGCAGGTCGACGGCGCCGTGCACGAGCCTGTCGAGCGCCTCACGATCGACACTCCCGAGGAGTTCCTCGGCGCGATCACCCAGCTGCTCGCCTCCCGCAAGGGACGGATGGAGCAGATGACCAACCACGGCAGCGGCTGGGTCCGGATGGAGTTCGTCGTGCCCTCGCGCGGCCTGATCGGCTTCCGCACCGAGTTCCTCACCGAGACCCGGGGCACCGGGATCGCGCACCACGTCTTCGATGGTTACGAGCCCTGGCACGGGGAGATCAGGACGCGGCTGACCGGCTCGCTCGTCGCGGACCGGAGCGGGCCGGCGACGACCTACGCGATGTTCAACCTGCAGGAGCGCGGCACGCTCTTCGTCGAGCCCACGACGGAGGTCTACGAGGGCATGATCGTCGGCGAGAACTCTCGTTCCGACGACATGGATGTCAACATCACCAAGGAGAAGAAGCTGACCAACGTGCGGTCCTCGACGGCCGACGTCCTCGAGCGACTCGTCCCGCCGCGCCGGCTCTCTCTCGAGCAGAGCCTCGAGTTCTGCCGTGAGGACGAGTGTGTCGAGGTGACGCCGCAGGCGGTCCGGATCCGCAAGGTGGTCCTCGACGCGCACGATCGGGCTCGCACCGCGGCCCGGGCCAGGGCTGCCGCCAAGGCGGAGGGCTGAGCCGTGGGGGTCGCACATCGCCCACCAGGCCTGGATGGCTGGTGCGAGGGTGGCATCGTGGACCTCGCCATCGTCACCGTCCGATGATCGGAGACCCATGCCCCGTCGTCTGCTCTTCGTGCACGCCCACCCCGACGACGAGACGCTGACGTGCGGCGTGACGATGGCCCATCACGTGGCGGCCGGGGACGAGGTCCACGTCCTGACCTGCACCCTGGGCGAGGAAGGTGAGGTCATCCCGCCCGAGCTGCGTTACCTCCAGGGACGTTCGGATGACGCTCTGGCTGCCTTCCGGTACCGCGAGCTGCGGGAGGCCATGTCGCGGATCGGCGCACACCTGCACGTCCTGGGTGCAGACCCCGACTCGGGCCGGCTCTCGCGCTATCGCGACTCCGGGATGGCCGGTTCCGACGCGGCCACTCGCCCCGAGGCGTTCGCGGGCGCCGACCCCGACGAGGCCGCCGAGCTCGTCGCCCAGGTCATCCGTGCCGTCCGCCCAGAGCTGGTCGTCACCTACGACCCCGAGGGCGGCTACCGTCATCCGGACCACATCCAGACCCACCGGGTCACCCGAGCCGCCCTGTCCCGGCTCGCCGGCGAGGACCGGCCTTCTCGGGTCTTCCAGATCCTCATCGCGCACTCGTGGGCCCAGCAGGACCGCGCCCTCCTGCCGGAGCTCGGCGCGGCGGCATACGGCCTCGTCCTGCCTGGTGCGGACGACCCCTTCCCGCCGTCGGTCGTCCCGGATGCCAGGGTCACCCACGTCGTCGAGGACACCGCGGCGCGCGCGGTGAAGAACGCCGCACTGCGCGCACATCGCACGCAGGTCACCGTGGTCAGCGAGGACGTGCACGCCCTGTCGAACAACATCGCAGCCCGCACGAGCGAACGCGAGGGCTTCGGCCGGGTCGAGCCGCGGACCTGGGAGCCGATCGGCATCGGCGAACGGCACCGCTCACTCTTCTCCTGAGGGCACGACCTGCGCCGCTGGCAACGATTCGGGTACGGGACGCTCGCGCACGGCGCGGCCCCCGCGTATGACGTCCAGCCGGGGCTATCGTCCCGACAGGTAGACCCCTCCGGAGGAGCCATGGCCCCCAACGACCGTCGCGGTACCGTCCTGCGGCTCGTCGCCTCGGTGCTTGTCCTCGGCGGCGCCTATATCGGCCTCTGCGCCTGGACGTCTCGGCATGTCCCGCCCGACGCGAGCGTCGGCGCAACCAGGATCGGCGGCATGTCCCCGGCCGCCGCCGCCGCCGTCGAACGGCAGGCCGCGACGCTGCTCGCCACCCCTGTCGTCGTCGCGGTGCCCGGGACCGATCGCACCATCCAGGTCGAACCGGGCAAGGCAGGCTTCTCTGTCGATACCGAGGCCAGCCTCGACGGGCTCACCGGCTTCAGCCTCGACCCTCGGATCGTGTGGGAGAAGCTGACCGGGTCGGAGCAGCGGCCGCTGCTGACGCGCGTGGACGACCACCGGCTGACCGGCTACCTCGAGCAGATGGCACGTTCGGTGCAGGTGCCCGTGGTCGAGGGAAGCGTCGGCTTCGAGGACGGCGATGTGCGGGTCACCCTGCCTCGGGCCGGGCGTGTGCTCGACATAGCGGAGACCAAGCTCGCGCTGCGGCGCGCCTTCCCGGACGCGGCGACGGCGACGGCGGTTCTCAAGGACCTCGAGCCGAAGGTCAGCGCCGACCGCATCCGCTCGACCGCGGAAGGGTTCGCCCGCGAGGCCGTCTCTGCCCCGATCGTGCTCGTTGCCGACGGCAGACGAGCTGCCCTCCAGCCCGAGCGGTTCGCCACGGCCATCTCCTTCACCCCCGACGGAGCCGGTGGCCTCAAGCCGCAGTACGACGAGGCCAAGCTCGCCGACGTCATCGCCGAGACGGTCAAGGTCAGGACGAAGCCGGCCAGGAACGCGCACTGGGCCTTCGCGCCCGGCAACGGCCGGCCGAGGATCGTGCCGTCCACCGACGGGTCAGCCGTCGACGAGCAGGCCGTGACGCAGCAGGTCATCGCGGCCATGACCTCCGACGCGCGGACCGTGACCATCAAACCCACCGTGACGCGGCCATCCTTCACCACCTCCGACGCGGACCGCGCCGGGGTCGAGGAGCTGGTCGTCGACTTCAGGTCTCCCTTCCCGCCGCGGGACACGACCCGGACCCACAACCTCGTCGTCGCGACACGGACGATCGACGGCACCTACGTGCCTGCTGGAGGGACGTTCTCGCTCAACGGGGTTCTCGGCGAGCGGACGACCGCCAAGGGCTACGCCGACGGCACCGTCATCGTCGACGGCCGGCTGACCCGGGGTACCGGCGGCGGCATCTCCCAGGTCTCCACGACGATCTACAACATGGCCTACTTCGCGGGTGCCGACATCATCGAGGCGACCCCGCACGCCTTCTTCATCCCCCGCTACCCCGAGGGTCGCGAGGCAACCGTGTTCTGGCCGACGGTCGACAACAAGTGGCGCAACGACACGCCACACGGGATGCTCCTGCAGACCTGGGTCGAGGACGGCTACGTCCACGGCCGGATCTGGTCGAGCAAGACGTGGGACGTCAAGTCGGTCAAGGGGCCGCGGCGAGACGTCGTGCCGCCCAAGACGGTTCGCGACGACGCGCTCAAGTGCTACCCCCAGCGGCCCAACCCGGGCTTCGACGTGACGGTGACCCGGCAGTGGTACCGGCCGGGGTCGTCGACGCTCGTGCGGAGCGAGGACGTGCACACCCACTACATCCCGGAGAACCGGATCATCTGCACGAACCCCGACGCCAAGCCCTGACGCTCAGGACTCGGCCGGGGCCAGGTAGAGGTAGTCGTGGTGGCGGGTGAAGTCGAGCCCCTCCCAGAAGGCGATGCCCCCCGCGTTCTCGCTCGACACCTGGATGTAGAGAGCCAGCATGTTGTTGTCCCGCGCGGCCATCCCGATCGCCGAGACGACGGCGGTCGCGATCCCGCGGCGACGGTGACCGGGGCGTACCCACAGGCCGAAGATCCCGGCCCATCCCGGGTGGATCGCCATCCGGGCGATCCCGACGGTCCGTCCGGTCGTCTCGTCCTTGACGGACATGAACAGCTGTCCCCGGCCGCCCGTCAGGACTCTCTCCGTCACCCCGGGGACGACGGTGCGCGACTCGCCGTAGGCGATCAGCCACTCCGGCTGGAGGCGGGCGTCGCCGAGCACCGGTGGGGACTGCTCGGTCAGGGGCGGCAGAGCGCCGAGGGGCGCGGTCATGACCTGCACGTGCCGGCCGGGCGCGTGCCCGCCCCGCACGGTGTAGCGCCGTCCGAGCAGGTGGGCGCCGACCTGGGTGTCGGCCGGGTCGAAGCCCACCGGTCCGGGGAGCTGGAACATCGGGTCCTGACCCCGCTCGCGGTACCACTTCTCGACGAAGTCGACCGCGCGACCCAGGGGCAGGGTCGGGTCGCCGAGGGGCAGCGCCGAGTTCGCCCGTCCGGTGAAACCGGGGGTCGAACGCAACAGCCACGAACCGAGACGGCTCTGCTCCAAGGCGACCCAGCCTGTGGCCATGAGCGCCTCGAGGTCGTCGACGCCCACCCGCTTGTGTGCCGGTCCGGCCCGGCTCGGTGGCGGTGGGACATCCTTGGCGGCGACGACCGAGCGGCGTGGGATCGTCACCGATCCGAAGGCGCTTTCGACGACGAGGCTCTGCTCGTCCCGGGAGCGCAGCGTCCCGAGGACGTCCGTCGCTCCCGCCTCCGAACCGGGGGGCAGCAGGTATCGCACGACGACGCGCTCACCCACGGTGAGCCGGCCGGATGGGTCTGGAGCCCGCCCGGAGTCCGATGGACCGGTCGCGGCAAAGCCAGTCATGTCCGGCATACTAGGGCTGCCGCAGACCACCGCGCCGAGGAGGACTCCGTCCATGACCTACGTCATCGCCCTGCCTTGCGTCGACCTCAAGGACAAGGCGTGCGTCGAGGAGTGTCCGGTCGACTGCATCTACGAGGGCAACCGGTCCCTCTACATCCACCCGGACGAGTGCGTCGACTGCGGTGCCTGTGAGCCGGTCTGCCCCGTCGAGGCCATCTACTACGAGGACGACGTGCCCGAGGAGTGGAGCGACTACTACACGGCCAACGTCGAGTTCTTCAACGACCTGGGCAGCCCCGGTGGCGCGGCCCGGCTCGGCCTCATCGACAAGGACCACCCGATCATCGAGGCGCTCCCGCCGCAGCAGCACGACGTGTGACCGCCGCGTGGCCGTCCTCGACCTGCCCGACTTCCCCTGGGACTCGCTCGCGCCCTACAAGACGCGGGCGAGCGCGCACGAGGACGGCATCGTCGACCTGTCGGTCGGCACCCCCGTGGACCCGACGCCGGACCTCGTGCAGCGCGCACTCGGCGAAGCGGCCGACGCTCCCGGTTACCCCCAGACCGTCGGGACCGCGGAGCTCCGCAGTGCGGTCGCCGCCTGGTTCGCCCGGCGCCGCGGCGTCACGATCGGAACGGACGCGGTCCTGCCGACGATCGGCAGCAAGGAGCTCGTGGCCTGGCTGCCGGCCCTGCTCGGTCTCGGCGCCGGAGACATCGTCGGCGTCCCGGCCATCGCCTATCCGACGTATGACGTCGGGGCCCGGATCGCGGGCGCGACCCCCGTTGCCACGGACGGCCTGACGAGCCTTGGGCCTCTCACGCCGGCCACGACGCCGAAGCTGCTCTGGGTCAACAGCCCAGCCAACCCACACGGCCGGGTTCTCGGTGTCGAGCACCTGCGCAAGGTCGTCGAGTGGGCCCGGGCCCACCGGGTCGTCGTCGCGAGCGACGAGTGCTATGCCGAGCTCGACTGGCGCCCGGGGCACGCCGGGCAGGCGACCCCGAGCATCCTGCACCCCGACGTGTGCGGGCGCAGCCACGAGGGCCTGCTCGCGGTCTACTCCCTGTCCAAGCAGTCGAACCTCGCGGGCTACCGGGCGGGGCTCGTCGGCGGCGACCCAGCCCTCATCGCGCGGATCCTCGAGGTGCGCAAACACGCGGGGATGATGATGCCCGCACCAGTTCAGCACGCAGCCGCGGTCGCACTCGGGGACGACACGCATGTGGCGGCCCAGCGAGCGGCATACGGGCGACGGCGCGAGCGGCTCGTCGCGGCGGTACGGAGCGCCGGCCTGCGCGTCGAGCACTCCGAGGCCGGTCTCTACCTGTGGGCCACCCGCGACGAGGGCTGCTGGCAGACCGTCGCCCACCTCGCCGACCGCGGCATTCTCGTGGCCCCGGGCTCCTTCTACGGGCCGCCGGGTGGCCGCCACGTCCGGATCGGCCTGACCGCCACCGACGAGCGGATCGAGGCGGCATGCGCGCGGCTGGGGTCCTCGCGGCTGTGATCTCAGTCGTCACAGATGCACCGGGAGCACGCTCAGGTTGCCGCAGTGGGTCCTTGCTGGGGTAACGTCGCGGGCGAGACACTCCGACCCCGCCAGGGGCAAACCCCGAGGAGGCGATGGAACAGTGACGCACGCAGTGGACGGGACCCTCAAGGTAGGAGACACGGAAGTCACCTTCCCCGGTGTCGATGCGGTACAGGGCAACGACGGGCTGAACGTCTCGTCACTGCTGAAGCAGTCCGGTCTGGTCGCCTATGACGCGGGCTTCGTCAACACGGCGTCCTGCAAGAGCGCCATCACCTACATCGACGGCGACCAGGGCATCCTGCGCTACCGGGGGTACCCGATCGACCAGCTCGCCCAGCAGTCGAGCTTCGTCGAGGTCGCCTATCTGCTCATCTACGGCAAGCTGCCCTCGGCTGACGAGCTCGCGGCCTTCGATGCCCGCATCCGGCGCCACACGATGCTCCACGAGGACCTGAAGGCCTTCTTCAACGGCTTCCCCCGTGATGCACACCCGATGCCGGTCCTGTCGTCCGCGGTCTCGGCGCTCGGCACGTTCTACCAGGACAGCCTCGACCCGTTCGACGCCGAGCAGGTGGAGATCTCCACGGTCCGGCTGCTGGCCAAGCTGCCGACGATCGCCGCCTACGCCCACAAGAAGAGCGTCGGCCAGCCGTTCATCTACCCCGAGAACGCCCTTGGCATCGTGGAGAACTTCCTGCGCATGACGTTCGGGATGCCCGCCGAGGACTATGAGCTCGACCCGGTGGTCGTCAAGACCCTCGACCAGCTGTTCATCCTGCACGCCGACCACGAGCAGAACTGCTCGACGTCGACGGTGCGCCTGGTCGGCTCGGCCCAGGCCAACCTGTTCAACTCGGTCTCCGCAGGCATCCACGCCCTGTCCGGGCCGCTGCACGGTGGCGCCAACCAGGCGGTCCTCGAGATGCTCGGCGAGCTGCGCGCGTCGGGCGAGGACCCGAAGAAGTTCATGGAGAAGGTCAAGAACAAGGAGGCCGGGGTCCGGCTCATGGGCTTCGGCCACCGGGTCTACAAGAACTACGACCCCCGAGCCGCGATCGTCAAGAAGTCGGCCGACGACGTGCTCGAGAAGCTCGGCGCCGACGACCCGCTGCTCGATATCGCCAAGCAGCTCGAGGAGGTCGCCCTCGCCGACGACTACTTCGTGGAGCGCCGGCTCTACCCCAACGTCGACTTCTACACCGGGGTCATCTACAAGGCGATGGGCTTCGAGTCCAAGATGTTCACCGTCCTGTTCGCGATCGGCCGCCTGCCCGGCTGGATCGCCCAGTGGCGCGAGATGATGACCGACCCCGAGACGAAGATCGGCCGGCCGCGCCAGGTCTACACCGGAGAGGCCGAGCGGGCGTTCGTGCCGGTCGGCCAGCGCTGACCCGACCCACACACCAGTCGGACGAGGTCAGGACAGGGAGATCCGGACCGTCGTCGTCGCAGCGCCGTCCGACCAGCCGTCCGCGCTCCGGTCGCGGTCCCAGGCGCGCTCGCCGACGGTGACTCGGGTGATGCCGTAGGTCTGTGCCATGGCGACCGCCCAGTGCCCGACCGCCCAGGCCTGGCGTTGGCCCTGGGTCTGGACCGTCAGGCCGTCCCCGTCGGCCGATGCCTGCACGCCCATCTGCGTCTTCAGGGCCGAGGCCACGTCCGGTGGCGCGGCGTGCGAGGTCGCCGGGTCGAGACGGCACGTGAGCCCCGCAGGTGACCACCCGCTCAGGGTCGAGGCGAGGACCCTGCCCTGACCCTCGTGATCGCGGTAGAGCTCCGGGTAGGCGCTGCGCTGCACCTTCTGGGCGATCGTCGTGATGTCGGCCTGCTCGTAGCCCTTGAGCTTGACGAGCTCGTCGTAGAACCGGTTCGTCGAGTAGACGGGATCGAGGATCTGCTCGGCCGTGCCCCATCCCTGGCTGGGGCGCTGCTGGAAGAGGCCGAGCGAGTCACGGTCGCCGAAGCGGATGTTGCGGATCTTCGACTCCTGGTAGGCGGTCGTGAGCGCGATCGTCGCTGCCCGGGCCGGCAGGTCGCGGTTGATCGCGACGGCGGTGACGAGGGCTGCGTTCGCGGTCTGCTCCGGGTCGAAGGTCTCCGTCATGCCCGAGGCGGTGATCGTGCAGACCGGCGTCCGGGCAGCCCGGATGAGGGCCGACACGCCGAACCAGCCGGCACCCACCACGAGGCCGGCGACGAGGAGCAGGACGAGTGAGCGTCGCCGACGACGCGACGAGCGGTCAGCGGTCGATCGTGGCCGGCGGGACTCGTCGAGAGCCAGGCCGGGACGGTCGGTCGACATCGGTTCCCTTTCCCGGGGAGCCGGCGCTCCGGCTCAGTTCGTGTGCAGTGCCTCGTTGAGTGTGATGCCGGTGCCCGCGCGGTCGCGGGCCTCGACGGCGCCGGTCGAGCTGTTGCGCAGGTAGAGGATGTTGCTCGCTCCCGACAGCTCGCGGGCCTTGACGACGGTGCCGTCCGGCAGGGTCACCTTCGTGCTGGCGGTCACGTAGAGCCCCGCCTCGACGACGCAGTCGTCGCCGAGGGAGATCCCGACGCCACCGTTGGCGCCGATGAGACAACGTGTGCCGATGCTGATCCGTTCCGTCCCCCCGCCGGAGAGCGTCCCCATGATCGACGCGCCCCCGCCGATGTCGGAGCCGTCACCGACGACGACTCCCTGGCTGATCCGGCCCTCGACCATCGAGGTGCCCAGCGTGCCCGCGTTGAAGTTGCAGAACCCTTCGTGCATGACGACCGTGCCGGGGGAGAGGTGGGCCCCGAGCCGGACCCGGTCGGCGTCGGCGATCCGCACCCCGGCCGGCACGACGTAGTCGGTCATCCGGGGGAACTTGTCGATGCCGTACACCTGGACCGGGCCGTCCCCGCGCAGCGCGAGACGGGTCTGCTCGAAGCCCTCGACCGCGCACGGGCCGTGGTTGGTCCACACGACGTTGGTCAGCGCGCCGAACAGGCCGTCGAGGTTGATCGTGTTCGGCCTGAGCAGGCAGTGCGAGAGCAGGTGCAGGCGCAAGTAGGCGTCGCTCGTGCCGGCCGGCGCTGCGTCGAGGTCGATCTCGACGAGGCGGACCTGCGTGTGGACGCGGCGACGTTTGTCCTGCCCGGCCAGCAGGGCGAGCTCGGCGGGTGGCTCGGTGTCTGCGGTGGCCGCACCGAGCGTGGGCCGGGGGAACCAGGCGTCGAGCGTCTGGCCGTCCTCGGTGGTCGTCACGAGCCCGTGTCCCCATGCGGTGCGCTCAGCCATGCGGCAAGGGTAGGGGGGCGCCCGTGAGCAGGCGAAACGTGGCCCGAGTGGTGAGCAGGCTGCCGCTAGCCTTCCGGTATGCCGCCCACCGACCCAACGCGCGCGCCCGCGGTCCTAGACCTGTCCAGTGACGTCATCGCCTTGACCGCCGCGATCTGCGACGTGCCGTCCGTGAGTGGGGACGAGGGTGCTCTGGCAAATGCCGTCGAGGCGGAGCTGAGAGGGCTCGGGCACCTGGAGGTGTTGCGGGACGGGAACACGGTCGTCGCCCGGACCGACCTCGGTCGCGCCGAGCGGGTCGTCCTGGCAGGGCACCTCGACACCGTGCCGATCAGCACCTTCCCCGGCAGTGAGCTGCCCAACGTGCCGACCCGGGTCCTCGGCGACGAACTGTGGGGACGCGGCACGGTGGACATGAAGGGGGGCGTGGCCGTCATGCTCAAGGTGGCCGCCCGGGCGACCGACCCGAGTCGTGACCTCACCTTCCTCTTCTACGAGTGCGAGGAGGTCGAGGCGGAGCGAAACGGGCTGGCGCGTCTCGGTGCGGGCCGGCCGGAGCTGCTCGAGGGTGACTTCGCCGTACTCCTCGAGCCGACGTGCGCCGCGATCGAGGGCGGGTGCAAGGGTACGCTGCGGGTCGACGTCGTGACGACGGGGGTTGCGGCCCACTCGGCTCGGCCGTGGAACGGCCACAACGCGATCCACGACGCGGGCCAGGTGCTGTCGCGGCTCGCGGGCTACCAGGCCCAGACGGTCGCCGTCGACGGGCTCGACTACCACGAGGCGCTGCAGGCGGTCGGGATCAGCGGTGGGATCGCCGGCAACGTCATCCCCGACCGATGTGTGGTCACGGTCAACTACCGGTTCGCGCCGGACAAGTCGGTCGATGAGGCGTTCGAGCACGTGCGGCAGGTGTTCGACGGGTTCGAGTGTGTCCTCGGTGATGCCGCGGCGGGGGCCCGGCCGGGCCTGCACCTGCCGGCTGCCGAGGCGTTCGTCGCGGCTCTGGGCCTGCCGGTCGGCGCGAAGGAGGGCTGGACCGACGTCGCCCGGTTCTCCGAGCTCGGCATCCCGGCCGTCAACTTCGGTCCCGGCGACCCGAACCTGGCCCACATGGACGACGAGCGTTGTCCGGTCGAGCAGTATGCGCGGGCCGAGCGGGCCTTGCTGCGCTGGCTCTCGTGAGCACCGCGCGCCGTCCACGCGCATAGGGTTGCCCTGTGACACATCCTGGACCGGGCGAGAAGACCGACGCCGAGCCCCCCACCAGGGGAGACGGTGAGCGCCGCTCGGGTCCGGTGACCCTGCGTCGTGAGCGGGTTCCGGCGACGACGACGGACCAGCGCCTGCTGGACCGGAGGCAGCGGACCGACTGGCTGCACGCCGACCCGTGGCGCGTCATGCGGATCCAGTCCGAGTTCGTCGAGGGCTTCGGCACGCTGGCCGAGCTCGGGCCGGCGGTCGGGGTGTTCGGGTCGGCGCGGGTCCTGCCCGAGGACCCCGCGTATGCCTTGGGTGTCGAGGTCGGGCGACTCGCTGCCGAGGCGGGGTACGCCGTCATCACCGGTGGTGGGCCGGGGGCGATGGAGGCGGCCAACAAGGGGGCGTTCGAGGCCGGCGGCAGCTCCGTCGGGCTCGGGATCGAGCTGCCCTTCGAGGCGGGCCTGAACCCCTACGTGGACCTCGGCATCAACTTCCGCTACTTCTTCGCCCGCAAGACGATGTTCGTGAAGTACTCCGAGGGGTTCATCGTCCTGCCCGGTGGCTACGGCACTCTCGACGAGCTCTTCGAGGCCCTGACCCTGGCGCAGACCCACAAGGTGACCGACTTCCCGCTCGTGCTCCTGGGCACGGCCTACTGGCGCGGGCTCATCGACTGGTTGCGTGGGGGACCCCTTGCCGAGGGGATGATCGGGCCGGGCGACATCGACCGGCTCACCCTCACCGATGACCCCGCGGAGGCGGTCCGGGCCATCCAGACCTACCAGGAGCCCCCGGCGTGAGCTGGGTCTTCCTCCTCGCCGGGATCGTCGTCCTGTGCGGGGTCGCGGCACTCGTGCTCGGGTATCTCGGTGGCGGCATGGGGCGGCCGACCTCGAGCCTCAGCCACGAACCTCTGCCCGACGACGAGCTGACCGACGCCGACCTCGAGCGTCTCCAGTTCGACGTCGGGCTGCGCGGGTACCGTATGAGCCAGGTCGACGCCGTGATCGGCCGGCTCCGTCGTGAGCTGAGGGAGAAGGACGAGCAGATCGCGGTCCTGCGGGCATCGGCGCAGGAGGCGCCTCCGGCCGGATGACGACCCGCTCGGGCGGCACCCGCCTCACCTTCGGCCTGCTGGTCCTCGTGCTCTACGCGGCGTGCCGGGCTGTCACGACCGTCATCCTGCTCGCGGTGCTGCCGAGGCAGGTGCCGAGCGGGATGACGGGGGGCCCCGACGTGCCGGTCACGTACTGGAGCTTCACCGCCCTGTGGGACGGGCAGTGGTACGAGCGGATCGCGCTGCACGGGTACCCGGACGTGCTCCCGGTCGGTCCCGACGGCCACGTCCAGCAGAACCCGTGGGCCTTCTACCCGCTGTTCCCCTTCACCTCGCGAGCGCTCATGGGGATCACCGGGCTCGACTTCCCCGCGGTCGGCTCGACCGTTGCGCTGGTCTGCGGTTTTGGGGCAGCACTGCTCATGGGCCTGCTGCTGCGTGACCGGATCGGAAGCCGAGCGGCGCTCGTGGTCGTCGTGCTGTGGGCGAGCTTCCCCGCATCGGTCACCCTTCAGCTGGCCTACACCGAGGCGCTCGCGATGCTGCTGCTCGTCGGGTATCTGTATGCCCTGGACCGTCGGCGCTGGCTGGTCGCCGCCGCTGTCGCCGTCCTCGTCGGCCTCTCGAGACCGATCGGCGTGCCCCTGGGCCTGGTGACCCTCGTGGTCGTCGTGTTCCGGTGGCGCGACCGAGGCCACCGCCCCATCGCCACTCGGGAGTGCGCGTCCATGGCGGCCGCCCTCGTCGGGTGCGCCGTCGCCGGCCTGCTGTGGCCGGCCGTCGCATGGTGGCGCATCGGCAGCCCGAGCGCCTACACCGACACGATGGCTGCCTGGCGAGGCTCCGGGCAGGTCGAGCCCTTCACACCCTGGCTCGGGGTCGCCACGTGGTGGCTCGGCGAGATCTGGGGACCCGTCATGCTCGTGGCCGTCCCGCTCGCCATCGTCGCCCTGGTCGCCGGACCGTGGGGTGCCGCCCTCCGCGCCGACCTGCGCACGTGGTCGCTGGCCTACCCCCTCTACCTCGCGGCCGTCCTCGACCCGTTCACGAGCATCGTCCGTTACCTCGTTCCTCTCTTCCCGCTCCTCGTTCCGGTGGTCGGGGCCGGGTGGTCCGATCGGCGCGGCAACACCTGGCCTCGCCTGCTCGTCCGGGCGGTCCCCGTGCTCGTCCTGTTCGTCATCGGTCAGTACTGGTGGACCGACACCCTGTGGCGCTTCGTGCCGCCGACCGACTACCCGCCGTGAGGCCGTTCCGGACAGGATCGGCAACGGAACACGTCCGGGCGCCACGATGGCACCCTGGGCCGGCGGGCCGCGGTGCACGTTCGAGCTGATCTCGTTTTGCGAGACGATTCCTGGGTGGAACATAGCCAGGCTCTGCATCACGTCGACACAGGCCGTCGGGTCACGATCGGGTCGGTCCGCGGCGGATCAGCGACCCGTGAAGACCGGCTTCTGCTTGGCGAGGAACGCATCCACCGCGGCCCGGTGGTCGGCGGTGGCACCCGTGCGGCTCATCAGCTCTCCCTCGTGCGCCAGTGACTCGGGCAGGGCGTGCGTCGAGCTGTAGGCGACTGCCCGGCGGATCGAGCCGTACGCGAGCGTCGGCCCGTGCGCCAGCATCGTGGCGAGCTCGCGGACCGTGTCGTCGAACGCCTCGGCGGGCACGACCTTGGTGAGCAGGCCGAGCTCGAGCGCCTCGGCCGCGGGGATCGATCGGGGGAAGTAGAGCAGCTCCTTGGCTCGGGCAGGCCCGACGAGCCGGGGCAGGTGCCACGACGCGCCGGAGTCGCACGAGAGCGCGATACCCGCGAACGCGGTGTTGATCGAGGCGGTGTCGACCGCGACGCGGAAGTCGCAGGCGAGGGCGAAGCTGACCCCCGCGCCCGCAGCCACGCCGTTGAGGGCGGCGACAACCGGCTTGTCCATCCCAGCGAGGGCCTCGACGATCGGGTTGTAGTGCTCGGTGACGGTGGTGCCCAGGGTCGCCTCGCCCGCCGTGAGGTTGGCCAGGTGCTCCTTGAGGTCCTGCCCGACGCAGAAGGCCCGGCCCGTGCCCGTCAGCACGACACACCGCACCTCGGCGTCGGCCGCGACCTGCTCCAACGTGTCCCGGAGCGCCTGCTTGAGCGCCAGGTCGAGGCTGTTCATGGCCTCCGGACGGCACAGGCGCACCCAGGCGACCCCGTCGGTGGTCTCGAGCTGAAGGGGTGGTTCGTGCGCGATCTCGGTCATGTCGGCAACTCTGGCCCATCGATGCCGTGGAGGGGAAGTCTCGCGAACCCCACGTGGCCGGGAACCCGGTAGCGATTAGGACTCGCCGAGGCGGTCCGGAATAATGGTCGCAGCACCCACGCATGTCAACGGAAGGGGAGTCATGGCAGCAATGAAGCCGAGGACCGGAGACGGACCGCTGGAGGTCGTCAAGGAAGGCCGCGGCATCGTGCTGCGTATGCCGCTCGAGGGTGGCGGTCGTCTTGTCGTCGAGATGACTCCGGACGAGGCAGCAGCCCTGCGCGACGCGATCCAAGGGTGCGACGGCGTCAGCTGACGTCACGCACACCGTGACCGTGACGCGGGCCTCCCCACCGGCGGGGGAGGGGGCCCCCGTCGCTGTTCGGCAATGGTCAGCGTTTAACC
>NZ_JAKDLO010000132.1 GCF_030452765.1 Intrasporangium sp.
GTCGCTCGCTCCACGACGAAGCCGCATCAGGAACTGTTTCCCGGCCTGCGGCTTCACCGTTCCGAGGGCTGCGAAACGGCGGCGTGCCCACCCGTGCCCAACAACCATCAGACCCTGCCCCTCCGAAGCTCGGCGCGACGTGACCATCAGAGCGCGTCGAGCCCGTCCTTCACGCTTCGGCGGCGTCGTCGACCAGGACGTTGAGTGAGTAGGGACGAGTCACGGTGTATGCCGGGCTATCCCGAGATCGTCGGGAGTGACTGGCACACTCGGCCCGTGCACTCGCCCTTGGATCCGCACTCCCCCATCGCCGCGTGGGTCGACGAATCCGGGTCCAACCGTGCTCTCGACCCGCACACCTATATCCTCTCGGCCGCGATCTGCATGGCGGAGGACGTCGAAGCAACGCGTGACCAGATGCGCCAACTACTCCTGCCTGGCAAGCCGAAGGTCCACTGGCGCGACGACGAGGACCAAAGGCACGGCAAGGTCACGGCGACCATCGCTGAGTGCTCCTGCGTTGAGCATCTGGTGGTCATCCGCTCGGCCGGCGCACCCAGCAGATCAGAACATCGACGTCGGAAGGCGCTCGAGCTCATGCTGTTCCAGCTCACCGCACTCGACGTCGGCCCCGTGATCCTCGAGTCCCGTGGCCGCAAGGACGGCGCTCGCGACCACGGGCTTCTCGAGCACATGCGTGTCAAGCGACACTTGCTCGGCTCCATCCGCATGGATCACTCCCCCGGCCCCGCGGACCCCATGCTGTGATACCTGACGCTGTCTGCGGCGCAGTGTCCGGGATGCGCTGCGGCCAGCCCACCTACTTCCGACAGCTGGCCGCTCGGATCGACATCCTGGACCTTGAAGCGTGACATGGCGCGAGCCCCAGGCCCCGCGACTGGCAGGATCTCCTGAGGCTCACTTCCGATCCTCACCGCAATGGGATCGGCTTCGATGTCAATCGTACGCGAGGAATCTCAGACGTCACTCAGACGCGTCTCACATGCCCGCCAAGAAGGTCGGGTGGACTGCCAGTCACGCAGTCCCGGAAGGAACTGCAGGCCCTGGGTCGTCAGCCGCCCGAGACGCTTCTGCGCTCGCCGTTCGGGATGGCAAGCGACAAGTGGCCACGCAGACCGTGCCCTGGACTGCAACGACGTCGCTGACGAGTGGCGCCCGACGACGTCCGAGGGCTCGTGACATGCGCGGACGCACCCGTCCCGATGCCCATGGCCACGCCATGGCCCCAAGTTTGCAGGCAGGGACTTCGCCACGGAATCCCTACTACAACAGGCGCGCGGAGGTCCGACGACATGGTTGACGGTTGAGCCCGATCATCGCAACTCTCGTGCAATGCCCGTGCAACGAGGGAGGGGCAGCAGAGGGCACGCTCAGGCCAGGATGGTCTCGCCCCGGCCGAAGCTCACACGCTCGACCGTTGCTTCGACAGGATTCCCAAGCTGGATACGCGGGTTCGATTCCCGTCGCTCGCTCCACGACGAAGCCGCATCAGGAACTGTTTCCCGGCCTGCGGCTTCGTCGTTCCCGAGGCCCGAAACAGCGGGCGTGCAGGGTACGTGCAATAGCGGGTGATGCACGCCCCCCACGGCACAGGAGGAGTTACCCCCTCGGCCGCTCGACTGCCGCGATCAGCCGGGCGACGGCCTCGTCGAGTGGCGCCAAGTCCGTCTTGATGGTGTCCTCGACAATCTGCACTTCGCTCGCGAAGTAGTGATGGACCAGGTTGTCTCGCGACCGCGCAATCGTGCGCCACGGAATGGCAGGCTCCCCTGCCGTGAGTTCTTCGCTGAGGCCCTTGACGGCCTCGCCGATTTCAAGGAGTCGCATCCGCACCGCGTCGAACACGACAGCCTCGCTGAGAGCCCCTTGTGCAACGTGTCACCGGATGGCCGCAATCGCGTCGGCGATGTCATAGAGCCGGTCGAGGTCCGAACGACTCATAGAGCAACCAGGTCTCGTTCCACGCGCCGACGGATGCGCGGCTTGAGGCTTCCGATGGTTCCGAGGTCAACCTCGGCGCCCAGAACCCCTTCCAACTCGGCCTGAATGCCTGCCATGTCGAAGAGGGTCGTCCCGCGGGGGAGCTCGATGAGCAGGTCGAGATCGCTGCCTGGGTGGTCGTCTCCGCGGGCGACGCTTCCGAATATTTGGGCGTTGGTGACGCCGTGGCGGCGCAGCACTTCGCGCAACTCCTCCCGGTGAACTGCGACGAGTCGGCCTGTTGGGCCACTGAGTGGCGCACGAGCCGGTGCCGCAGTCTCGGTCATAGCCCCATCGTATCGGCGTTGCGGCACATCACCGCTTCGCCAGCGTCGGGCACCTGCACCAGTAAGGTCCAGCAGGGCGGACCCGTTAGCCACGATCCGTCACTGTGGACCTTGCGTGCACCCACCCGTGCACTCAGGGCGTGGACGCGGTCAGCAGATGTGTCCCTGATCCCGTCAGCGGGGCCATGACACTGCCAGAGCTCAGTTCCAAAGAAGTTGGCAGTCGACATTCGACCAACCCTCAGGTTCGGGGACGACCATGACCCCATCGACTGTCCGGGTCATCCTGCCGCCGGGGGGCGGGATGCGCAGGCCCAGACCCGTCGATCCCTCGGACGAGGCGTCCGAAGTGGGGGACGTGTGCTGACACGTCGTGCGTTGGGGTCGCGCGACGCGCCCAGCGCGCAGACGAGAGGCGAGGAGGGCATTACAGATGCAACCAATCAGCAGCAGGCACAGGGCTCGTCGAGTCACCACGCTGGCAACGATGGTGACGACCATCGGGGGAACCGGGCTCGGGATCGTCGCGATGAGCGCCGGTGCGGCCGTCGCCGCACCGATGTGCTCGCAAGCGGGAGACTCCGGCTTCACCGCCGCCGTCGTCGCGACGTCGGGCCAGCGCATCGTCGGTCGGCGGGTCAACGCGACGGGGTGCGATGTCGGCATCTATGTCGGCCCTGGCGCCAAGCACGTCAGGATCAGCCGGGTCAGGGTGACCGGGGCCAAGGACGCGGGGATCCTGGTCCAGGACACCTCGCACGTCACGATCACGCGCTCGGTGGTGACCGGGAACGGGTTCGCCTCTCCCGGAGAGCTCCTGCCCGAGGCGTTCGCGATCAGCCTGTTCGGGGTGTCGGACTCGAGAGTCAGCGGCAACACCGTGTACAACAACGGCCGCGGCGGGATCGGCCTCATGGACTACGGTCCGTTCGATCCGGGCCAGCTCGTCACCCACCAGCCGGACCCCAAGACCGCGCCGGTGCCGTCCGACAACGATGTCGTCTCACGAAACCGCCTGTGGGCCAACTACAACGGGTGCGCCATCGTGTTGGCGCCGTTCAACGTCGGCAACCATATGTCGAATGACGTCGTCACCCGCAACACCGTTCGCGGGGTCGGAGCCAACCGGCACGGAGCCGACGTCGGTGGGATCGTCGCGCAGACCAACGGACCGGCCAGCACCGTCAGCAACATCAGGATAAGCCGCAACCGGGTGACCGGCTCGGCCGAGGCGGGCGTCATCGTGCACGCCGCAGCACCGAACTCCAAGACGGTCAACGTGAGCGTGACCGGCAACCGGCTGTCCGGCGACAACTGGGCCAAGGGAGCCGGCCCGCACCCGTCCCAGCCGACCCAGCTGACCGGCGTCGTCGTCGACTCGCTCCTGGAGGGGCCGAACGGGGCACGCGCGATCGACACCGTCGTCGCGCGCAACCGGATCACCGACGAGTTCTACGGGGTCTGGTCCCGGGGCGCGAACGCCCCTGTCGTGCGGCACAACTCCATCCACGTCCTGTCCGGGGGCACCCCGGTCTACCGCGTTCCAGCCCCCTGACGCCCGGTCGAGAGCACCGCACTGACATGAAGCCGTCGGCGGGTGCGGTGCTTGCCCCGCGCGTCGGACCCCTCCCCACGTCAGCCCGCTCAGCGGCATACCTACGAGTGGTATGCCGCTGTCGCCTCGGCAGGCGCCCTTCCGGCGACGCGGGCATAATGTCGGGCATTCGGTCGGACGACGTCAGGGGTATCAGGTGCGTGCGGGAAGACGGATCATCGGCGCAGCAATCGGCATGGTGGCAGCATGCGCTGTCGTCGCACCGGCCGGCGCGGCGCCGGACACGAGGGCGGAAGCCGCCACGACGAGCCCGCAGATCGTCCGGCTGGCGGGCCAGGACAGGTACGAGACCGCCGTCAAGGTGTCCAGCTACCTGAACCCGGCACCCATACCGGACGACGAGGTCACCATCGTCAACGGCACGGCGTGGCCGGACGCGCTGGCCGCGGCGAACCGCTACCAGACCAGCCGCGCCGTGCTGCTCGTGCAGCGGAACCGGGTTCCGGAGGTGACCCTGCGCGAGATCAAGCGCCTCACCCCGCGCCGGATCGTGGTCATCGGGGGGACCGGGGTGATCGACAGCTCGGTCGTGCGCCTCCTCAACCCGTATGCCCCCGACGGAGCACACCGGATCGCCGGCAGCGACCGTTACAAGACCACGGCAGGGGTGGTCGACAGCGTCTTCTGGGGTGAGGAGATGATGCCCCTCGACCACATGGTCCTCGCAACCGGCGAGGACTGGCCCGACGCCCTGACCGGAGCGGGCCTCGTGCCACCGCTCCTGCTGGCCGGGCGAGACACGCTGCCGTGGGCGACCATCGACGCTGCCCGCGGTCAGACGGTCATCGCGGTCGGCGGCACGGGTGCCATCAGCGACGGCGTCCTGAACAACATCTACCTCGGCAACAGGGACCGTACCCGGATCGGCGGGCAGGATCGGTACGCCACGGCCGCCAAGGTGGCCGCTGCCATTGCCTCGCGTCGGGGCGGTGTGCAGGCGCTCTGGTATGCCTCCGGAGAGAACTATTCCGACGCGCTGGCCGCGGCGGGCGCCGTTGTGCTCCTGACCCGTGCCGACTGCGTGCCCCGGGCCACAGACCAGGCCACGCGCAACCTCGGTCCAGAGCGGATCATCGTCGTCGGCGGCCCCTCGGTCGCCAACACGTCGCGGGTCTGCCGCTCCTGAACCGAGCCGCGCACACGCGGGACGCCGGTCCGCCACCCGCACGGCACCACGCCGGCGGCGCGGGATCACTCCGACGTGAGCCGACCCTCGAGCTCCAGGACCCGCGGGAACAGGATGTTGTTCTCCTTGTGGATGTGCTCGTGCAGGTCGAGCTCCATCTCCTCGAGCCCCTTGAGCATGGCCCGGTACGAGTTGCACGCGTCCTCGGGCGCGGCGTACCCGCCGGTGAGCGTGCGGATCTGCCGGAACAGCACCCCGACGGCGTCGTGCTCGGCCCGCAGCTGCGCGACCGGCTCGGCGAACGAGCCGAACGCCGTGAGCGTCTGGGCCCGCTCCACCTTGCTGATCGCCGGGAAGACGACCCGCTCCTCCGTCGTCATGTGCGGGTCGAGGGCGGCGACGGCCTCGGTGTAGGCCGCCCGCACCCCAGCCAGCTCGGGATGCCGCTCCCCGTGCACCGTGTGGACCTTCTCGACGAGGGCCTGCAGCCGCGGCATCTCCTGCCACATGTAGGCGTGGTGAGTGTCGACGATGTCGTGCGCGAGGGCACCGTTGGCCAACGGCTGCGGGCCCGCGACCGGCGTTGCGGGAGCGGCGGGCAGGTCCAGCGCGCCAACCACCTCGGCCAGGTCCAGCCCGTCCTGCCGGGCGGCGTCCGACAGAGAACACTCACCGTGGCAGCAGTAGTCGATCCCGAACCGTTCGAAGACCCGGGCCCGTCCGGGGACCTCGGTGACCAGCTGACCCAACGTTGCGCTCACATCGACAGACATGGCCCCCACGATACGACGCTCGCTGCCCGACCACCCTGCGGCCCGGGGGCTCGACAATAGGTAAGCCTAGCCTTAGTCTGTCGGGGTGATCATGTGCCACTGCGCCGTCGTCAACGACGCGTGCGTCAAGGACGCGGTCGACTGCGGCGCCAAGAGCCTGGGGCAGGTCTGCCGGACCACCGGGGCCGGCCAGGACTGTGGGTCGTGCGTCTTCGCGCTCAAGCGGCTGATCTGCGAGCATGAGCAGGCCACGCACACCACACTCCTGGAGGTCGAAGGTGCAGCCAGCTAGCCCACGGATCACCGAACTGCTCAACGACGCGCTGACGCTCGAGCTGACCGTCACGAACTCGTACTTCCTCAACGCCCGGATGCTCGACAACTGGGGCTTCGGCCGGCTCGGCAAGGTCTTCTACGACCTGTCCATCGACGAGATGCGCGACGCGGACGACCTCATCCAGCGCATCCTGCTCTTCGACGGGCACCCCAACGTCCAGCGCCTCGGCGCGATCCGGACCGGCGAGACTCCTGAGGAGATGCTCCAGCTCGCCCTCGAGAGCGAGCAGACCGCCGTCGCGCAGTTCAACGCCGCGGCCAAGGAGTGCCACGACCTCGGCGACCACGGCACGGCCAACGTCTTCGAGGAGATGGTCCGCGACGAGGAGAAGCACGCCGACTGGTTCGAGACCCAGCTCGACGCGGTCCAGCGCCTCGGCGCGGCGGCCTACCTCGCGCAGCAGATCCACGCGGGTGAGGGCCCCGGGTAGGTCACACCCGCACGCACCCGACGCTGAGCGGCATACCCATGGTGCGGTATGCCGCTCAGCGCGCTCCTGCTCGACCCGGCAGCAGGTGCCCGCCTCCTACGCAAACCGGAGGCGGGGGTTCGGCTAGGGTGGACATCGCTGCGGGTGTAGTTCAGTAGCAGAACATCCTCCCTCCAGGAGGAAGACGTGAGTGCGATCCTTACCGCCCGCTCCAGCTGATACGAGGCGTCCGGACAACCGTTCGGGCGCCTCGCATCGTCTTCAGGGACACCGCCGACGGCACCTGCGAGGACACCTGCGACCCGACACGGCGGGCCCACGGCCCGAAATTCCTGTGGTTTCAACGGGTCAGATGGGGCCGAATGCCGCTACCGTGCTCGGAGTCCGTTTCGCACCAGTTTGAGGTCACTGTGTTCCGATACCGCACTTTCCTGACTCGTACTCCCGCCGCCCTCCTCCCCCTCGCACTGGCCCTCACCGGGACAGCCGCCGTCACGAGCCTCGCCCCGACATCCGCACCACCGGCCCAGGCGGGCCCCGGACCGACACCGGTCCACAGCCGGGTCGACACCCACCGGATGCAGGCCCCGAGCCGGGCCTCCGAGGCCGCCCGCCTGTCCGGCACGGACACGAAAGAGGCTCGCTCCGAGGCCGACGGGCGCACGGTGCACGTGACCTCCGCCTCCCCGCAGGTCGCCCTGCCCCGCCTCGCCGTCGTCGGTGTCACGTGGCGCCAGGGGTCGGCCCCGGGCACGAGCGTCCAGTACCGCACGAAGACCGGCGAGGGCTGGGGCGCCTGGCAGTTCGTCGCCGCCGAGGACGACCACCGGCCCGACCCTGCCGAGGCCGCCGAGGCTGCGCGGCGCATCGGCGGAGCCCGCATGGGATCCGCTCCGATCGTGACGACCGGCGCCGCAGACGTCCAGGCCCGGCTGGTCTCCCCCACCGGTAGCGCACCGGCCGACCCGCAGATCGTCGTCGTCGACCCGGGCACCGCCACCGTGGATGCCGGCGCGACGCCGACCGGGACGGTAGGCAACCGGACCCCGTCGAGCGCCGTCTCCGCCGGCGAGCTCGAGTACGCCCCGGCCGCGTTCAGCGCCGCGGTAGCGTCGAAGCCGACCATCTACACCCGTGCCCAGTGGGGCGCCGACGAGTCGTTGCGCGAGCAGTCGTCTCCGAGCTACGGCCGGGTCGAGGCTGCCTTCGTGCACCACACGGCCGGCACGAACAGCTACACCCGCGACGACGTCCCCGGCATCATCAGGGGCATCTACGCCTACCACGTCAAGAGCCACGGGTGGCGCGACATCGGCTACAACTTCCTCGTCGACAAGTTCGGCCGGATCTGGGAGGGCCGCTGGGGCGGCATGGACAAGGCCGTCGTCGGCGCCCACACCTACGGGCTCAACTCGGACACGTTCGGCGTCTCGGTCCTGGGCAACTACGAGGACGTGCGGCCGACCAGCGCCACGACCACGGCGCTCAGCAAGCTCATCGCGTGGAAGGCGACGATCCACCACTTCGACGTCAGCGGTCGCGTGACGATCTCCGGCAAGAGGTACTACACGATCTCCGGGCATCGCGATGCCAAGGACAACTCGACGGCATGCCCCGGCAGGTACCTCTATGCCAAGCTGCCTGCGATCCGCAAGCAGACCGCGTCGTACCTGCCCTCGGTGAGCCGGTATGCGGGGTCGGACCGCTACGCCACCGCGGCGGCCATCTCTGCCAAGACCTTCGGGTCGGGGGTTCCGGTGGCCTACATCGCCACGGGGGCCGGCTTCCCCGACGCATTGGCGGGCGCGGCGGCGGCCGGCTCGCTCGGTGGTCCGGTCCTGCTGAGCGAGCGCACCAGCCTGCCCAAGACCACCACGGACGAGCTGCGTCGCCTCAAGCCCGGTCGGATCGTCGTCCTCGGCGGGACCGGGGTGATCTCGTCCACGGTCGAGCGTCGCCTCGCGGGCTACGCTGACTCCGTCGCTCGCGACGCCGGCACCGACCGGTACGACACGGCCGCGCAGGTCTCGCGGGTGGCGTTCGATCCCGGCGCCCCGGTTGCCTACGTCGCGACGGGCACGAACTTCCCCGACGCGCTGGCCGCCGGCCCGGCCGGCGGCGTGAAGGGCGGGCCGGTGCTGCTCGTGGGCAGGGACACGATCCCGGCGGCGACGGCCACCGAGCTGCGGCGCCTGGCTCCCGAGCGGATCGTCGTGCTCGGCGGCACCGGCGTCGTCTCGTCCTCGGTCGAGAAGTCCCTGGGCTCCTACTCGTCGAGCGTCTCCAGAGCGAGCGGCTCCGACCGCTTCGGGACGGCCGCGAGGGTGTCCTCGACCACCTTCGGGGCGGGCGCGCCCATCGCCTTCGTCGCGACCGGCGCCACCTTCCCTGACGCCGTCGCAGGTGGGGCTGCCGGCGGCCACCGCGGCGGCCCCATCCTGCTCACCCAGCGCAACGCCGTTCCCCAGGCCACCCTGAGCGAGCTTGCCCGCCTCAAGCCCGAGCGGATCGTCGTGCTCGGCGGGTCCAGCGCAGTCAGCACCGTGGTCGCGAAGCGGCTCTCGACCTACGAGGTGCCCTAGCGCTGCCCGATCACCGCGCTGGGCGGCATATTTCCCATTCCGCTTGCGTTGATTACTGATGAGTAGCATCATTGGTTTACTCATCAGTAACAAGCCAGTGGAGGACGCGATGGGCCACTACAAGAGCAACGTACGGGACCTGGAGTTCAACCTCTTCGAGGTGTTCGGCCGCCAGGAGGTGCTGGGGCGCGGGATCTATGCAGACCTCGACGTCGACGCGGCCAGGGACATCCTGCACGAGGTCTCCCGGCTCGCCGAGCACGAGCTTGCCCGACTCCGACCGCAACCCGCCCGTCTTCGACCCGGCGACCCACTCGGTGACTCTCCCCGAGTCGTTCAAGAAGTCCTACCGCGCCTACATCGACGGCGGCTGGGGCAACCTCGACACCCCGCCCGAGCTCGGCGGCATGGTGGTCCCCCCTTCGCTGCGCTGGTCGATCGCCGAGATGGTGTGCGGCGCGAACCCGGCCGTGCACATGTACTCCGCCGGCTACTCGTTCGCGAACCTGCTCTGGTACCTCGGCACCGACGAGCAGAAGCAGCTCGCCCGGCACATCGTCGAGCACGGCTGGCACACGACCATGGTGCTGACCGAGCCCGACGCCGGCTCCGACGTCGGCGCCGGCCGCACCAAGGCGATCGCCCAGCCCGACGGCACCTGGCACCTCGAGGGCGTCAAACGGTTCATCACCTCGGCCGAGTCCGACCTCGCGGACAACATCGTCCACTTCGTCCTGGCCCGGCCCGAGGACGCCGGCCCCGGCACCAAGGGCCTGTCCCTCTTCATCGTCCCCAAGTTCCACGTCGACCTGCCGACCGGTGAGCTCGGGCAGCGCAACGGCGTCTACGTGACCAACGTCGAGCACAAGATGGGCCTCAAGGCGAGCACGACCTGCGAGGTGACCTTCGGCGAGCACGAGCCGGCCGTGGGCACCCTGCTCGGCGGCGTGCACGACGGCATCGCCCAGATGTTCAAGATCATCGAGAGCGCCCGGATGTTCGTCGGCACCAAGGCGATCGCCACCCTGTCGACCGGCTACCTCAACGCGCTCGACTTCGCCAAGCAGCGCGTCCAGGGCGCCGACCTGACCCGGATGGCCGACAAGGACGCCCCCCGGGTCACCATCACGCACCACCCTGATGTGCGCCGCTCGCTCATGCTCCAGAAGGCCTACGCCGAGGGTCTGCGTGCCCTCGTCGTCTACACGGCCACCCAGCAGGACCTCGTCGCGCAGGCCCAGGGCAGCAACCCGGCCGTGCAGCTCGAGAAGGGCTCGGACGCTGAGCTCGCCCACCGCATCAGCGACCTGCTGCTGCCGATCGTCAAGGGGCTCGGCTCCGAGCGCGCATGGGTCCTGCTCGGCACCGAGTCGCTGCAGACCCTCGGCGGGTCCGGCTACCTGCAGGACTACCCGATCGAGCAGTACGTCCGCGACGCGAAGATCGACACGCTCTACGAGGGCACGACCGCGATCCAGGGCATGGACTTCTTCTTCCGCAAGATCGTGCGTGACAAGGGCCAGGCGCTGCAGCACGTCGCCGCTCAGGTCCAGGAGTTCGCCAAGGACCTCGGCGGCTCGCTCGACGCCGAGCGCGAGCGGCTCGGCCAGGCCCTAGAAGACGTGCAGGGGATGCTCGGCCACATGGTCGGTGACCTGATGAGGTCCGACCCGCGCCTGGGCGGAGAGGCGAGCAACCTCTACAAGGTCGGCCAGAACACGACACGCCTGCTGCTGGCGGCCGGCGACCTGCTCGTCGGCTGGCTGCTGCTGCGTCAGGCCGAGATCGCCCAGCGGGCCCTCGATCACGGCGCGACCGGCAAGGACGCCGACTTCTACACCGGCAAGGTCGCCGCCGCCTCGTTCTACGCGAAGACCGTGCTGCCGAGGCTCGCCGCCGAACGGGCCATCGTCGAGGCGACGGACAACTCGCTCATGCAGGTGCCGGAGGCCGCCTTCTGAGCCGGGCAAGACCTGCCGGCCGAGGCTCGTGAGACCAGGTCACGTGCGCGCCAACAGGCGCCCGGCGCCTGCGACGACGAGCATCCCGACCGACACTGCGGCCGCTATCCAGATCTCGCCCTGGATGCCCGACTCGACCACGCCGTAGGCAGCGTCGGCCACGGCCCGCGCCGCAGGCGGCGTGACGCCAGCCAGGGCCGGGTCACGGGCCAGCGCCATGACCAGCGCGAGGACGCCGCACATGACGAGCCCGCCGACCGCGAGAAGGACCAGGGCGCGGCGCCAGCGGTAGGCCAGGCCGATCGCGAGCAAGGCCAGCAGGATGGTGGCGACCAGCACCCAAGGCCCCCATCGGTCGAGCAGCTGGTAGACCTGCTGGGCTCGGGCCACCTGATCGGCACTCGCGAGCGGGATGCCCACGGTCGGGGCGATGGCTCCGGCGTTCGGCACACCGGCCTGCTCGAGCGCGCGGGTGAGCGGCCCGACCGGGACGCGGACGTTCAGCACGACGCGGCCCTGAGCGTCGACGCCGGTGTCGGCCTCGCCGCTCAGGATCCTGACCACCTGGCCGTGCGCGACCCGGATGCCGGTCGACCAGGCCGTGGCGACCGCCTGGCTCTCGACGATCCGGGCCGCCTGGGCGCGAACCGTCGGCTCGAGGACCCGCCGGACGGGCGAGCGCAGGTTGGCCGCATCGAGGGCAGCCTTGGTCAGGCCGTCGGCGAGCGCCTGCTGGACCTGCGGTTCGTGCACGACCGGAGCCAGCTGCTCGACGAACAGATCCGTCCGGGTGACCGTCTGGCTGGTCCAGTGCGCGAGCAGCGCGACCGGCAGCAGCAGCACCGCGAGCAGCCCGACGAGACCGGCGAGAAAGGACCGCATGATCGAACTCCTCGGGTGAGATGCCGGTTGCCCGGTGGTTGGTCCATCATGGCGCGCGCCACCCACGAGTCGACACCACGCCACTCGGAGTCGGGCCGGTCACACCGCTCTGAGCTCGAGGGTGATCCGGGCGTCGCCGGCCGGGTCGACGACGACGGGGATTCCCCAGTCCTGCTGGAAGAGATGGCAGGCGGCGTGGTCGGGGGCCTCCCCCGTCTCGGGGTCCCCGTCGCACGCGGCGGCCTGGACCGACACGTGGAGCGACCCGTTCGGTATGCCGCTCACCACCTCGAGCGTGCGCGTGAGCCCCCGCGCGCGACCGGCTCCCGAGGCGAGCAGCCCCGGCTCCGGCTCCGGTGCCCGTACCCGGGCCCGGGAGCGTCGGGTGGGAGCGACGGAGCTCCCGGTGGGCATCACAACCTCCGGTCGGCGAGCACCGGGAAGGCCTCGCGCGCCTGGTGGATCGCGGGGATGTCGATCTCGACGCTGAGGACCTGCTCGTCGGCGCCCGCCTCGGCCAGGACCCCACCCCAGGCGTCGACGACCTGCGAGTGGCCGCCCATCTCGTGGTTGGCGTGGGTGCCGGCGGTGTTGCACGCGACGACCGCGCACTGGTCCTCGATGGCACGGGCGCGGCCGAGCAGGCTCCAGTGGCCGACCCGTGGCATCGGCCACGCGGCAGGAACGAGAAAGACCTCGGCGCCCCGGTCGAGCAGGGCCCGGTAGAGCTCGGGGAAGCGCAGGTCATAGCACGTGGACAGGCCGACCCGCACGGGCTCGCCACCGGCGACGGGAACGTCGACGGTGACGAGCTCCGCACCGGGGTCCATGAGCTTGGGCTCGCCCTGCCCGAAGCCGAAGCGGTGGATCTTGCGGTATGTCGCCACCAGCTGCCCGTCGGGCGAGAAGAGCAGCGAGGTGTTCCAGCAGCCGTGGCCGTCGCCGGTCTGGGGGGGACCTGTCTCGACGATGGAGCCGCCGTGCAGGGTGACCCCGGCATCGCGGGCCGCGGACGCGAGCGCCTGGGTGACCGGGCCCCCGACCGGCTCGGCGCGCTCGGCCCAGGCGCGGTAGTCGAAGCCGCCGGCCGACCACAGCTCGGGGAGCACGACGAGGTCGTGCCCCTGCTGCGCGCGGACGAGGGCGGTGGCCCGGGCGGTGCGCTCGACGACCGGCTCACCGTCGCCGTAGCCGAGCTGGATGACTGCAACCTTCATGGCCCCAGCCTCACACGTCCGGCGAGACGATGTACTGCCCGTCCATCCTCATGTCCACCCTGACGATCGCCTGGGGGCGCGACGACAACCCACACCGATCGCACTTCTCGTGGCGCGGCGTTGAGCGGCACCTTGGTTGGGCCCGGGATCGGTGGATGGTGGGTGACGACTTCGAGGATGAGGACGGCCCA
>NZ_JAKDLO010000325.1 GCF_030452765.1 Intrasporangium sp.
GGGGGGGGTGGGGGGGGGGCCAGCCGTCAGTGAGTGCCAGTCTCGTGAGCGGCGTGACCGGCCGGCTCGAGCTGGAACGTCGAGTGCTCGACGTCGAAGTGCCCGTGCAGGCAGGCTTGCAGCTCGTCCAGCAGGGCGGGAGCGTGCCCGTCGCGGAAGCACGCGTCGGTCAGGACCACGTGGCACGAGAGCGTTGGCAGACCGCTCGTCACCGTCCAGACGTGCAGGTCGTGGACGTCGACCACGTGCTCCGGCTCGAGCAGATGGCGGCGTACCTCGGGGAGGTCCATGTCCTCCGGTGCGGCCTCGAGCAGGACCCGACCACTGTCCCGGAGCAGTGCGTAGGCCGCCCGCAGCATGAGGACCACGACGACGAGCGAAGCGATCGGGTCGGCCCGGGTCCAGCCCGTCACGAGGATCACCACACCAGCCACGACCGTCCCGATGAAACCGTAGAGGTCGGTGAGGATGTGCTGGTAGGCGCCCTCGATGTTCAGGCTCGACCGGTTTGCCCGCGCGAGGACCCACGCCGCGACGATGTTGACGGCGACACCGATGAGCGCCACGGCCAGGACGACTGCCCCCTCGACGTCGGGAGGGTAGATGAGCCGGCGTACCGCCTCGACGGCGATGATGCAGCCCACGACGAGAAGGGTGATCCCGTTGCCTGCGGCCGAGACGATCTCGGCCCGCTTCCAGCCGAAGGTCCACTTGCCGCGCGCGGGGCGGGCGGCCAGGCGCAGGGCCCACAGCGCCGCCGCGATTGCCCCGACGTCGGAGAGCATGTGACCCGCGTCGGAAAGCAAGGCGAGCGAACCGGAAGCGAACGCTGCGACGACCTCGCCGACCATGAATGCGAGCAGCAGGAGCAGTGCCGCCCAGAGGTAACGCCGGTCCGCACCCGCGCTCACCCCGTGCGTGTGCCCGTGTCCGTGGCCCTGGCCCTGGCCCATGGAGTCGAGCCTACGGCCCGACCGCGCAGCCTGGCAGATGCGATCGGGGCTGCTGCACTGTCGATCGGAACTGGCGCACTGTCGATCGGAACTGGCGCACTGTCGATCGGAACTGGCGCACTGTCGATCCCGACTGCTGCACTGTCGATGAGGAGTGCTGCACTCTCGATGAGGAGTACTGCACTGTCGATGACTCAGCGGGCGAAGGACGAGCGGATGAACTCCAGCGTGCGCTTCCACGCGTCGGTTGCCGCGGTCGCGTTGTAGCGGGACCGGGCGGTGTCGTTGAAGAACGCGTGCCCGACGCCGTCGTAGACCTGGGCCGTGAAGTCGACCCCTGCCGCCGTGAGCCGCTCGGCCAGCCGGGGCACCCCGTCGCTGATGTCATGGTCCTGCTCGCCGTAGAACGCGAGCACGGGACACCGGATGTCTGCGGGATCGGCGCCCTCCGGGAACCGGCCGTAGAACGGCACCGCCGCGAGCAGCCGAGGCTCGTGCAGGGCCAGGGACCAGGCATAGGTGCCGCCGAAGCAGAACCCGACGACCGCGACCCGCCCGTCGACACCGGGTCTCTCGAGTAGGCTGCCGACGACCTCACGCAACCCCTGGATGGCCCATTTGGCGAACTCCGGCGTGCGCGCGGGCTCGGTCATACGGCGAAGCCTCGGCTGGGCGTCGAGCCGGGCCTTCTCGTCCGGGCTCGACATGAGGCTGTGCAGCTCCTGCCCGTCGTAGGGCGTCAGGTCGACGTGCCCGAGCAGGTCCGGGGCAACCGCCAGGTAGCCCTCGGCGGCGAACCTGTCGGTGACGTCGGTGATGTGCTCGACGAGTCCCCAGATCTCCTGGATGACGATGACGGCGCCGGCCGGGTCCCCGGTCGGCTCGGCCTGGTAGGCGTTGAGATCGGACTGGAAGAACTGGACCATCTCGCCCATCGGGTCACGACTCCTGTCTGACGCTCTCCGTGGCATCGGGTGCGTGCCAGGAGCGCGGCGCGGTCTCGGGGTGGTGCAGGTCGAAGGCG
>NZ_JAKDLO010000021.1 GCF_030452765.1 Intrasporangium sp.
GAGACTGTTGCGCCCGCCTCCGACAATCGGACCGGGGCTGGATTGTGTGTGCTCTGGGGCGCCCAAGGACGTCGACAAACCCGCCCGGGCGGGAAAGTGAGAGGCGCGGAGGGCGACATCCGATCCTGGGCACGACCGGGGCACGACCCGGCTCAGATCAGAGAGCCTCGGGCGCGAGCAGGGTCAGCACGGCCCAGACCATCGGGGCGACCACGACGAGCGAGTCGAGCCGGTCCATGATCCCGCCGTGCCCGGGGAGGATGTTCGACATGTCCTTGATCCCGAGGTCGCGCTTGATGAGCGACTCCATCAGGTCTCCGATGGTCGCCGCGATCGCGACTGCGACACCGAGCAGAACGCCGATCCACCATGGGTGGCCGAGGATCAGCCAGACCGTGAAGGCACCGCCGAGGACGCAGAGCCCGACCGACCCGCCGAAGCCCTCCCATGACTTCTTCGGGCTGATCGTCGGGGCCATCGGATGCTTGCCCAGCAGGACCCCAGCCGCGTAGCCGCCGACGTCACTGCACACCGTGATGATGATGAAGACGAACATCCGGCCCACCCCGTCCTCCGCGGCGAGGAGCATGGCGGCGAAACCCGCGAGCAGCGCTGGGTAGGCCGTGATGAGCACGCCGCCGAGGACGTCCTTGGCGGCGCCGTCCAGCACCCCGGCACCGCGCCACAGCACCACGGCCGCGGCGGTCAGGCACCACGCGAGAACCAGCCCGGCGGGACCGTGGACATAGGCTGCCCACAGCATCGCCAACGAGCCGACCACCGCGGGCACGAGCGGTGCCCGGATCCCCTGCTGGGTGAGCGCATGCCGCATCTCCCAGACGCCGACCCCGATGGCCACCATGATGACGACGAGGAAGGACTCCTTCTTGACGAGCAGCGTCACCACGATGACGATGCCGAGGCCGACGCCGACGCCGATCGCGGCCTTGAGGTCGCGACCCGCCCGCGACGGCTTCTGCTCCTGACGGGACCCGTTGGCGTTGGCCGACCCTGGGCTGGACATGATGATGAGCCGCCGAGGGTCAGACCTCGAGCAGCTCGGACTCTTTGGCCTTGACGAGCGAGTCGATGAGGTCGGTGTGCTTCTTCGTCAGGCCCTCGAGGTCCTTCTCGGCCCGCGTTCCCTCGTCCTCGCCGACATCGCCGTCCTTGACGAGCCGGTCGAGGTCGGTCTTGGCCCGGCGACGGATGTTGCGGACCGCGACCCGGGCTTCCTCGGCCTTCGTGTGAGCGACCTTGGTGTAGTCGCGGCGACGCTCCTGGGTCAGCTCCGGCATGACACACCGGATCTGGTTACCGTCACTGCTGGGGTTGACGCCGAGGTCGCTGTCACGGATCGTCTTCTCGATCGAGTGCAGGCTCGACTTGTCGAACGGGATGACGAGGATCGTGCGGGCCTCGGGGTTCTGGAACGAGGCGAGCTGTTGCAACGGGGTCGGGGCACCGTAGTAGTCCACGAGGAGTTTGTTGAACAGGCCGGGGTTGGCCCGTCCCGTCCGGATACCGGCGAAGTCCTCCTTGAGGACCTCGACAGCCTTGTCCATCTTGTCCTCGGCCTCGAACATGGTCTCGTCGATCATGTGCTCTTCCTCGTCCCCTATGGGTTTCTCATTGGTGTCCGGCTGCTCGGTCGATTCTCACACCTTGGCTCATGCGCGTCCTTTCCACGCCTGAGCCGAATCGGTGCTCCGATCCTCCCTCGCTGGCGCTCGGTCGATTCTCACACCTTGGCTCATGCGTTCACGACCAGCGTGCCGATCTTCTCACCACGCAGGGCGCGGGTGACGTTGTCGGACCCGTCCATGGCGAAGACGAGCATGGGCAGCTTGTTCTCCATGCAGAGGGCGAAGGCGGCGGCATCGACGACCTTGAGTCCGTCGGCGATCGCCTCGGAGAACGTGACCGTGTCGAGCTTCTTCGCGTCGGGGTTGGAGCGGGGGTCGGAGTCGTAGACACCGTCGACACCGTTCTTGCTCATGAGCACGGCATCGCACTTGATCTCGAGAGCACGCTGTGCGCTGACCGTGTCGGTGGAGAAGAACGGCATCCCCGCGCCCGCGCCGAAGATGACGACCCGCCCCTTCTCGAGGTGGCGGATCGCCCGACGAGGGATGTAGGGCTCGGCCACCTGCGTCATCTGGATCGCCGTCTGGACCCGGGTCCCGATGTCCTCCTTCTCGAGGAAGTCCTGCAGGGCCAGGCAGTTCATGACTGTCCCGAGCATGCCCATGTAGTCGGCCCGGGTGCGGTCCATGCCCTGCTGCTGCAGCTCCGCGCCGCGGAAGAAGTTGCCGCCACCGACGACGATCGCCACCTGCACCCCCTCGCGGACCGGCGGGGCGATCTGCCGCGCGATCGACTGCACGACCGCCGGGTCGACCCCGACCTCCCCTCCACCGAAGGCCTCCCCAGACAGCTTGAGCAGGACACGTCGACGATGGAGTGAGGTCGGCGATTCGGTCATGGGGGCTCCTGGTGGGCAGCACAACATAGGGTCGCCCGATCTTGCCACATGGTGGACAACGAGGCGCCTTTACCTAGAGTGATGACCTGTGACGGACACCTTCGAGACCGAGATCACTGCGGCGACCCGACCGCTCGTGCTCGCCCTGGACGTCGGCTCCACCGCGAGCCGCGGCGCAGTCTACGACGCGCACGGCCGCCCGGTGGGGCGTCGAGCCAAGGCCTCGCATGCGTTCACGACCTCGCCGGACGGCACCTCGGTGATCGACCCGGACCAGATCGTGGACGAGCTGGCCGCGATCATCGACGAGCTGACCAGCGCACTGGGCGGGGAGCAGGTGGCCGGCGTCGCGATCGACACCTTCGCCTCGTCCCTCGTCGTCGTCGACCGGCACGGCCGGGCGTTGACCCCGTGCTTCACCTACGCCGACGGTCGGTGCACGGCGCAGGTCGAGCAGCTGCTCGAGGAGCTGGACGAGCGGGCCCTGCACCAGCGCACCGGTACCCGGGTGCACGGCAGCTACTGGCCCGCGCGGCTGCGCTGGCTCGCGCAGGAGCATCCCGACGTCGTCGCGGCGGCCACACACTACGTCTCGCTCGGCGACTACGTGCTGCTGCAGCTGACCGGCACGTTGGCGACCGGCACGTCGTGCGCCGCCTGGACCGGCATGGTCGACCGGCACACTGCCGACTGGGACGCGAAGCTGCTCGGCGTCACCGGCATCGGCACCGCACAGCTGGCGCCGATCCACCACGTCGACGAGCCGCTCGAGATCGAGCCCGAACGAGCCGACCGGCTCGCCGAACGCTGGCCGGCCATCGCCGGCGCGCGTTGGTACGCCGCGGTGGCCGACGGTGTGGCAGCCAACGTGGGGCTCGGGGCCGGCGACGAGCGAAGCATCGGCGCCTCGTGCGCGACCTCCGGGGCACTCCGGGTGATCGTGCGTCAGATGCCGGTCGAGCTGCCGCGAGGCCTGTGGTGCTACCGCGTGTCCCACGACCGGTCGATCGTCGGGGGCGCGCTCAGCGACGTCGGCCGGGCGCTGTCCTGGGCCGGCAGTGCCCTGGCCATCGACCAGGAGGATCCCGACGCGCTGTCGGCAGCGCTGCTTGCGGAGCCCTGCGACGGCACCCCCCTGGTGCTGCCCTTCCTGACCGGCGAGCGCAGCACGGGATGGGCCGGTGACGCGAGGGCCGTCCTCGCCGGCGTGGACGTCACGACAGGCCCGCTCGCGCTCTACCGTGGAGTCGTGGAGGGCATCGCGTTGGCCTACGCGCGCATCGCTGCTCAGCTGCACGAGGTGGCCCCGGCGCCCGAGCAGCTCTACTGCGGCGGCAGAGTGACCAACGACCGGCCGGAGCTGCTCGAGGTCATGGCCGATGCGATGCGCACACCGGTCACCCCGGTACCGATCAAGCGCAGCACGCTGCACGGCACAGCCCTGCTGGCACTGGAGAGCCTCGCCCCCGACGTGCCCAGGGCCATCCCGCCCCACGGCCCGGAACACAGGCCGCAGGACCCTCGCCGCGCCTACTACACAGGTCGGCTCACGCGCTTCGAGCACGTCTACCACGCGCTGTTCGGGTGAGCGAGCCACCACGAGGAGGAGGTATGCCGCTCACCCCGGCCGGGTGAGCGGCATACCTCCTCCTCGTGGGCACTCTTCGAGCGAGGTCGTACCGGTGCCGTCACTGCCGGCGACCCGGGCCTCGAACGCGCGGGCCCGGCCGAGGTTCCAGGACAGCAGGTCTGCACCCAGCACCGGCTGGCGCGGCAGCGAGCACCTCGCGAGGTCAGGTGCCAGACCGGCCACGATCGTCGGCGTCGCATCGGGGCCGAGGCTCGAAAGGTAGGCCGTGTCGAGCTTGCCGGTCGCGTGGTAACGGTCGATGTTGTGCTGGGCGACCCAGGCGTCCGGGTTCATCCAGCCGAGGGCGAGCAGGACCGTCGCTGCCGACACGAGCGCAGCCCGCGGCAGCCAGCTGCCCCTCAGCCGGGTCCCTGCGACGAGGACGAGCACCACGAGCACGCCCAGCCAGATCTCGAAGGCGTCGACGACGAGGCGCAAGACGGTGAACCCGAACGCCTGCTGGTAGACCGACATCCGGAAGAGGGCCGAGGCCACCACGACGAGAGTCAGCACGCAGAGGGCACCGAGGGTCAGGCGCAGCCAGACCCGCTGCCGGGGCGTGTCGCGTGGCGCCTTGCGCACCGTGACGGCGACGGTCACGAGCGTGAGCAGCGTCGCGAGGGTGAGCTGCCCGAAGCCCTGGTGGACGTAGTCGGCATACGTCAGGCCGGTCGTGCGACGCACGTAGTCGTGCCCGCCCCACATGACCGAGGCCTGGGCGATGACGAAGACGAGGAAGGTCAGCACGACGACGCCGACGGGCACGATCCATTCCCAGGCCCGGGACACGCGTCGCGGCTCGGCAAGCCGCACGACGTTATCGAGCGGCGGCGGGTTGATCGACAGGTAGCAGGCCGCGAGCAGGACGCCACCGACGACGACCAGCACGAAGACGCGCAGCACGAGACTGTCCCAGCCCAGGTCCGGCACGAGGTTCGCGGCCCAGTTCCCGACGACGGGGTCGGCCGACGCGAAGAGGGCGCCGAACACGACGAGGGCGATGACCGAGACCACGACGGTCCGCGCGACGGGCCACACGAGGCGGTTGGAGCTGAGGGCCGCGAGGGTGCGCCGCAACAGGGGCAGGCCGCGCAGGCCGGCGAGCACCCAGGCGACCGGCCCGGCGAGCAGGGCGACGAGGCGCCGGGCGCTGGTGAGCGCGGTCGTGACGAGCAAGCCCACCACACAGAGCGCGAGGACGGCGAGCCACTCCGCGGCGCGCGTGACGACGTTGGCGCCCAGCGCGAGGCTGAGGAGCGTGGCGGCGATCGTCCACCGGTGGGACCTCACGCGTGACAGGATCAGCACGAGCGCGCCCGACAGGAGTAGCACGAACAGGACGCCCAGGCCGATGGGGCGGTCCGGCAGCACCGCCGCGGCGACCAGGCCGATCCCGACCGACCCGAAGAGGGCCAGCCGTGCAGGTCCGAGCCCGTGCTCGGGCCAGATCGAGCCGAAGAAGCCCTCGATCATGGGTGCTGGGGGCACGGCATCGGTGGTGGGGGTCGGTCGCGCAGTGGGGCCGGAGGTGTCGCTCACGACGGCCACCGCTGCGGCCGGCTGCCGCGGCGCCCGGGCCATGCCGGTTGCTGCTGTAGGCTCCGCCCGGGCTCGGTCGGCCGGCTCTGTGGGCCGCTAGGCCCCGACACACGTCCCCGGAAGCCCGGGGGTGGGCGGGACGAGGACGATCGACCCGCCGTGCAGGTCGCACACCCAGCGCGCGATGGCCAGGCCGAGGCCCGTCCCGCCACCGGCCGGGTCGAGGGTGCCGAAGGGGGCGAAGAGGTCCGCAGACCGCTCCACCGGGATGCCCGGACCGCCATCTGAGACCTCGAGCGCCCACTGCCCGCGCCCAGCAGACAACGCTCGCACTCGGACGACTCCTCCATCCGGGCTATGTCGGACGGCATTGTCGAGCAGGTTCGTCAGAACTTGGGCCAGACGAGCGCGGTCGGCCACCACGACGAGATCGACCGGCTCGACGCTCGGCTGCACCCGGACCTGCGGCCGCCGCGCCGAGGGCTCCCCCACGACCTGTTCGAGCAGCTCGGACACCCGGACCGGACCGAGGTCGAGCGGCACGGCCCCACCCTCGATCCGGCTGAGGTCGAGCAGGTCGGTGACGAGCGCGGTGAGGCGCTCGGACTGAGCCAGGGCGGACCGGATGGCCACCTCGGGCTCCCGGACGACACCGTCCGCGAGGTTCTCGAGCAGAGCCCGTTGGGCCGTGAGGGGGGTGCGCAGCTCGTGGGACACCATGGCGACGAGCTCACGCCGCTGCCGGTCTGCGCTGGCGATGTCGGCAGCCATCGAGTTGAACGCCCTCGCGAGCCGGCCCACCTCGTCGTCGGATCCGACCGACACCCGGAGCGAGTAGTCGCCACCGGCCATGCGCGCTGCCGCCTGGGTCATCTCGCGCAGCGGTGCGGTCATCCCGCGGGCGAGCCATTGCGTCACCCCCAGGGCGGCGATGATCGTGACCGGGACCGTGAGCCAGGGCGGGACGCCGGCGCGGTCGCCGACCTGACTGACGAAGGCGGCCACGACGATGCTCGCCCCGACGAGCAGGCCGAACTTCGCCTTGACGGACCCGACCACCTCGAGCGGACGGTCGAGGTCGATGGGCAGCTCGGACGTGGAAGCGGCCATGCCTCACACCTCCAGGGCGTAGCCGACGCCGTGCACGGTGCGGACCCGCTCGGGGCCGATCTTGGCCCGCAGCGCCTTGACATGGCTGTCGAGGGTGCGCGTGCGGCCCGGCTCGGCCCAGCCCCATACCTCGCGGAGCAGGTCGTCGCGCTCGCGGACGGTGCCGGGGCGGGCCGCGAGGGCGAGGAGAAGGTCGAACTCGAGCGGCGTGAGGTGCACCTCGACGCCCTCGCTCTGCACGCGGCGAGCCGAGGCGTCGATGACGAGCGGGCCGAGCGCCAGCGCGGGCCGTGGCGCGGCCGCGAGTTCCCGGGCCCGCTCGACCCGCCGCAGCAGCGCACGGATCCGGGCGACGACCTCACGCATCGAGAACGGCTTGGTCACGTAGTCGTCTGCGCCGACCCCGAGCCCGACCAGCAGGTCGGTCTCGTCGACCCGTGCGGTCAGCATGAGCACGGGCACCGGGCGCTCGGCCTGGATCCGGCGACACACCTCGATCCCGTCGAAGCCCGGGAGCATGAGGTCGAGCACGACGAGGTCGGGCCCGTGCTCGGCGTGGGCGGCAGCTCCCGGACCGTCACCCGCCTGAACGACACGGAACCCTTCTGCGACAAGTCGATCCGTCAGGGCTGCGTTGATGACCGGGTCGTCCTCGACAACGAGCAGGGTGTGCGGTGCGCTCGTGGTTGCGGGAGGCATACCTTGACCCTAGGAGCGCGAGGCTGGAGCCGGTCGGTCCGATGTGTGCAGATCCGGTGAAGATGGGGGGCGCAGGCGCCCTCGGCGCAGCGGGTGTTCCTACGGACACAACAAGTCCGTTCGGACACCCGGGCCCCCGCACGAGCAGCAGGCTCTCGCCGGACTTGTTGTGTTCTTGCGACCGCACGCCGCGCCCCAGGACGTCGTATGCCGCCCACCTCGGGGAGGTGGGCGGCATACGTCTCGTTGTGGTGGGGTCTACGACCTCACTGGCCGACCCGGAAGCGGGCGAAGTCGACGACCTTCGCGCCGGCCTCCGCCGCGACCTTCGCGACGGTCTTCTTCGGATCCTTCGCGAACGGCTGGTCGAGCAGGACGTTCTCCTTGAAGTAGCCGTTGACGCGGCCCTCGACGATCCTCGGCAGGGCGGCCTCGGGCTTGCCCTCCTCCTTGGCAGTCGCCTCGGCGAGGCGGCGCTCGTTCTCGACCGTCTCGGCGGGCACGTCCTCACGGGACAGGACCGTCGGCGAGAAGGCCGCGACGTGCATCGCGACGTCTCGGCCGACCGCCTCGTCACCGCCCTCGATGGCGACGAGAACACCGATCTGCGCCGGCAGGTCGGGGCTCGTCTTGTGCAGGTAGGACACGACGTTGCCGGCCTCGAGTCGGGCGACTCGCCTGACCTCGATCTTCTCGCCGATCATCGCGTTGGCGTCATCGAGCAGCCCCTGGACGGTCTTGCCGTCCGCGGTCGTGCTCGCGAGCAGCTCCTGCGCGGTCGTCGCCTTGGTGGCGACGGCCTGGGCGAGAACCGTGTCGGCGAGGTCGATGAACTTCTCGCCCTTGGCGACGAAGTCGGTCTCGCACAGCACCTCCACGAGAGTGCCGGCACCGTCACCGGCAGCGGCCGCGACGAGGCCGTTGGAGGTCGTGCGGCCCTCGCGCTTCGTCACCCCCTTGAGGCCCTTGACGCGCAGGATCTCGATGGCCTTCGTCTGGTCGCCGTCGGCCTCGTCGAGGGCCTTCTTGACGTCGAGCATGCCGGCACCGGTCTTCTCGCGCAGCGCCTTGATGTCAGCGGCGGTGTAGTTCGCCATGGGTGTTTCGTGCTCCTTCTCAGGACGGGTGCGGTGGTGGTCAGGCCTGCTCGGCGGGAGTCTCGGCCTCGGCGGCGGGCCCGGCCTTGGCGGCGGGCTCGGCCTCGGCGGCGGGCTCGGCCTCGGCGGCGGGCTCGGCCTCTGCGGCGGGCTCGGCCGGAGCAGCCTCGGCGGCGGGCTCAGGGGCTCCGGCCGGAGCGGCCTCGGCAGCAGGTGCCTCGGCAGCAGGTGCCTCGGTGACAACCTCGGCCGGAGCGGCCTCGGCAGCAGGTGCCTCGGTGACAGCCTCAGCGGGAGCAGCCTCAGCGGGAGCAGCCTCAGCGGCGGGGCCCTCGGTCTCGGTCTCGGCGGCCTGTTCACCGGCCGCCCCCTCGGCGTAGAGCTCCCGCTCCCACTCGGCCAGTGGCTCCTCGACTGTCGTCTCGGTGCCGGTCCGTCCGGACGAGCGCTGGACGACTCCGTCGGCGACCGCGTCGGCGACGACCCTCGTCAGCAGGGTGACGGAGCGGATCGCGTCGTCGTTGCCGGGGATCTTGTAGTCGACCTCGTCGGGGTCACAGTTCGTGTCGAGGATCGCGATGACCGGCAGGCCGAGCTTGCGGGCCTCGTCGACAGCGAGGTGCTCCTTCTTCGTGTCGACCACCCACACGGCCGAGGGCACCTTGCTCATCGAGCGGATTCCGCCGAGGGTCTTCTCGAGCTTGTCCTTCTCGCGCTTGAGGATGAGCAGCTCCTTCTTCGTGTGACCGGAGCCGGCCACGTCGTCGAAGTTGATCTCCTCGAGCTCCTTGAGGCGCGTGAGGCGTTTGGAGATGGTCTGGAAGTTCGTGAGCATGCCACCGAGCCAGCGGTGGTTGACGTAGGGCATCCCGACGCGGGTCGCCTGCTCGGCGATCGGCTCCTGGGCCTGCTTCTTGGTGCCGACGAAAAGGATGGTGCCGCCGTGGGCGACGGTCTCCTTGACGAACTCGTAGGCGTTGTTGATGTAGGTCAACGACTGCTGGAGGTCGATGATGTAGATGCCGTTGCGCTCGGTCATGATGAAGCGCTTCATCTTGGGGTTCCAGCGACGGGTCTGGTGCCCGAAGTGGACGCCGCTCTCGAGGAGCTGGCGCATGGTGACGACGGCCATGCCGTGGTTCTCCTTGTGGTAGTTGTCAGTTGAGCGTGCGACGAGGAAGCGCAGACCCGGCCCGACGCGCGGACCGAGCTCAGCGGCATACGCCACACTCCTGGCGCCTGCACGCACCCCACCCAGCCATCGGCCGGGACTGCCGTGGTGCGCCCCGGCTGCTCCGAGGAGTAGCCGGCAGAAGACGCGCGAATTGTGATCCGGGCACCCGAGGATGCGCCGGACCGCCCACCATCGTACGACGCGGCGGGCATCCACGAGAAATCAGCGCGGTCCGCGACAATGGAATGCGCCGACACTGCCGAGTCCGGAGGACGAGTTGACCAGCTGGGCCCAGACGATCCCCGTGTTCGTCGTCTTCGTGGCACTCGCGTTCGTTCCCGGCTGGCTCGTGGTGCGGGCCTTCGGCTCGCGAGGGGTCGAGGCGGTGGCGATCTCCCCGGCCGTGTCCGTCGGGGTGCTCGCCGGGTTCGGCACGGCGGCAGGTGTGCTCGGCGTCCGATGGACCTGGTGGGTGGTCATCGCCTCGACCGCACTGTCCGTCGTGGCCGCCTGGCTGGTCGGCGGATGGCTGGCGCGGTCCCGCGGCGGTCGCGATCCGGAGCTGCACCTGAAGCGCCGGCTGTTCGGGCGGCCGCGCCCGGATGTCGTCATCGCGTGCCTTGTCGGCGTCGTGCTCGCACTCGTGACGATCCTCCCGGCGTTCGGCCGGCCGGACAGCCTCGTCGACTCCCCGGACGCCGTCTACCACCTCAACCGGATCCGCACCTTCATCGAGTCCGGCGATGTCTCCCTGTTCAACCCGGCCTTCTACCCGAACGGGTTCCACGCGTGGGTGGCGACCGGGCTCATGGCTTTCGGTACCCCGGTGCTGGCAGGGACGAACGTCGCGACCCTCGTGGTCGCCGCCGTCGTGTGGCCGGTCGGGTGTGTCGCCCTCGTGCGCCACGCGCTCGGCACGTCGCTGCTGGTCACGTATGCCGCTGGGTTCGCCTCCGCGGCGTTCCTCTCCTTCCCGACCACCCTGCTCGGCTGGGGCGTGCTGTGGCCGAACCTGATGGGCACGGCGATGCTGCCGGCCGCCCTGGCGCTCATGCTGCAGGCGGCCCGCACCCGGCACCCGGGCAAGGTGCTGACCTTCTGTGTGTCCCTGCCGGGGCTGGCGCTGGTCCACCCGAACGTCATCGTGTCCCTCGTGGTCTTCATCCTCGTCTGGTTCGCGACGGCACGGCTGCGGGCCGGAGTGCTGCGCCACCTCCCGTGGCGGGTCGTCGTGCGCGACGTCGGGATCGTCGCGGCTCTCGTCGTGGCGGGGATCGTGCTCGCACCGTTGCTGTCGCCGCGGCTCGCTGCCACCCAGGCCTACACGTGGTCCGGACAGGTCTCGGTCTGGGCAGCGCTCACCGAGGTCGTCGGCGGACGGCTCATGGTGTTCTCCGTGCTGTGGGGACTGCTGGCCCTGATCGTGCTCGGGATCGCCTGGGTGCTGTGGCGGGCCCGTCAGGCGATCCCCATCGTCGCGATGTGGCTCACGTGTGTCGCCCTCTATGTCATGGCGGCCTCGTCGAGCCAGGGATGGACGGCCCTGGTCACCGGCTACTGGTACAACGACAAGGTGCGCCTGGCAGCGCTGGCCGCGGTGCCGGGGGTGGTGCTCGTAGCCGGGGCGGCACCGATGGTGCGGCTGCTCCTGCACCGGACCCGGTGGGTGCAGACCTGGAACCGGCGAGAGCCGCTCCTCGCCGCGGGAGTGGCCCTCGCGCTCATCCCCGCGCTGACCGTGGGCCTGCACGCATCGACCCGGTACCAGTTGCTGCACAACTTCTTCTCCCCTGGTGAGGCGGACCGGGTCATCCTCAGTGACCAGGGGCGCGCCTCGCTCGCGCAGCTCGCCGATCGGATCCCGGCCGGTGAGGGGGTCGTCGGGCGGCCCGAGAACGGGTCCCCGCTCATGTGGGCGCTGTTCGGGACGAACACGCTGTACCGGTCCATCCCCATCACGGGCTCGGGGGACAACGTCCTCCTCGGCACCGGCTTCGCCGACATGCAGCGACGGCCGGACGTCTGTGCAGCACTGGCCCGCAACAACATCCGCTGGGCGATCGGGTCGAGCCACACGTACTGGCTCGACCGGCCGGCGCTGACCTCGGGTCTGATGAACCTCGACAGGGTCGACGGGCTCGAGAAGGTCGAGACCGTCGGGCAGTACACGCTCTACCGGATCACCGGTTGTCGCCTCGGCTGACTGACGGGCCCCACTCACAGTCGACCGGGCAGCACTGCCCCCGTCGAGCGGTCGGCACCTCCCGGTCGGGCGGGCACCGAGAGCCACAGATCAGATCATCGAGAGGGCCAGGTCTCCAGCCGTCACTCGAGCGGGAGCAGGACGATTCGTCGTCGGGTCATCAGGCTGAGCGGGTCGAGGTACGTGTCACCGCGCAGGACGCCCCAGTGCAGACAGGTCGCCGGCGCACAGTGACCCGCCGTCTCGTCGACGACTGCGACCAGGTCGCCTGCTCGAACCGTGGTTCCGACGGGGGCCTGGTGCCGGACGGGCTCGAACGTGCTGCGGAGCCCGCCTTCATGAGCAACGACCACGACGCCGCGACCTGCGATGGTCCCGGCGAAGCTGACCCGACCGCCGGCCGGCGACAGCACCGGCCGGCCCACGGCGGCCGAGAGGTCCACGCCACGATGGCCTCGCCCCCATTGCTCAGCCGGGGGGTCGAACGGGCCCAGGACGCGCGGCTGCGGATCGAGCGGCCACGTCCAGCCGGTCTGGTTCGGCGCGAGACTCGCCGCCGCGAGCGGCCTCGCCAGCCTGTCCGTCGCTGCTGCCGGGGGGCTGTTTGCCAACGTGCCTGCCGACGCCGCCGCGGCCCCTGTGGCAAGGGCGAGCGTGGCTAGAGCAGCGACGAAGGAGGCGATGGCCATGCCGGGGAGACTAGATCGGCGTGCCCGGCCAAATCCCGGACGGCTTCACGCCTGTGGGCGACGGGGCAGCACGTCCCTGGGATGTGCAGAGCCGATCAGGTGCCGCCGAGCGAGTGCAGACGCCGGCCTGCCTCGACAAGCACCTCGTCGCGCTTGCAGAAGGCGAACCGGAGCAGGGTCCGGGCGACGTCCTTGTCGTCGTGGAAGACGCTGACCGGAATGCCGACGACACCGACTCGCTCGGGCAGCTCACGCGCGAAGGCGAGTGCATCGCCGGCACCGAGCGGACTCACGTCGGCGATGACGAAGTACGTCCCCGACGGGCGGCTGATCTTCAGACCCGCGTTCTCCAGCGCCATGCAGAGCAGGTCCCGCTTGGCCTGCAGGGAGTCGCGAAGCCGTACGTACGCGTCATCGCCCAGCCCGAGGGCCAAGGCCACCGCGGGCTGGAACGGGCCGGACCCGACGAAGGTGAGGAACTGCTTGACCGTGCGCGCGGCCGTGACGGCCTCCTCGGGTCCCGACAGCCAGCCCACCTTCCATCCGGTGGCCGAGAAGGTCTTGCCCGCCGAGGAGATCGTGATCGTGCGCTCGGCCATGCCGGGCAAGGTCGCCATCGGGACGTGCTCGTGCCCGTCGAAGACCAGGTGCTCGTAGACCTCGTCCGTGACGACCCAGGCATCGTGTTCCCTGGCCAGTGCGGCGACGAGCTCCAGCTCCGCTCTGGTGAACACCTTCCCGGTGGGGTTGTGCGGAGTGTTCAGCAGGACGAGCCTCGTCCGCGGCGAGAAGGCGGCCCGCAGCGACGCCTCGTCGAGCGCGAAGTCCGGGAAGCGGAGGACGGACGTGCGGCGGGTCGCGCCCGCGAGGGCGATGCATGCGGCATACGAGTCGTAGTAGGGCTCGAAGGTGACCACCTCGTCACCCGGCTCGCACAGCGCAAGGATGACCGAGGCGATGGCCTCGGTCGCACCGACGGTGACGAGGATCTGGGTGCGCGGGTCCATACGCAGCCCGTAGAAGCGCTCCTGATGGGCGGAGATCGACGCGAGCAGCTCCGGGACGCCGGATGACGGCGGGTACTGGTTGCGGCCACTGTCGATGGCCGCCTTGGCTGCGGCGAGCATCTCGACAGGGCCGTCCGTGTCGGGGAAGCCCTGCCCGAGGTTGATGCTGTCGGTCTCGAGGGCGAGGGCCGACATCTCGGCGAAGATCGTTTCGCCGAAGGGACGCATGCGAGAGACGAGCGGCAACTCCATGCCGTTGACGATACCCACCGAGCTCGACCGGGGCCCGGCCGCCATGCTCGACAGGTCAGGCGCGAGGATGGGCCTGTTGGTAGCTCCTCCTGAGCCGGTCGACCGAGACATGCGTGTAGATCTGCGTCGTGGCGAGGCTGGCGTGGCCCAGCAGCTCCTGGACGATCCGGAGGTCGGCACCGCCCTCGAGCAGGTGCGTGGCCGCGCTGTGACGCAGTCCGTGCGGTCCCAGGTCTGGGGCGTCAGGCACGTGCGAGAGCAGCTCGTGCACCAGTGCGCGCACCTGCCTCGGGTCGACTCGCCCGCCCCGACGACCGAGGAAGAGCGCCGACCCTGACCTCTCGTTGGCCAGCTGACCTCGAGAGGTCAGCCACTCGGCAAGGGCATCAGCCGCGGGAACGCCGAAGGGGACCACCCGCTCCCTGCCCCCCTTGCCCATGACGCGCACGGTTCGTTGGCCCCAGTCCAGATCGTCGATGTCGAGCCCGACCAGCTCCCCCACGCGCAGGCCGCTGGCATAGAGCACCTCGACGATCGCGCGGTCGCGGCGGTGGATGGGATCGTCGTCATCGGCCCGGACGGCGGCGAGGTCGAGCAGCTCGCCTGCCTCGCTCTGCTTGAGTACTCCGGGCAGGGTCCGGATGCGCTTGGGTGCGACGAGGCGCAGGGATGGGTCGGTGGGTAGCCGTCCCGTGTGCTGCGCCCACCGGAAGAACGTGCGGGCCGATGCGGCGCGTCGGGCGAGCGTCGCCCGGGCCGCGCCGGCCTCGTCCTGCGCACCCAGCCAGGAGCGGAGGTCGGCGAGCCGCACGTCCGCCAGCCCCTCGATGCCGTGGTCGCCGAGATGGGTCAGCAGATGACGTATGTCGCCCAGGTAGGCTCGCGTCGTGTGGGTGGACCGGCCGCGTTCGACTGCCAGGTAACGGGCGAATGCCTCGAGATCCTCGGCATAGCGGGGGAGCAGGATGGCGGCCCCCCGGCCGCCGGTCCCGTCCTGGCTCACTTCACTCACCCCGGCACCATCGCAAACCGGCGCCAGGACGACAAGAACCGCGCGGTTGTGTTGCGCCCTGCCGGGCGTGCCGCAGCACTCCGGGACGTCCTGTTTGCACCCGGAACGGCAGGCGCGGTCGTCGCCGGGAAGCACGGTCCGCACCACGGCCCCGCCGTGGCAGCAGCGCTCTGGCGCGCCCGACCGATACTGCCGTCCCGGGCCACATATGGGAGCCGTCGCGCCGGATGCACCTTATTGACCCCGCAATCCTAAGGCTATGGAACCTGCAAGGTCAGTGCTGTTGACTGCGACACCGAGATCGCCGCCGAATCCCTCGCCTTTCCAGCACGACGACGCGATTGAGGTTGACACCGGGTCGGGAGAGGCAGGGCAGGGCAATGTCTTGCTCGCGACGGGGGCGCTGACGCCGGTGGTCGTCCTTGCCGCCCTGGCTGTGGCATTGAGCAGGGCTCGAGGTCGAGACCACCGCGCTTCGCGGCAGTCTCTCGCGGGTGATGGCGCAAGATCGCCAAGGGCAGAACCTGACGGATGAACCCAGGCCGGCATGGGGGCTCCATGGGGGCTCCACGAGGGCGGGACCCACCCCGGCAGACGAGTCGTAGGCCCAGCTCCGGATCTCGTCGAGCCGGCCTGGGCGCCACACATGCGATCGGCCACCCCGTTGCAGTCATCCGCCACCCGCTTCTTCGTCGACCCGTCCCCTGGCTGTCGCAGCGCTGGGCCGAGGACCCACCCAACTCCTGGCAGACCTCAACGCCACCGGTTTCTTCTTCGAGAACCTCGTGGTACGAGATGTCCGCATCTACGCGCAGCGTCGTGGCGGTCACGTCCACCACTGGCGAGACCAGAACCAGAACGAAGTCGACATCATCGTCACGCTTCCCGACGGCCGATGGGCCGCGTTCGAGGTCAAGATGAACCCCGCCGACACGGACAAGGCCGCAGCCGCCCTGCACTCGTTCGCCGCGAAGGTCGACCACGGCAAGGCCGGCCCACGGCAGCACTCGGGGTGATCACCTCCACCGGTTTCGCGCACCGGCGACCCGACGGCATCACCGTGCTGCCGATCGGCACCCTCGGCCCATAACGCCACCCATCAGGCCCGCCGGCGGGACCAGAGCCGGGGCACGGCCTTGACCCGCGACACTCGGCACAACGCGTCCGATGGGCGCGACGCTCATGTCCCGGTCCCGCGCGTCAGCAACCATGGACTGGGCTCCGACCTGCCGAGCCAGTCCCGGCTGCGTCGTGACCCGTCCACGATGTGACCTTGACATCTCGCATCGCGGCACTGGCGAGCTTCACCTGGAACGGCGGGCGCTGGTCGTCCGTCAGGTTCTGCCGCTGGCGATCTTGCGCCACCGCCCGTCCTTCTTGACCGCCAGGCCGCCTTCCTCGAGCCTGGCCAGGGCGGCAAGGACGACCATCGGCGTCAGCGCTGTGGCACTGAGCAGGGCGTCGAGGTCGAGACCACCGCTTCGCGGCAGTGTCTCGTGTACTCGGGCATCGTCGGGGTCGAGGTCGTCGGCGGGAAGCACGGGTCCGCGAGGCTCGTCCAGGGCGCCCTCACCCACCCGGCCGACGAGCTCGATCACCTCGGCCGCGCTGGTGACCAGGACGGCGCCGCGGTTGCGGATCGCGTTGTGGCAGCCGGCCGAGGTCATCGAGGTCACGGGACCGGGCACGGCCCCGACCGGCCGGTTGAGGTCCAGGGCCCGGTTGAGGGTCTGCAGGGAGCCGGAGCGCAGCCCCGCCTCGACGACGACCGTGCCGGCGGTCAGGGCCGCGATGAGGCGGTTGCGGGCGAGGAAACGGGAACCCATGGGTGCGCTGCCGGGTGCCACCTCGGAGACGATGCATCCGGTGGCCGAGATGCGTCGCAGGAGCGTCGCATGGGCAGCCGGGTAGACCCGGTCGACACCGCTGGCGACGACTGCGACCGTGAGCCCGTCGACCGCCAGCGCGCCACGATGGGCGGCGCCGTCGATCCCGTATGCCGCTCCGGACACGACACTCCAGCCTGCCGTGGCGAGGCCCGCGGCCAGCTCTGCGGCCTGGGTCTCGCCGTAGGAGCTCGCCGCTCGTGCCCCGACGACGGCGACAGAACGCCGGACGACCTCGTCCAGCCGTGCCGCTCCCCGCACCCACAGGCACCACGGTGGGACCGGCAGGTCCTCCAGCCCTGCAGGCCACTCACCGTCACCGGGCACCACGAGACGGGCTCCCACCTTCTCGGCAACCGCCACATCACGCTGCACGTCCAGACGTCGGACCCGCTCGGCGAAGCGCGCGAGAGCTCCCTGCGCCGACTGGATCCGCCGGAGCGTCTCGACCGGACCATGGCCGGCGAGCATCCCGTGGACGGCCTTGTCCCCGGGCTCGACGAGGCGGGACAGGGCTGCCCGCGCCCATCGGTCGTCCGTCCACCGCTCGGTGGTCATGCCGCCACCGCCGTCTGCGTCCGCAACGACAGCGCCATCTCGACGGTGTCGCGTCGAGGTCGCTGCTGCCCGGTCAGGTCGGCGATCGTCCAGGCGACCCGGAGCGTGCGGTCGTAGCCGCGCAGGCTGACCGAGCCGCGCTCGAGGGCCCGGTCGAGGCTCACCGCGTCCGTGCCGGGCAGCCGCCACGGGCTGCGCCGCAGGAACGAGCCCGGAACTGCGGCATTGAGTCCGCCGGCGCCGCCCAGCACGTCCACCCACCGCTCGTGCTGGACCTGTCTCGCCGCTCCCACCCGGGCCGCGACGACCTCGCTCGTCTCCCCCGTCGGCTGGGCAGCCAGGGCCAGACCCGGCGGCTGCACATGGACCTGCAGGTCCACCCGGTCGAGCAGCGGCCCGGAGATCTTCGCGAAGTAGTTGCGCCGCATGAGCGGCGAGCACGTGCAGTCCAGTCCCTTGCCCCAACCATTCCCACACGGACACGGGTTCGCGGCAAGGACCAGCTGGAACCGGGCCGGAAAGGTCACCGACTCCTGCGCCCGAGCGATCGTCACAGTACCGCGCTCGATCGGGGTGCGCAGCGCCTGCAGCACCGCCTTCGAGAACTCAGGAGTCTCGTCGAGGAACAGAATCCCGCGGTGCGCCTGGGTGATGGCCCCGGGTCGTACGTGACCGCTGCCGCCTCCGATGACGGCGGCCGTCGAGGCACCGTGGTGGGGCGCCACGAAGGGCGGCCGTCGGATCAGACAGGCATCGCTGCCGAGTGCCCCGAGGACCGAATGGATCGCCGTGACCTCCATCGACTGCTCCTCGTCGAGGCTCGGCAGGATGCTCGGCAGCCGTTCGGCGAGCATCGTCTTGCCCGCTCCCGGCGGGCCGGCCAGGAGCAGGTGGTGGCCGCCGGCAGCGGCGACCTCGAGGGCCAGCTTGGCCTCGGCCTGACCAAGGACTTCGGACAGGTCCAGTGACCGCTCCACGTCACCGGCTGCTCGCCCCTCAGGGGTCGCGACCTCGGGCACGACACCGCCCCGGTCGAGTGTCCGGTAGCGCCCGACGAGCTCGGCGACGGTGGCGACCGGGTGCACCCTGACCGACGAGACCAGCCGCGCCTCCGCGGCATTCTCGACCGGCACCACGACGTGCCGCACCCCGGCAAGAGCCGCAGCACGGACGGCCGGCAGGACCCCGGGCACCGGCCGGACCGTCCCGTCGAGCCCCAGCTCGCCGATGTGGACGACCTGCCCGACGACCCGCTGCGCGACCACCCGCATCGCTGCAGCCACGGCGACGAACGTGGCCAGGTCGAAGCCCGGCCCCACCTTGCGCAGCCCGGCCGGCGAAAGGTTGACGGTGACCCGACGCTGGGAGGCCTCGATCCCGATGGCCGACGCGGCCGCCCTGATCCGGCCCGGCGACTGGGCAACGGCTGAGTCACCCAGACCGCTGATCACGAAGGCGGGCAGCCCGGCGGCCACGTGGGCCTCCACCTCGACGAGGAAGCCGGCCACCCCTCGCAGCCCGACCGACCGGGTCCGTCCCAGCCCGCTCACTCGACACCCCTGAGGTGCTCGATGTGAGCAGGCCGGTGGCGTGGTTTGAGGATCGACACCACGTCGATCCTCACGGGCAGCCCTCCCCAACGCGGGTCGGCCGCCTTTCGCCACAATGCGGACAGCTGCCGCAACCTGGCCAGCTTCAACCGCGTCACCGCCTCGAAGGGTGCCCCGAACCGCTCGGTGCTGCGCGTCTTGACCTCGACGATGACGAGACAGCCCTCATCCAGGGCGACGATGTCGATCTCGCCGCGCACACAACGCCAGTTGCGGTCCAGGATCGTCAGGCCCTGATCACACAGGTAGCGCACGGCCAGGCGCTCCCCGTAGTCGCCGAGCGCTCGGGCCGCCCGGACTTGGGTCCGAGGCACTGTGGTCGAGAAGTTCATACCCCAACCCTGCGGCCAACAGGCACCACCACGAAGGGCCACTTCAGCGGCCTGTGGAGAACACCTCCACGCCTGGAGGATGTGGACGGCATACCCCACTCAGCCGGTCATTGGCACGTGGGTAGCCTCGCGGGCGAGTTGTGGACCAGGATGATCGCGTCCTTGCTGAACCGGGTGTCGGCCCGTCCGGGGAACTTGACGTGCTGGGTCAGGTGGTCGGGGTCATCCCGGTGATGGTGTAGCGCAACGGCCGTCCGTTGGTTCAGGGCGGTGAGGTGGGTCTGACCTGAGCAAGCCACGCCGGCCCGGCTGTGTCAGACGCTCGAGCGCACGATGCGGCTGTCCGAACACATCATCAATGCCACTCTCGTGCCGTCATGGACAGCGAGCAGGATCGGACACCGCACGCCCGGGACTGCGCCCGGTGAAGTGGGCGGGATCGCTCGGATGGGCGCCGGGTCCAGCCCATGAACAACTCTTGGAACGACACGGACCGGCATGCCCCGCAGGAGGCTGGCTCCGGGCCACCGAGATCAGCCGCTGGCGCCCCGGTGGTGAACAAGGACAGGGATCCCACCCGTGCCGTGTGGCATGGCAGCTGAGCTGGGCACGTCGCAGCCAATGGCATGGGTATGGGAACAGACGAACGCGTATCAACGCGTCGAGCGAACACCTCTTTTCGACATGGGGCTGCCGGACATCGACGGCACGACGAGGGCCTGCCAACCACGGCCCGGCAGGCGCCGTTGGGCGCGTTTCCGGCAACCGTAGGAGGGACGTGATGAAGAACGAGGTTCGCAAAGCCGAGTGGACCGAGGCGCCGAGGCCGCACCTGGACCCGGACGCTGGCGGCTCGCTCTCGAGCCCTGCGCCGTCCGTCTCCGCCAGAGTGGTGAAGATCGCGACCGACCATCGTGCAGCCGGCGCCATCCCGGTGCGTCCGCACATGTGGCCGTTCCTCACGATGTTCCTGCTTGCCACGGTGCTGGGCGCCTGGTCGTGGGCCGCCCGCGAGCCGGGGCCGGTGGACGCGTACGTCTCGGTCGTGTGGACCCTGCCCACGCTCGCTGTGCTCATCGCCCTCACCGGTGTCTGGCGCACGTGGCGCCGGTCCCCACTGTCCGCCGCCGGCCCGGTTCGGCCCGTCGATGAGACACTCGTCGTCGTGGTGCCGACGGTCGGGCGCGCCGACACCGTACCGGCCCTGTTCCGGACCGTGGCCTCAATGGTGCGAGAGCTGCCCACGCACTTCTCGTCGGTACGGGTCGACGTTATCGTCGAGCAGGACTGTGACGCAGCTCGGGAGGTCGTTGCCCTGGCCGCCGGCCTTCCTCACGTGCGCGTCGTGACGGTGCCGCGTGCGTTCGGTACTGCGCACGGCACCCTGTTCAAGGCAAGGGCTGTCCACTTCGCCCACCTGCTGCGCCAGGCCGAGGGCGAGGACCGGCCGGACGTCTGGGTGCTCCACATGGACGATGACACTGCGATAGCGGCCGATACGGCCGCCGTCCTCGCCCGGTTCGTGGCGGAGCAACACCTCGCGGGGGCCGCGCGTCTGCATTTGTGTCAAGGCGTGCTGTGTTACCCCCGCGAGCTCGCGCCCAACAGGCTGCTCTGGATGGCCGACGCCGTCCGGCCCGCCTGCGACGTCGGCCTCTTCTCCGCCACGACCGGCCGGGGAAGCCCGCTGGCCGGTCTGCATGGCGAGATGCTCCTCATCCGTGCCTCGGTGGAGTCAGCGATCGGCTGGGACTTCGGGCCGCGAAGCCTCGTCGAGGACGCACAGTTTGCACTCGAGTTCTCCCACCGGTTCCCGGGCCGCAGTGCGTGGGTGCCCGCCTGCAGCGCCGGCGCGTCCCCCGCGACCGTCCGCGACTTCGTGCAACAGCGGGAACGTTGGGTGTGGGGGCTGCTCGAGCTCGTCTGGCGCAGGAACAGGTTCGCTGGCCGCAGGATACCGCTGCGCCATCGGATGCTCATGCTTCACAACGTTTCCGTGTGGTCGCTCGCGCCGCTCGGGCATCCTCTCGCCGTGCTGGTCGTGTGTGCCGCCTTCGGGGACTTCTCCACGGCACCTACCTCAGCCGCGCTCATCCCGTGCTGGGCCCTGAACGCCGCCTACTGCTCCTGGCTGTACTGGGAGGGCATGCGCCTCAACATCGCCACCTCCGCGAGACCGCGCCGACACGCTTGGGAGGCTGGTGCAGCGTTGCTCCTGCTGCCGGTGCTCTCGCTCCTCGAGGTGGCAGGCATCGCGTTGGGTGTTCTGCGCTTCCTCATGGGTGCCAAACCGCACTTCACCGTCATCGCGAAGCCCCGCTGACGGCCCGACGACCCGAGCCCGGTCCGGGCCGATCTGGCGTCACACCGGCAGCGAGTACACGTGCCGGTCGAGGCTGCCGACGTAGACCGACCCGGCCGCGACGGCAGGGCTGGAATCGTCGATCGGCCCCCCCGTGGGGAACCTCCACCGGATCTCGCCGGTGACGACGTCGACCGCGTAGAGGCTGCTGTCCCGGCTGCCGACGTACACGACACCATCCGCGACCGCGGGCGAGGACCGGATGCTGGAGCCCGTGGCAGTCCGCCACCTCTCGCGGCCGGTGTCGGCGTCGATGGCGTAGAGGTTCCCGTCGTCGCTGCCAACGTAGACGACGCGCTCGTCGACAAATGGAGTCGAGACGATGCCGCCGCCAGCCGTGTACGCCCACACGTGGCGACCGGTACGCGCCTCCAGTGCGTACAGGTCGTGGTCGTCGCCGCCGACGAACACCTTGCCCAGCGCGGCTGTGGGCGAGGAGTCGACCGTGGAGCGGGTCGTGTACGACCACCTCTTTCTTCCCGTCGCCGCGTCGAGCGCGTAGACCTCGTGGTCCCGACAGCCGACGTAAAGCGTTCCGTTGGCGACCGTCGGGGATGAGTTGAACCAATTGCCGCCCTTGAACCGCCACCGCGCCGAGCCTTCGGCCGCATTGACGGCATGCAGGAAGTTGTCCCGGGCGCCGACGTAGACGGTGCCACCGGACACCGTCGGCGAGGAGTGGATGACGCCCGCCGCGGCGTAGGTCCATCGGGCCCTTCCAGTGTCCAGGGTGACCGCGTGCAAGTGCATGTCGTTGGACCCGACGAAGACCGTCCCGTCGGCGACCGCCGGCGAGGATGTCACGGAGCCGCCCGTGGCGTATTTCCACCGCTGCTCCCCTGTCGCCGCGTCAAGACAGTACAAGTTGCTGTCGACGCTGCCGATGAGGACCCGTCCGTCCGCGACCGCGGGCGAGGAGTACACCTCGTCGCCGGTCTCGAAGGCCCAGTCCGGCTCCACCATCCCATCCGGCTGACGCGAGTTCGCCCACAGCGCCGTTCCGACAGCGGCGGTGGCCACCGCCCCGCCAACGACCGCCCTGATGAAGGTGCGACGCGTGACCTCCCACCTCTTCGTCACCGGCTGACTCGGTTCGGGGAGTGGCTCGGCGGGCGCCTCAGGGTCGGCGCCGGGAGCCAGGGATGCCAGGGCGGCCGGAACTGGCGTGCCGGGGATATCGAAGATGCGCCCGTCACGGGCGCGGAGGTACAACACCGGCGTGCCCCACTCGACGTCGTTGTCGGCCGAGAAGACCGCAAGCCGCGCTTGGGCCAGGGCTGCATCGATTGGGTAGCCATCCGCGATCGCTGCGTAGAACTCCTGCCCGAACACCAAGGCTGCCGCGTCGGTGATCTCGAACTGCATGGCCACCACGGCCGGAATCCCCTGCCGGACCAGGCTTTGTGCCACCCCGGAGAACGGGTCGGTCGGGGACTGTCGTGCCCCTTCGCACGCATTGAGCACTGCCAGGCGCAGGGTGTGATGATCGTGCAGGATGGTTCCCAGATCAGCCCCGGAAACGCGGTGGCTTCGATGGTGCGCGTCCTCGAACGCCAGGATCCCGTCACCGAGATCCGGGTTGAAACCCCCATGGCCGATGAAGTGCAGCACGTGATACTCCCCGCGCCGCAATGCGGTGCGCAACCCGGCCAGGGTCGGGTCCGGCAACGGGTCGATGACCACCGACCCACCCCGGACCAGAGCGTCGAGCTCGCGCTCCAGCCGAGCTACTTCGTCCTTGTGGTCCAGTGCGGCGAGGTCAATCGGGGCACAGACCACCAGCAGGATCCGCAGCGGCGCGGACACGCGCAGCGGTGCCACCATACGCGGCAGATCCAAGTACCGCACCACCGGCGTGTCCCCGGACAGCACCAGGAATCGACCCAGACTGGCCGAGTACAGATACTCCCACGGGATGTCCGCCAGTTCCGGCACACGGCCCAGCCGAAGCCGGACCCGAAGGCCGGCGCCGTTGTCGCCGGCCTCGTCGAGGCTTCGCTGGAACATCGTTCCGACCTCACCGGCGAACACCGCGTCGAACAGCCGCTGGCCAAACGATCTCGCCAGCCGGGCCTGCGGTGAGTTCAACGAGCGCACCCCCGCACGAGTCCGCCCCAGCTTGAGGATCACGTTCTCCAGTTCGGCGCCCTGGTACGGCATCGTCACAGCAGCGCTTGCTTCGCCCCGCGGGGAGAACACCACCCTTGCGAGGTACCCACCGTCGTCGCCGGGCGACAGCTCCAAGTCGAAGTCAACGTACTCGGGTGCCTTCATTTCTCATTGCCAGTCTCAGTCTCAGGAGTTCGCCCGTTCAGACGTAAGCACCAATACTGATCAAGACGCCCGGGACAACGCATCCGCGTCGGCGAGTCGCTCGAACGTCTCGCAAGGCGTCGCCCCGATGTCGGCAGCACCCAGCGCCCAAACGAGGGCCAGACGGGTGGTTGTGGCGGCCGGTAGCCCCAATCCCCTCCAGTGCTCGCGCTACCCGCGTCGTTAGGGTCGGCCGTCATGAACATTCCGGATCCGTGCAGGTGATGAAGCGGGGCAACACGATCTTGGCAGGCCATGGCACACCCCTCGGTGAGGACACGGATGTTCAACGCTAGCGCCTCACAACCCGGGACGTACAGGACACGATCGACCACCGGACTCACTGCGCCACAGGTGCGGTTGGCCGGTGCCGACGAGTACGGTTCGGTCCGTGCGCTGGCCCCGGCAGGGACGCTGGACCGGGTGGTCGCGACGCCGCGGGCCGGGCACCTGGACGCGGGACTGGACGACCCGACCGAGCACCGCGGGGTCCGCAAGGTGCGAGCCGGCCTGCGGCGGCGGGTCGGAGCGGCTGGCATGTCTGGAGATGACGCTCGAGCGCGCGCGGCTACCCGCGACACCTGGGCCGCGGTGACCCGCGCACACTTGCGCCACGTGCGACCGTGGGTGCACGGGGACATGCGCAGCTCCGAGCTTCTCAGCGACGCGACGTCGCCGACGATCACGCACGCCACGCTCAACGCGGGTGGATCGCTCGTCGGCAAGCTCAATGACAGACCACGGCCTGCACGTCGTCACCCAGAACGACGGTCAACAGGTGATAGTCACGAAGCTGCCGTCCTATCCGGACTGTTCGCGCTCCACGGGGCGGGCACGCGCAGCCGGGCCCGTGACTAGGCTACGAGACACCAACGAGGCGGTGGCTCTTCCGACCGTCGGCAAGGGACTCCCCCCAACACAGATTGCAGCGGCTGCGCCGTTCGAGGTGAAGGAGTTGTCACCGGTGAACCCGAAGGACAACAACCACGAGGGCGATCACCGGCCCGACCGGATCTTCACGGCACGGCGCATCGTCGCAATGGACGGCCACGAACCCGAGGCGTTCGCCGTCTCAGCGGGTCTCGTCACTGCCACCGGAGCCCTCGGTGACCTGCTCGCTCGGTTCCCCGGTGCGGAACAGATCGACCTGGACGGGGCGCTGGTCCTGCCCGGGTTCAACGACGCGCACTGCCACACCTCACAGGCCGCGCTGCAACGGGTCCGCGTCGATGTCTCCACGGCCCGGTCGGTGGCCGAGGTGCTTGCTCTGCTACGCGCCCGCGCCCGGCACACCCCGCCTGGCCAGTGGGTCGTCGGCCAAGGCCTGGACGAGCATGCCGTCGCCGGTGTGGTCGACCGGGCCGCGCTGGACCTGGTCAGCACCGAACACCCGATCCTGGTCATCCAGTACACCTTCCACCGCGCCGTGGTGAACACCACCGGCCTGCGCCTCCTGGGCTACGCGAGCGCAGGCGATGCCCCTGCCGGCGGCCAGCTGCCGACCGACCCCGCCGGACATCCGACCGGGTGGCTGTTCGAGCGGGCCTGGCTGGACCCGTGGCTGCCAGGTCGCGGCCCGCGCTCGATCGCGCCGGCCGGCGCGCTCGATGCCCAGCTGGCGGCGCTCGAGCAGGTCCACGCGGAGCTGCACTCCGTCGGGGTCACCTCCTACTGCGACGCCATCGTCACCCCGGTCGAAGAGCAGCTGTACCGGGCCGCGCTCGAACAGGGCCGGCTTCCCGCACGGGTCAACATGATGCTCTGGCACAGCTACCTGCCCGCGAACGGTCTGCCGGAGCATCCCGACGTACAGTTCCTGCGCTTCGCCGGGGTCAAGATGATGCTCGACGGCGCATTGTCCGGAGGCACCTGCCTGTGCAGCCAGCCGTACCCCAGCGCCACCGGGCTCGACAACGGGCTGCAGATCCTCGGCGACGACGAGTTCGGCACGCTCTTCCGTCGGGCGAGCGGTACGGGTGCGCGTGTCGCGGTCCACGCGAACGGCGACGCCGCGATCGCCAAGGTCATCGACCAGGTCGCGCAGCTGCCACCAAGCACGGTCGACCACCGCATCGAGCACTGCAGCCTCGTCACCCCCGAGCTGCTCCGGCGATGCCGGACGCACCGGATCACCCCGGTCCCCTTCGGGCCGTTCGTCCTGTTGTTCGGACAGCAGATCCTCGACTTCTACGGCCCCGAGCGCGCCCAGATGATCTGTGCCCACCGCGCCATGCTCGATGCGGGCCTGCCCGTCGCCGGGTCGTCCGACTACCCGATCGTGCCGATCCAGCCGCTGCTGGCGGTGCAGAGCATGGTCACCCGGACCACCCGGGACGGGCTCGCCGTCGGGACCAGCCAACGAGTCGAGCCACTCGAGGCGGTCTGGGTCTACACCGCAGGGTCCGCGCACGCCACCGCAGAGCAGTCCTTCAAGGGCCGACTGACCCCGGGACGTGCCGCAGACTTCATCGCCCTGAGCCAGGACATCACCACCGTCGACCCCGAACACATCGCCGACGTCGAGGTCACATCAACCTGGCTCGGCGGTGAATGCGTCTGGCAGCACACCTGACGGCCAGTACCATTCGTCGAACACGGACGTGCGCACCTTCCTCGGCATGGGACGGCCGACCTGGGCGAACCAGGCAAGCCCCTCACCCCTCGCCCCCGCCGCCGCGGACCTGCACGCGATGCCTAGCTCTCCATCGTCGAACGCCCCCTGGCCGACGGGTTGGCACTGGCAGTGAGGCAGGACCCCTCCGCTTGCATCGAGTGGATAGGTGGCCGGCAAGCCGAGGGCTGAGAGTCCCTCGTTGCTGACGGCGTCGAGGTAGTCATCGACAACGACATCGACGGACACCAGCACGGGAGCGGCCGCCGGATCCAGATCCTCGGGACCGTAGGGCAGGCCCACGAACAGCCGGTCCACGTTGGCGCGCGCCACCTCTATCGTTGCATTGAGGTAGAGGACGCCGAAGCGGCCAGGTGGGTTCCACCGGCCTCCGGCGCTCATGGAGTAGGCGACATCCAGTGGGTCCGCCCAGTCCGGATCCGCGACGCGGAGCATCTGCCCGCCGCGCGCTATCCGGCGCCGGCGTGTCCTGGCCACCTCAGGCGATCTGCGCGAAGTCGAACGACGCCCGGACCGAGGCAAGGAGCTCTTCGTGCCGATCGGCGGTGATCAAGTCGAGCATCGACAGCCCGCCGTACACCGCGGCCGGCCTTCGTGCGACACCGGGCAGCCGTCCCGGCTTCAACCGGTGGGCAAGCAGGTCCGCGATCGATACCACCACCGAGGCCTTGGCTCGACGGTCGCTCGGGATGTCGTCCTGCAGCCAGTCCGAGGCGGCTTGCCGAGAGACCCCGAACAGGCGGCCCAGCTCGGCCTTGTTCAGGCCGAACGACTCCGCGATCCGGGCCGCCATCGACTCCTGGCCTTGCAGCGCCGAGACGACCTGCCGGTAGAACCGTCGAGCACTCTGCGCGTCGACGGCAATGCCCGCCTCAGCTTCTTCCGGAGATTGAGTCGCACGCAGCGGGCTCAACGAGTGCCCGAGGATGCTGCGCAGCCGGGCAATGAGGTCGAGAGCGAGCCCGTCTCGGTCCCTGTACAGATGCACCCAGAAACTGAACGGTGCCTGCATCGCCTCCCAGTCGAGTGTCTCGGCGGTCAAGGGCGGGAGCTCCAGGCCCGGGCACTCGTGCGCCACATGGTCCAACAGCCGTGAGCGTGCGGCGAACCAGGCCCCGACATAGGCGGTGACGGCCCGTTCGTCGCCGCCGAGGACCTGATCGAGGTCGACCTCGATCAATGACCGGGTGATAGCCCGGTACGACTCGTCTTCACGAGGGTCCTGGGAGACGAGCAACCCGCACTTCCCATGTCGCTGAAGTTCCACGGCTCCAGTATTGCGCAACCAAATGTCAATCGCAACCAAATGTCAGGCCATCCAACCACCCAGGCGCCGGTCAGGCTCAGCTGCTGAAGTCACCCGACTCCGGCAGCTTGATGTCCGGCTTGGGCAGCTCCTCGATGTTGACGTCCTTGAACGTCACGACGCGCACGTTCTTGACGAACCGGGCCGGCCGGTAGATGTCCCAGACCCACGCATCGCTCATCGTGACGTCGAAGAACACATCTCCCCCGTCGGTGCGCACCTTCATGTCCACAGAGTTCGCGAGGTAGAAGCGGCGTTCGGTCTCGACGACGTGGGTGAACAGGCCGACGACGTCGCGATACTCCTTGTAGAGTTGCAGCTCCATCTCGGTCTCGTACTTCTCGAGATCTTCCGAACTCACCGGCCACTCACCCGACTGTCGTTCCCGTTGGGCCGCCCGGGATGGGCGCCTCTTGGTCATCATGCCCGACGCAGGGCAGCCGCCACGACCTCCGGTGCAGCTCGCAGGGCCCCAGGCGCGTCAATGCGTCGAGGTGCTCAGGTGCGCCATACCCCTTGTTCAGCTGCCAGCCGTATGCCGGGTGCCGGCCTCCCAGCGCCACCATCAGCTCGTCGCGTTCGACCTTTGCGAGCACGCTCGCGGCCGCTACCGACGAGCACTTCAGGTCGGCCTTGACCATGGTCGTGACCGGCGGGGTCGCCGGCCCAGTCGGTCCCGCGAAGGCCAGCAGCCCGACGTCGGTCGGGGCCGTGAGCCAGTCGTGGTTGCCGTCCAGGATGACGAGGTCGGGGACGAGCCCGAGTGCGGCGAGCGCCCGCAGCCCAGCGAGGCGGAGCGCAGCGATGATGCCCACTTCGTCGATCTCCTCCGGGCCGGCGTGGCCGACCGCATCGGTAACCGCCCACCGGTGGATGCGTGGGACGAGGCCCCGGCGGGCGCGCTCGGTCAGCAGCTTGGAGTCACGCACTCCCGTCGGTGCACTGCGGACGCACTCGTCGATGACGACGACGCCGACCGTGACCGGGCCGGCGAGTGCGCCCCGACCGACCTCGTCCATGCCGGCGAGCAGCCGGTGACCCTGGCGCTGGAGCTGCCGCTCGACGCGCAAGGAGGGCTTCTTCGACGGGCCGGGCCGCGCGGGGGGTGGCATGGCGGCTCAGGAGGCCTTTGCCGTGGTCTTGGCCGGTGCCGGCTTGGTCGTCTTGCCCTTCGCGGGAGTCCGGGGCAGGTCGGTCGGCGAGACGGCCGAGGGCGCGGGCACCTGCTCGAAGGTCCGGGCCGGCACCCCGAGCCACGTCACGTGGTCGATCGGCCACACGATGAACAGGGCCCGGCCGACGATCTTGGACATCGGGACCGAGCCGTCCTTGCCGCCCGAGTCGTCGTCGTGGAAGCGGGAGTCCGACGAGTCGGCGCGATGGTCGCCCATGACCCACACGCTGTCCGGCGGTACGACGATGTCGAACGGTTGGTCGCTGGGGTGGTCGCCCGGCTTGACGTACGGCTCGGTGATCGCGACCCCGTTGACCTTGATCTTGCCCTTGCCGTCTGCCTGGACATGGTCACCCGGCAGACCGATGACGCGCTTGATGAGGTGGTTCTCGGAGTCCTCCGGGAGCAGTCCGACGAAGACGAGCAGCTCGTGGAACGGACCGCCCAAGGTCGATTGTTGGGAGTACTGCGCCCCCTGCAGCCAGGGGCGAGGCTCGCCCGGGTCCTCGAAGACCACGACGTCGCCGCGACGCAGGTCGAACGGCCCCGGGGTGAGCTTGCTGACGATGACCCGGTCGTCCGGGACGAGCGTGTCCTCCATCGACCCGGACGGGATGTAGAACGCTTGGAAGAGCCACGTCTTGACGACGAAGGACAGCGCCATCGCGAGCACGACGACGATGACGATCTCGCGCAGGCCGGCGAGGATGGAGGCCCCGAAGCTGCGCTCGGCCGGCCAGTTCTCCTCCTCGACGGGCTCCTGGGAGTCGACGCCGGGACGGACCGGGGAACGGGCGTCCTCGTGGCGCTCGGGGTGCTGCGTCGACATCACTGGCCGTTTCGTGGGATCGCGGACAAGGGGACTGGCGTGAGGGTACCGACCCGGTCGGGCGGCCAGTATCGCACCCAGACCTGACCGATGACGTCCTCTCCGGGGATCATGCCGCCACCCGGCGCGCCCAGGTGGGAGCGAGAGTCGGCCGACACCGAACGGTGGTCGCCCATGACCCAGTACCGGTCCGCCGGCAAGGTCACATCGAACGTCGTCGTGCTCGGCGCATCACCCGGGTACAGGTACGGCTCGTCGACTGCGGCGCCGTTGACGGTGATCCGGCCGTGGACCGCGCAACAGCGGACGCGGTCGCCCGGCAGGCCGATGAGGCGTTTGACGTAGTCGGTGTCGGCCCCCTCGCCGACGACGCTGCCCACCGTGTCCATGACCCTGCGAAGCAGGCCCGGGGTGCCCTCGTCGAGGTGGAACGCGGCGGAGGCGTCGAAGACGATGACGTCGCCTCGCTCCAGGTCCTGCGGCGAGGCGAGCCGGCTCACGAGGATGCGGTCGCCGACCTGCAGGGTCGGCTCCATCGAACCGGTCGGGATCGCGTACGGGGAGATGAGGAAGGCCCGCACGAGAATGATCGCGATCAGGACGATGGCCGGCACGACGAGCCAGCGCAGCCTCCTGTCGCGACGACTGCCGCCGCGCGGGTCCCTGCTCGGCCCCGACCCGTCGTCGAGCGGAGGAAGGGTCGACGGCACGGTGGGTGCCTCGTACCTGCCCGGTCCGGGCCCCGTCGAGGGGCCAGGGGTCGCCCCGCCGCGCCGTTCGGAGGTCACCGAGCCGCTGTCACTGGGACTTGCTGGCAGCCTTGGCCGGCACGTTCTCGCGCTTCTCCTTGATCTTGGCGGCCTTGCCCCGCAGCCCACGCAGGTAGTACAGCTTCGCCCGGCGGACGTCGCCCCGGGTGACGACCTCGATCTTGTCGATGATCGGGGTATGCAGGGGGAAGGTCCGCTCCACCCCGACCCCGAAGGAGACCTTGCGGACCGTGAAGGTCTCGCCGACCCCGCCGCCGTGGCGACGGATGACGACGCCCTGGAAGACCTGGACACGCGAGCGCGTGCCCTCGATGACCTTGACGTGGACCTTGACGGTGTCGCCGGCGCGGAACGCTGGCACGTCGTCACGCATCGACGCGGCGCTGAGCTCGTCGAACTGGTGCATGGCTGCTTCGCTTTCTCACGGTGCCACAGGTCACCGAGGGATCATCTGCATCGATGCGTCCGTCGGGCCGCGTCGACCCGGTCGGTGACCGGGCCGCACTCCCCCCGTGGCAGGGGCCGTCGAGTCCAGACGCAAGGAGCAATTCTGCCAGAGCCGACGCCCCCGCCGAAATCGCCGGGTGACAGCTGACGAGATGAGCGTCGCGGCCGTCGCAAACCCACCGTGCGGCATACGGTGTGGTCGTGACGATCAACCCGGGGTGGCCGGTCTATGTCGCCTTGGTCGTCCTGCTCGCCGGGACGGTCGCCGCGAACCGAGCCGCGCGTCTGGGCCTCGGGCGCGACGCAGTCGTCGCGGGGCTGCGCGCAGTCATCCAGCTGACCGTCGCCGCCGCGATCATCACGCTCGTCGTGCGCTCGATCTGGTGGTCGGTCGCGGCCCTGATGGGGATGTTCGTCATGGCGGTCATGACGACGTGCAGGCGGGTCGAGGCTCGACACGCCTGGCCGTGGGCGGCCGCCGCCATGGCGTGCGGCATCGCGCCGGTGTTGGCCATCCTGCTCGCGACGCGGACGATCCCGATCGAGGGCATCGCGCTGATCCCGGTCGTGGGCATCGTCCTCGGGAACACGATGACAGTTCACACCCTCGTCGGACGACGATCCTTCGCGGCTCTCCGGGAAGAGCGGGACCAGTACGAGGCATGCCTCTCGCTCGGCATGCTGCCGCATCAGGCCATCGACGAGATCATCGCGCGACGGGTGCCCGAGGGACTCCTGCCCAGCCTGGACCAGGTCCGCACGTCGGGGCTGGTGACGCTTCCGGGCGCCTTCATCGGGGTCATGCTCGGCGGCGGGAGCGCCGTTCAGGCGGCGACCGCCCAGGTGCTCGTCCTGTTCGCGATCATGGCCACGCAGGCCATCACGGCGGGGGTGCAGGCGCGCCTCATCCGCGCGCGGCGTCTCGTGCCGACCGATCTCGCGGCGTCACTCGTGTCGTGAGCACCGTTTGACCCAGTGGCCGCCGCCCAGCCGGTACCCGGCCTGTCGGTACGTCCGGGCGCGCACCGCCGAGGCGCGGGGAGAGTCCACGACAAGCTGACGTATGCCGCTCACCGCGGTCTGCTGGGCAACATCCAGCAGGCGCCGGGCGAGGTCGTCGCCGTCCAGATCAGGCACGAGCGCCGGGGCCGCCAGCCACAGGGTGTCCCCTCGGGCCTCGACCCGGATCGCGCCGAGGAGCCGTCCGGCCCGGCGCGCGAGCCACGTGGTGCTGCTCGAGAGGCCTTCCCGGAGGGACTCCATCGTCGTGGGGGTACCTGCCGCATACAGCAGCGTGAGCAGCTCGGGCAGGTCGCCGGCTGTTGCGACCCGGACATCGACGTCGGCGCCGGCCGACGAGGCGTGGAGCAGGTCGGGCCGCCGGTCCGCGGTCCGGGCAAGCCGCTGGCGGTGCCGCCAGTCGGCGATGGCGGCGTGGTCGCCCGAGAGCAGGACCTCGGGCACCACCCGGCCCCGCCAGTGCCGTGGCTTGGTGTAGAGGGGATACTCGAGCAGCCCGTCCTGGTGGGACTCCTCGACGAGCGAGGCCGCATTGCCGATCACGCCGGGGACGAGTCGGGCGAGCGCCTCGACGATCGCGAGCACGGCGACCTCGCCGCCGTTGACGACGTAGTCGCCCAGGCTCACGACCGTGACCTCGAGACCGAGATCCTCCTGCGCGAACTCGTAGACTCGTTCGTCGATCCCCTCGTAGCGCCCGCAGGCGAAGGCGAGCCACGGCTCGGCGGCGAGCTCACGAGCCATCGCCTGCGTGAACGGGACCCCGCCGGGCCCTGGGACGAGCAGGCGCGGCCGAGCCGAGGCGGCCGAGCCACGTTGCCCGACAACGTGTTCCAGGGCCCGCGCCCACGGCTCGGGCTGCATCACCATCCCGGCGCCGCCACCGTAGGGCGTGTCGTCGACGGTCCGGTGCCGGTCGTGGGTGAAGTCGCGCAGGTCGTGAACGCGCACGTCGATCAACCCGTCCGAGCGGGCCTTGCCGATCAGCGAGAGGTCGAGGGGCGCGAGGTACGCGGGAAAGATCGACACGACATCGATCTGCAGGACCGCAGGCATGGCGGGCATTGTGTCACTGGGTGCGGGCCCGGGGAGAGGCGAACCCATGCAGATCCCAGCCTGACAGGCGCCACGCGTGGGCCGGCAGGCCTGTGCGCAGCCGTCACCCGAACGACGCTTGCAGCTCCTCGGACCCGAGCAGACGCACCAACGCCTGCAACCGGGCCGTGGGACGAGTCCCGTGCGGGGTCGCGAGCACGACGTCGTTGTGAGCGATCGAGTCGGTGACGCGGACGTAGGCAACCCTGCCACCGTCGAACGTCTCCGCGCTGGCCGGCTTGCCACTGAACACCGAGTAGCCGAGGTTGCGAGCCACCATCGATCGCACCGTCTCCGGGTTGGAGAAGGTCCACCCGTGCCGCGGCCGCACGTGCGCCTCCTCCACGAGGAGCTCGATCACGCCATGGGAACCCTCCGGGTTGACCTGGATCAGGGGTTCGTCGGCGAGCTCGCGCAGGGACACCCCGTCGCGGCGGGCGAGGGGATGATCAGCGGCGAGTACGGCGTAGGGGACGATCGTGCGGAGCGTCCGCGCGTCGAGGTCGCGCTCGAGCTGACGACGATAGACCAGACATGCGTCGATCTCGCCACGCAGGAGCATGGCCTGCACGTCGGCGGCCAGCCCGTCGAACAGGTCCAGGTCGACGAGCGGGTGCTGCTGCCTGAAGGCCTGCGCGAGCGCGGGCAGCACTCGCGGCGAGAGCGCGTGCGTGCACCCGACCCGCAGCGGTCCGGCGACCTCGTCGAGCTCGGTCTCAGCGAGCACCTCGAGCTCTGTCACGTCATCGAGGATTCTGCGAGCGATGGCGAGGACCAGCTCGCCGCTGCGCGTGAGCGTGACGCCCTTGGCTGTGCGGCGTACGAGCAGCTGCAGTCGCAGACCCCGCTCCAGCTCGCTCAGCCCTGTCGAGACCGCAGCCTGAGATGCGGAGCAACGTCTGGCCGCGGCGGTGACCGTCCCAGTCTCGGCAGCTGCCAGGAAGTACTCGAGCTGACGAAGCGTCACACCGATCATCGGTACAGCCTATCCCTTGGATCAAATACTTCGGCTTTTCAGAAGAAGGAGATTCGGTCATGCTCGATGACAGCGCCACATCGAATCGACTTCAACCGAACAGGAAGGACCGACATGTCACAGGCACCACACGTCGTGACCCTCGGGACGGCCGGCGGACCCCGCTGGTGGACACCGATCACCGCGAGCTCCCGCTTCGGGATCGCGACCGCCGTCGTCGTCGGCGACCGCACCTACCTCGTCGACGCAGGCCTCGGTGCCGGACGGCAGCTGACCCGGGCCGGGCTGACGATGGACAGCCTGGGTGGCATCTTCCTGACCCATCTGCACTCCGACCACACGACCGACCTGGCCAACCTGGCGTTGTTCGGTATGTTCGACATCTCCCCCGACAAGGCGCCGGTCCCGATCATCGGCCCGGGTGACCGGGGCATGCTCCCACCCATCTCACCGCGAGCCGTCAGCGGCCCCAACCCGGTCGCCCCGCACCGGCCGACACCCGGCACCACGGACCTCTTCCGGCTACTGATGGAGGCCCACGCCACCGACCTCAACGATCGCGTCCTCGACGCCTTGCGGCCCTCACCATTCGAGCTCTTCGAGGCAGCCGACATCACGATCCCGGACGGGATCGGCTACCACCCGAACGAGAGCCCGACGCCGGCCATGGCGCCGTTCCGTGTGTTCGAGGACGACCGGGTCCGCGTCGACGCGATCCTCGTCGAACACCCGCCGATCGCACCCGCTTTCGGGTTCCGGTTCACCACGGACGAGGGTTCGGTCGCGATCTCCGGCGACACCGCCAAGACGGAGAACATGGTGCGTCTGGCCGAGGACGTCGACCTGCTGCTGCACGAGGCGATCAGCTTCGAGTGGGTCGAGGACCTCTACGGAGCCCGGACGGACAAGGCCGCTCGAGCATCGCGCGACCACCACTACAAGTCACACACCAGCGTCGAGGGCGCCATCGCCATCGCGACCCAGGCAGGAGCCCGGCGCCTCGCGTTGCACCATCTCGTCCCCGGGCACCTCGACACCGCGTCATGGGAGCGGGCTCTCGCGGACAGCACCATCGACGCCGTCGTACCGGCAGACCTCGACTGCCTCGAGCTTGCCCCTTCCGCACCGCGGCTCCCCGCCGACCGATACTCCCTGGATCACCC
>NZ_JAKDLO010000326.1 GCF_030452765.1 Intrasporangium sp.
TCGAGCTCTTGGTACATGCCGTTGGCGTAGTGGTTCTTGAGGTTACAGACCAGCTCGTACCGGCCAGGGGAAAGCTGGAGCGTCACCCAGCCGACCGCGCCGGAGTCGATGCCCTCACCTGCCCCGCTGGTACAGGAGGCGGACGCCTCGCCCAGGCTCCCTGACTCGCTGACCTTGCCATCGGCGCCCGGAACCCGCTGCCCTGCCGCGGCGGCTCGCGCCAACGGCAGCACGACGAGCTCATGCGTGCGCCAGCCCCGGTTCTGCGCCACCAGGCTGACCTTCCCCGCGGCCACGACCTGAGGGGTCGCCTGCAACATCATCACGGCACCCATCGGTGCGTCGCCGCCCATCATCCGCGTCATCCCCATGTCCGCGAGGGTCACGGTGACCGTCGTGCCAGGCAGCGAGACCGGAGCAGCACAGCTCAGCGCAGGAAAGTGGTAGCCCGCCGGTCCGCCCAGCATGCTGCTTCGGGGGCCTGAGCCCGCCGGTCCGCCCATCATGCTGCCCGGGGTGTTTGAAGCCGACGACGTACAACCGGTGAGCAGTCCACCGACCACCAGCGCCGCCAACGCAAGCACTCTCAGCCCGGGGGCATGTTTGGTCACTCTGCCACTTCACCACCGCTGATTTCACCGCGCACAGAGGCCAACGTCCCGTCCAGGAGGTCCCCCTGGGTTAGGTCTGGGTTACGTCCGGGCCTCACCCGACCGGCACCACCCCCGAGCACCTGCTGCGCCCCCCGACGTGATCTTCCTTGCCGGCGACCGAGCATGAACACTGTGAGGCAAACGCGACGCAGCGGGGGAGGCCTTGTCTGCGTTCAGAACCGTAAGGGGCTTCCGAAGCCGGCTCCTGGCGGTTCACGCCGCCGACGCCGTGGTTCTGATCGAGCGCGCACCGCGGGCCGTCCGTTCCGTTGCGGCCGTCAAAGTGCAACGGTGCTCGCCTCTTGACCGTTGGCGACCGCAACCGCGTGATGGGTGCGGCTTCAGCTGTGCTGGATGCATCTGACGGCCCACGGGCGAGCCTCGAGCCGTCCCTCGGGGATCGGCTCGCCGCACACCTCGCACAGGCCGTAGGTACCGTCTGCCACCCGTTCCCGGGCGCGTCCGATGTCGGCCAGGATCGCGAGCAGGTTCTCTTGCGCCGACACGGCGGTCAGCCGGTCGACCGCCATCGAGGTGCCCTCCCCGATGCGCTTGCCGAACGAGATCGTGCCCACCTCGCCGACGGGCTTCGTCAGCTGGGCGAGCTGGGCCTGGATCTCGTTCTCGCGCTCGGCCAGCAGGTCATCGATGTCTGGGCGCACCTCGTCAGCGTAGGGCGTACCGGCCGAAGGTGCCCGTAGGAGCGCTTCGCCCGGCTCACGCGGTGATGCGGATGCCGCGGTCGACGACGGCAGCCCACGGTCGAAAGGTCTTTACCGGGCTTTTCGATCCTGCGGTGTGAAGATGAGGTCATGGCTGCGGCGGCGACGGAACTCGCCTTGTTGAGAGAGGTGACAGGGCGTGGTTCGGCCTCCGTCTGGCGGTCACTGTTGTTGGCCTGTGGCGCCACCCTCGGGTTGGTCTCGCTCCTTTCGGTGCTGGTCTGGGCGACAGACCACGACTCCACGACGTGGCTGCCCGCCGGGTTGCTGCTCACCGGCGGGTCCCTGGGTTTGGCCGTCCGTGTTGCTCGCGGTCGCCTCGGTTGGATCGAGCTCACGAGCCTGTCGGTCATCGCCGCTGGGGCGATGATCTACGCCCCGTTCTCCGTGCTGGCGCAGTTCCTCGGCCCTGCCGTCACCGCCATCCTGCTGTTGGCCATGGTCGTATCCATCCGGGGTCGCCAGGCCCTCGTGGTCGGTGTCGGTCTGACCGTGGCTTCCGTCGTTCTGAGGGCACGGTGGGGCGAACTGGGGTGGCGGGTCGCAGCGACGATGGGGGTGC
>NZ_JAKDLO010000133.1 GCF_030452765.1 Intrasporangium sp.
GAACCTGTGGCCCCTCGTGCCACCCGGCGCGAGCAACAGCGACATGATGGGAGAGTTGCGATGAGCGCCGACCGACGCGAGGACACGACCGAGCGCCAGCGAGGGAGGCCCGGAGCGTCGGGAAGAGGCGCGGCGTTGGGCATGAGCCTGCACCTCGCGACGACCGATGCCGGCAACGCCCTGCTCGAGCGTGACCCGCTCGCTCTCATGATCGGCATGATGCTCGACCAGCAGGTGCCCATGGAGAAGGCGTTCACCTCGCCGAGCGTCCTGGCCGAGCGGTTGGGGGTCGAGCGCCTCGACGCGGCGGCGATCACGTCGATGCCACCCGACGAGCTGGTCGAGCTCTTCAAGACTCCGCCGGCGCTGCACCGCTTCCCGGGGTCGATGGCGGCGCGCGCGCAGCAGCTGTGCCAGGCGGTCGTCGCCGACTGGGACGGTGACGCGGCGAACGTGTGGGCCGGCGCCGAGTCCGGTGCCGAGCTCGTGCGGCGGCTCGGGACCCTGCCGGGGTTCGGGGCGCAGAAGGCGAGGATCTTCGCGGCGCTGCTGGCCAAGCGGCTGGGCGTGCGGCCCGACGGGTGGCAGGAGGCGACGGGCGACTATGGACTGGACGGCTACCGCTCGATCGCGGACATCATCGACGAGGCGTCGAAGGGCAAGGTGCGCGAGTACAAGAAGGCGATGAAGGCGCGGGCGAAGGCAGCAACCGACGCCGGCACCTGAGCGACGCCTGAGCGCGGAGCCCAGCCACGCCAGGGATCCTCGGTCGGCAACATACCGACCACCGGCAAGTTCCCCGGTTGCAACCGTCGATGTTCGCTGCTCCTCGGCGTGTTCCAGCACACGGTCCTTCCAGCACACGGTCCGGCGCAGGCGGACGGCGAGGACCTCGGGGTGCAGCGGCATACGTCAGTGGTCCCGGCTCTCGGGACCGGCGGAGGCGCGGTCATGGACTGCGTCCACGAACCACGACGTGATGGTGGTCGGGTGCGTGATGGCGGTGCCGACGACGACGGCATGGGCGCCGGCGTCCATCGCGGCACCGGCCTGCGCGAGAGTGTGGACGCGCCCCTCGCAGACGACCGGCAGGCCGAGCTCGTGCACGAGCGCGGCGAGCAGCGCCAGGTCCGGGCCGTCGGTCTTGGGGGTGTCCTCGGTGTACCCGGCCAGTGTCGTACCGACGAGGTCTGCTCCCGCCTGCGCGGCCGCGACCCCGTCGGCCAGGGTGGAGCAGTCGGCCATGACCAGCGCTCCGGCGTCGTGGACCGCTTCGACCGAGTCCGCGACGGACGACCCGTCGGGTCGGGGGCGCAGTGTCGCGTCGATCGCGACGATCTGCACCCCGGTGGCGGCGACGGCACGGGCGTGCTCGACCGTCGGGGTGATGAACACGCCGGACTTCCCGTCCTTCCACAGCCCGATGAGCGGCACGTCGAGGACCGGTCGCATCGCCTCGAGGTCCTCGATGCCCTGGGCACGGATGGCGACGGCGCCCCCGAGCACGGCGGCCTGGGCGACCCGGCACATGGTGTCCGGGTCACGCATCGGCTCGCCCGGATAGGCCTGGCACGAGACGACGAGGCCGCCTCGGATGGCGTCGACGGGGCTGGTCACGACAGTTCCTTCCACACGAGCCTGGCCGCCCCGACGAGGGCGGCTGAAGGGCCGAGCTGCGCCGGGACGACCGGCAGATCCTTCAGGGGCGGGAGGAGCTCGCCTCGCAGCGCGGCCTCCATCGGCTCCCACCATGACGGGCCGGCCCCGACGACTCCCCCACCGAGGACGACGACGCTGGGGTCGACGAGGTTGGCGGCCCCCCCGATGGCGCAGCCGAGGGCGCGGGCACCGGTCTCGAGCGCGAGCCGGGCGAGCACATCACCGGCGGCGGCGAGGTCGCGCACCTCGACCAGGCTCGTCGCGTGGCCGGCGGCGCGGCGGTTGTAGGCCTCGACCATGGCCGGCCCGGCGGCGATGGCCTCGACGTGCCCGGATCCCCCACACACGCACGGGAGCCCGCTCGCGTGCGGCACGGGCACGTGCCCGAAGTGGCCGGCCACGCTGCGCGCGCCGTGCCACACCCTCCCGTCGATGACGAGGGACGCCCCGATGCCGGTGCCCACCCCGACGAAGAAGGCGCTGTGCGCGTCGGCGGCAGCCCCCACCCAGCCTTCGCCGAGTGCGTGGGCGTGCACGTCGTTGTCGACCCGGACGAAGGGTATGCCGCTCAGCTCGCCGAGCTGGGCCGCCACCCGGGTGCCGGCCCAGTCCCGCAGGACGTCCGTCGCCGAGAGCACCGTGCCTGCGTCGGCGTCGATGACCCCGGCGCAGCCGACGCCGAGACCGACGATCCGCTGCCCGGCCCGCGTAGCGGCCTCCGCGAGCGTGCCGACGAGCCCGGCAGCGGTGTCGAGCACAGCCTGTGGCCCTCGGGCACCGGGCGTCGCGGCACTCGCGGTCGGGCCGAGCCGGCCGTCACGCTCGACCAGGGCCGCGGCTGACTTGGTGCCGCCGATGTCGAGGGCGGCGACAACGCTCTTGGTCATGGGGTCAGAGCAGTCCGGCCTGCTCGAGGATCTGGCGCACCCGGGCCGACTCCGACTCGTCGAGTGGCCGCAGGGGCAGCGAGATCGCGTTGCTCGCGATCACGCCGAGCTCGCGCAGCGCCGTCTTGAAGGAGCCGGCGCCGCGGGTCATGCCCGCCGACGTGGCCGGGTCAGCGGCATCCACGATCTGGAAGAGCCGGATGAGCCGCTCCTGCTCGGCCCGGGCTGCGGCCACGTCTCCCCTGGCCACGGCCGCATGGAGGCGGGCGTAGCCGGCCGGGTCGACGTTGGCCAGACCGGGGACCGCGCCGGTCGCCCCGGCGAACAGGATCGAGTCGACCATCACCTCGTGCCCGGTGAACGCCCCGAAGTGCTCGAGCCCCGCCTCGCGGAGCGAGACCAAGAGCTGCCGGAAGCCGATGTCGTCGCCGCTCGAGTCCTTGATCCCGGCGACGATCCCGTCCCCGGCGAGCCGGAGGACCAGGTCGTTCGCGAGCTTCGAGTGAACGCACACCGGGATGTCGTAGGCGAACAACGGGACGCCGACCGCAGCGTGCACGGCCCGGAAGTGCCGCTCGACCTCGGTGGGTCCGACGATGACGTAGAACGGCGCGGTCGCGACGACCGCCTGCGCGCCGAGCCGCTCGGCGACCCGCGCCCGTTCGATGGTGCGGGAGGTGGCCGTCTCGATCGCCCCGGCCATGACCGGGACTGCGTCGCCGGCGGTCTTGACGATGACCTCCAGCGCGGTGTCGCGCTGCTGGTCCGTGAGCAGCACCGTCTCGCCGCTCGAGCCGAGCGCGAACAGGCCGTCGACGCCGCCGGCGACGAGGTGCTCGACGAGCCGTTCGAGCGAGGCGGTGTCGACCTCACGGTCGTCGGTGAGCGGGGTGATGACCGGTGGCACGAGGCCACGGAAGGCCGTCGTCGTCGTCATGGGGTCTCCTGGGAGTGGTGATCTGCTGGGGGCTCGTTGAGCGAGCCGGTCGAGGCGCCGGCCGGGGCGTCCGGCCCGATCTCGACCTCCTCGTCGAGTGCGATCGCGGCGCCGACAGCCGCCAGCTGACCGCCGCCGTCACCGCTGCTGTCGGCGTCGGCGAGCAGGTCGCCGTGCCGGGCCTCGATGACCGTGCGGGCAGTAGCCGCGAGCTGCGCCTGTGAGGTGCCGGCCGGCACCGGGTGGTGGCAGCGGACGAGGTGCCCGTCGGCGGCGATGCTCGGCTCTGGCATCTGCTCGGCGCAGATGTCGGTCGCCTTCCAGCACCGGGTTCGGAAGGGGCAGCCCGAGGGCGGGTTGGCGGCCGACGGCACCGGCCCGACGAGCGGGATCGGGTCGATCGGGTCGAGCAGGCCCGGCGTCGCCGAGAAGAGCGCACGCGTGTAGGGGTGCTCCGCGCTGACCGGTAGCTCCTGGGCCAGGCTCACCTCGACGATGCGGCCGAGGTACATCGTCACGACCCGGTCACTGACCCGCTTGACGGTCTGGATGTCGTGTGAGACGAAGACCATCGCGACCCCGAGCCGTTCGCGCAGCTCGAGCAGGAGGTTGAGGATCTGCGCCCGGACGGACACGTCGAGCGCGCTCGTCGGCTCGTCGGCGATGACGAGGGCCGGCTCGAATGCGAGCGCCCGGGCGATCGAGACCCGCTGGCGCTGTCCGCCGGAGAGCTGGCCGGGCAGGACGCCGGCCGCCGAGCGCGGCAGGCCCACGAGCTCCATCAGCTCGTCGACGCGGGCTGCCCGGTCCCGGGCGGTACCGGCCCGGTGGACGTCGAGCGGGTCGCGGATGATCTCGCGGACCGACATGCGCCGGTTGAGGGAGGCGGACGGGTCCTGGAAGATCATCCCGACCTTCGTGCCGACCTTCCGTCGACGATCGCGCTCGCCGAGGGACCAGATGTCCTCGCCGACGACGCGGACGGTGCCCTGGGTCGGCTTCTGCAGACCGACCATGACCTTGGCCATCGTCGACTTGCCACAGCCGGACTCCCCCACGACGCCGACGGTCTCGCCGGGCTGGATGCTCAGGTCGGCGCCGGTGAGCGCGTAGACGTTGCCGCTGCCGGTGGCGCGCTTGGACCGGAGCCGGTGGACGACGTGGACGTCCTCGAGGGTGAGGATGGGCTCGGTCATGGCTGTGCCTCCTGGGCTGCGCTCTCCAAGAGTCGGGTGACGTCGTGCGCTGGGTGGAAGCACGCGACGCGGTGTGCGGGGGTGCCGACGAGCTCGGGTCGCTGGACCCGGCAGATCTCGGTCGCCATGGGGCACCGGTCGGAGAAGCGGCAGCCCGCCGGGAAGTCGGCCGGCGAGGGCACGACACCCTTGATCTGGCTGAGCCGCTCGGCCCCGGTCTCGAGGGACAGGACCGAGCCGAGCAGGCCTCGGGCGTAGTGGTGAGCCGGGGCCCCGATGACCTCCGGGATCCGGCCGCTCTCGACGATCTGCCCGCCGTACATGACGACGACGCGGTCGCAGATGTCGCTGACGAGGGCCAGGTCGTGGCTGACCAGGACGAGCGCGAAGCCGAGCCGCTCCTGCAGGTCGAGCAGCAGCTGCATGACCTGGGCCTGGACGGTCACGTCGAGTGCGGTCGTCGGCTCGTCGGCGATGAGCAGCTGGGGGTCGCGGGACAGGGCCATGGCGATGACGACGCGCTGGCGCTGGCCGCCGGACAGCTCGTGCGGGTAGGCCCCCAGGGTGCGCTGGGGGTCGAGCCCGACCAGCTTCATCAGCTCCTCCGGGCTGCGGGTCCCCCCGCGTTTGATCAGCTGCGCCAGCTGCGCGCGGACCCGAAGTGCCGGGTTCAGGGCCGACAGGGCGTCCTGGTAGACCATCGCGATGTCGCGTCCGAGCAGGGCGCGGCGTTGGGAGTCGCGCAGGGTGAGCAGGTCGCGGCCGTCGAAGTCGATCTCGCCGCGGACCCTGGCCCCTCGCGGGAGCAGCCCCATGACGGCCAGGGCCGTGAGGGACTTGCCGCTGCCGGACTCGCCGACGATGCCGAGCACCTCGCCGCCGCGCACCTCGAAGGTCACGCCGTCGACGATGTCGACTCCGGCGTGACGTCCCTCGAAGCCGATCCGAAGGTCTCGGACCGCGAGCACGGGCTCGGTGTCCGGCCGCGGCCTGGCTCCTTCCATCAGCCGTGCGCCCGCGCGGGCGAGCCCGGGCAGCGGCAGCACCTCCTGCGTGCCGGGCTCGGCGGCCTCGAGACGGTCCACGTCGTCGCTGGAGGCCCTCGCCTCGGCGCGCCGTGTCGCCGGTGCGGCCCACGCGTCGGAGATGCCCTCGGAGAGGATGTTGAGGGACAGGACCGTGATCAGGATGAGCAGTCCGGGGAAGAAGGTGGCCCACCACGAGCCGGCCAGGAGCACTTCCTTGCCGTAGGCGATGACCGAGCCCCACGACGACTCTGCGACGTGCCCCGGCAGGCCGCCGCCGATGAAGGACAGCGACGCCTCGAAGACGATGGCGTCGGCGACCATGACCGTCGCGAAGACGAGGACCGGGGCGGCACAGTTGCGCAGCACGTGCCGGCGCAGGATGTGCAGGCGCCCGGCACCGATGACGTGCTCGGCCGCGACGTAGTCCTCGCCGTACTGGGACTGGACGTTGGCGCGCACGACGCGGGCGATCGAGGGCATGAAGACGAACCCGATCGCGAGGATGAGCACGACCAGGCTCTCCTTGCCGAAGGCGATGATGAGGATCGCAGACAGCGCGATGGCGGGGAAGGCCATGATGACGTCGAGCACCCGCATGATCGCCTCGTCGACGGCGCGGCGGCTCGTGCCGGCGATCGCGCCGAGGGTGGTCCCGAGCACGAGGGCCAGGCCGGCGGAGCCGAACCCGACCAGCAGTGACCGGGGCGTGCCCGCGACGAGGCGGGAGAAGATGTCACGGCCGGAGCGGTCCACACCGAACCAGAACTCGGAGTTCGGGCCGGTGGTGACCGGGGCGAGACCGGTCGCGGTGGGGTCGTGCGGCGTGAGCCACGGCGCGAAGATCGCGACGAGGACCAGCAGTGCGACGAAGGCGAGCGAGAGCTTCGAGAGCCACGGCAGCCGGCGCAGGCCCTCGAGGCTGACCCTGCGCTCGACGGTCGGGTCCGAGAGCTTCTTGGTGAGGCCGGGACGGATGGGCATCAGTGAGCACCTCGCAGACGGGGGTTCGCGAACAGGTAGAGGATGTCCACGACGAGGTTGACGATGACGAACGCGAAGGCGATGACCAGGATCGTGCCCTGGGCCAGGTTGACGTCGTTGTTCTTGACGGCCTGCATGACCAGGGTGCCCATGCCGGGCATGGTGAAGATCGCCTCGATGATGATCGTGCCGCCGAGCAGGTAGCCGATCCGCAGCCCGAGGACGGTCAGCGGGTTGATCAGGGCGTTGCGCAGCACGTTGCGGCCCACGACCACGGTAGGTGGCAGCCCCCCGCCGTAGGCGGTCCGGACGTAGTCCCGGTCGAGCTCCTCGACCATGGAGGTGCGCACGATCCGGGTCAGCGAGGCCCCGACCGGGACGGCCAGCGCGATCGCCGGCATCGCCATCGTCTCCAGCCAGCCCGAGACGCTGTCGGCCGGGTTGACGTAGCCGGCGTTCGGCAACCAGTTCAGGTTGATCGACAGCTGCTGGATCATCAGCAGCGCGAGCCAGAACGACGGGATCGAGATGCCGGCCATCGACAGGATGCGAACGAGCTGGTCGGGCCAGCGGTCCCGGAAGAGGGCGGCCGTGATGCCGAGACTCAGGGCGATCACGAGGGCGAGGAGCACGCCGAGGAAGGTCAGCTGCAGCGTCAGCGGCAGGGCCTGCGAGATGAGCCCGCCCACCGACTGGGGGACACCGACCGTCTCGCCGAGGTCGCCGTGCAGGAGGTCGCCCAGGAAGTTCACGAACTGGATCGGCGCCGGCTGGTCGAGCCCGTGCGCCTGTTCGTAGGCGGCGATCTGCTCTGCTGTGGCCTGGTCACCCAGCGCGGCGACGGCGGAGTTGATCGGCGAGAGCCGCATCACGACGAAGACGAACAGGGTGATGCCGAGCATGAGCGGCACGAGCATGATGATGCGCCGCAGCACCATCTTGAGGATCGGCAGCATGACGAACCTTCCGAGCGGCTGGATGAGGCTTTTGGTGCCGGGTCCGGCAGGAGGCGGCCGGACCCGGCAGGCGGTGGTGTCAGGCCTTGCGGGAGGCGTCGAGGAAGTACAGGCCGGTCGTCGAGACCGGCTTGAACCCTTCGATCTTCGTCTCGTCCCAGCCGGTCACGGTCTGGGTGTGCAGGACCGGGTAGAGCGGGACCTGCTCGGCGACGATGTCGATGACCTGCTTCCACAGCGCCTTGCGCTTGGCCTCGTCGCTCTCGGCGGCGGCCTGATCGAGCAGCTGCGCGACCTTGGTGCGCTCCGGCGCGTTCCACCTGGCCCGGTCGACCGGCCAGGTCTGGCCGGCGTAGTACCACCGGAGCAGCAGGTCTGCGTCCGTCCCGTACACGGTGGGGTCGCCCGAGGCCGCAAGCGCCTGGAAGGAGTCCTTGGCGACCAGACCGTCGGGGGCCGGTGCGTAGACCGAGGCGGACGGGGCGGTGTTGATCTTGGCCGTGACCCCGACCTGCTTCCACATGTCGACGATGAGCGGGGCGCAGTCGACGATGAAGGCCGTGTTGGTCGTGACGAGCTCGAACGAGAGGTTCTTGACACCGGCGTCGGCGAGCAGGGACTTGGCCTTGTCCGGCTGGTAGGTGTAGACCGTCGAGGCCTCCTGGTAGGCCTTGTTGCCCTCGTCGAGGTAGCTCTTGGCCGGGCTGCCATAGCCGGCCAGGGCGTTCTTGATCACCTTGTCCCGGTCGATGGCGTAGTGCAGCGCCTGCCGGACCCGCACGTCGTCGAACGGCTTGGCGGAGTTGTTGAACATCAGGAACAGCTGGTTGAAGGCCGGGCGGGCCTCCACCTGGTACTTGCCCTTGACCTGGTCGACGTTGATGTAGGGGACTGCTTCGATCGCCTGGACGCGCCCGCTCTGCAGGTCGGCGATCCGGGTGGCGCCCTCGGTCGTGGTGTTCCAGACCATCTTCTTGGCCTTGGCCTTCTTGGGGCCGTTGTAGGCATCGTGGGCGGACAGCCGCAAGCCGGTGTTGGCGTCGGCGCTGTCGAGCTTCCACGGGCCGGAGCCGATGGGCGCACCGTCGAAGGTCTTGGACGCTGCGGCGTCGCCCGTCTTGGCCTTCGGCACGATCTTGATGACGGAGACCCGCTCGGGCAACAGGGGGAACGGCGTCTTGAGCTTGAGCTCGACCGTCTTGGGGTCCTTGGCTGTCACCGTGTCGAGGAACGGCAGGAACTGGGCCATCAACGCCTTGTTCGCCGGGTCGAGCGCCCGGGTGAACGACCAGGCGACGTCGTCCGCGGTCACGTCGGTCCCGTCGGAGAACTTCGCGCCGTCGCGCAGGGTGGCGGTCCAGGTCAGGTCGTCGACCTTCTTCGGCAGCGCGGTCGCCAGGGCCGGGTAGGGCTCGCGGCTGGCCGGGTCGAGGTCGACGAGACCCTCGAAGATGTGCTGGTTGGCACAGGTCGCCACCGCGCTCGACGCGTTCATCGGGTCGAAGCCACCGGAGAGCGCGAACGCGAGAGTGGCCTCGATCGTGTCCGGGACCGTGCCGCCACCGTTCCCCGAGCCGGTCGAGGTCGTCGAGGACGGGCCGCCGCAGGCGGCCAGGGCACCGGCGAACGCTGCGGTCGCGCTCAAGGTGCCGGTGAACTTCAGGAAGTTGCGCCTGCTGACCCCGGTCAGTCCGGCCGGGTCGAGTAGCGGCTTGTCCACTGTCAGCCTCCATTGGCTCTTGGGTCTCTGCTGCCTTTGGGCAGCGGCACGGCGTGCCGCGTGAAGCAGTACATCATATGTCCTCCCCAAAAGGAAGGATGTCCACTATATTCATGCCAAGAGCGGTCGGCCGAGGATGGGCACCACCACGTGGAAGGGGAGGCAGATGTCCAAGATGTCGGACAGCCCCAGGTCGCGCAACCATGACGTCGCGGAGAGCATCAAGCAGTTCATCATCGACCAGCGGCTCCGGCCGGGCGACGTGCTGCCCACGGAGTCGGAGCTCACTGCGGCCCTCGGAGCCAGCCGCACCAGTGTCCGCGAGGCGATCAGGGCCCTGTCGGCCCTCGACATCGTCGACGTGCGCCACGGCCACGGCACCTACGTGGGCAACCTGTCGATGAGCGCCCTCGTCGAGAGCCTCGCCTTCCGCGGACTGCTCAGCAGCGGCACCGACGACCGCGTGATGCGCGACGTCGTCGACCTGCGCCAGCTCATGGAGCAGGGACTCGCCCCGCTGATGATCGACACCCTCGATGCGCTCGAGCTGATGAGGCTGCGCGAGCTCGCGATCCGGATGCGGCGCCTTGCCCTCGAGGGCAAGCCCTACGTCGACGAGGACCGTGCCTTCCACATGGCGCTCATGCGCACCATCGGCAACGACCTGATCGTCCAGCTCACCGAGGCGTTCTGGCGGGTCCAGGCCCGCGTGGCCCCCACCATCGACGTGCCCGAGGCCGACTGGATCCGGACCGCCGAGGCCCACGAGGCCATCGTCGACGCCATCGAGGCCAAGGATGTCGCACAGGTGCGGGCCGCCGTCGAGGCCCACTACGAGCCACTGCGCACCCACATCACCACACTGCTCGAGGAGGCAGGGGCACGCCTGAGATGACCGCCGCAACCGCCCGTGGCCGCATGAAGGTCATCGAGTCCCGGTAGCCGCTCGCCCTCAGTCGGCGAGGAAGCCCAGCAGGTCCGCCCTGGTCAGCACCCCCACCGGCTTGCCGTCCTCGACGACGAGCACGGCGTCATACTTCTCGAGCGCCTCGCGGGCGGCCGTCACCGGCTCGCCCGAGCCGACGAGGGGCAGGCCAGGTCCCATGTGCTTCTCGACGGAGTCGGCCAGATGGGCGTGCCCGGTGAAGAGGGCCTCGAGCAGCGCCCGTTCGCTCACCGAACCGGCGACCTCACCGGACATGATCGGCGGCTCGGCCTTGACGACCGGCATCTGCGACACGCCGTACTCGCGCAGGATCTGCACGGCGTCGCGGATCGTCTCGTTCGGGTGGGTGTGGACCAGCGCGGGCATGTCTCCAGACTTGGACCGCAGCACGTCGCCGATGGTCTGCTCGCCGTGCTCGTGCAGGAACCCGTACGACGCCATCCACTCGTCGTTGAAGATCTTCGACAGGTAGCCACGCCCGGAGTCGGGCAGCAGCACGACGACGACCGCGTCCTCGGGCAGACCGGCCGCGGCCTGTAGCGCGGCGACGACGGCCATGCCGCACGACCCCCCGACGAGCAGGCCCTCCTCCCGGGCCAGCCGCCGGGTCATCTCGAACGAGTCGGCGTCGGTGACCGCGATGACCTCGTCGACGACCGACGGGTCGTAGGCGCCCGGCCAGAAGTCCTCGCCGACGCCCTCGACGAGGTAGGGCCGGCCGGACCCACCGGAGTAGACCGAGCCTTCGGGGTCGGCCGCGATGATCCGGACAGCGCCGTCGGAGACCTCCTTGAGGTAGCGGCCGGTCCCGCTGATCGTCCCGCCCGTGCCGGCGCCGGCGATGAAGTGGGTCACCTTGCCGTCGGTGTCGGTCCAGATCTCCGGCCCGGTCGAGTGGTAGTGGCTGTTCGGGCCCTCCGGGTTGTAGTACTGGTTCGGCTTCCAGGCGCCGTCGATCTCCTTCACGAGCCGGTCGGAGACGCTGTAGTACGAGTCGGGGTGGTCCGGCGCGACCGACGTCGGGCACACGACGACCTGCGCGCCATACGCGGTGAGGACGTCGCGCTTGTCCTGGCTCACCTTGTCGGGGCACACGAAGACACACTTGTAACCGCGCCGTTGCGCGATGAGCGCGAGGCCGACGCCGGTGTTGCCGCTCGTCGGCTCGACGATCGTGCCGCCCGGCTTCAGCAGCCCCTCGCGCTCGGCGGTGTCGATCATCCGCTGCGCGATCCTGTCCTTCACCGAGCCGCCGGGGTTGAAGTACTCGACCTTCGCGAGCACCGTGCACCTCACCCCCGCGTCCGTGGTGACGGCGTTGAGCTTGACGAGCGGGGTGTTCCCGACGAGGTCTGCGATGTGCTCTGCGTACTTCACGCTGTCATCCTCGCAGACGCTCCGGTTCGCTCCCCGGCTGCGGTATGCCGCTCACTGCCCCTCGCACCGAAGGGCCAGTTCCCCGCGAGAGCACTTCCCGACGACCTGGTGCCCGGTCGAGGGTGGGAGCGGGTATAGGAGAGTGGGAAGTGTTCCGGCGCCGCGGAGGTTACCGTGAGAACACGGTCGATCCACGACCGGTTCGAGGCATGAGGAGCGCGGATGGGTCGGGCACGGCGCGCGCGGCGGATCGCGCAGCAGGCCGTCTATGGCGGCGGCGGCGCTGCGGCGGCGCTCGGCGCCCTCGGGCTGGCCGGCTACGGCGTGCTGCGGATCGAGGCCGAGCTGGCCAAGCGCATCGTCGGCTCGCCCTTCGACGGGGCACCGGACGACAACGGCACCTACGGATACGGGCCGGGGGACCCCATCCGGTTCCTCATGCTCGGCGACTCGACCGCCGCGGGCATGGGGGCGGCCACCCGGGAGCAGACCGTCGGGGCGATCATCGCCAACGGAGTCGCCGCCCTCTCCGGCCGCCCGGTCGGGCTGACCGACGTCGCGGTCGTCGGGGCCGAGTCGCGCCAGCTCGGCGACCAGGTCGTGCGGGCCCTCGAGCAGGTACCGCACCCGGACGTCGCGGTCATCTCGATCGGGGCCAACGACGTCACCCACCGCAACGACCGCTCGGCGACGGTACGCCATCTCGAGATGGCCGTCAGCCGGCTGCGGCTGACGGGGGCGGAGGTCGTCGTCGCGACCTGCCCCGACCTGGGCGCGATCGAGCCGCTCCCCCAGCCGCTCAAGCTGCTGGCGCGGCGCTGGTCACGGGACCTCGCCGCCGCCCAGACGGTCGCGGTCGTCGAGGCGGGCGGGCGGGCCGTCTCGGTCGGCAACCTGCTCGGCCCGAGCTTCATGCACGACCCCAAGATCATGTTCAGCGAGGACCGCTTCCACCCGTCGCCGGCCGGCTACGCCCGGCTCGCGGCGGCGCTGCTGCCCTCGGTCGTCGCCGCCCTCGAGCTGCTCGAGGAGCCGTCGACGACCGCCACCTCCCCGCACCCGCACATCCGGCACGGCGAGGGAGTCGGGCCGCTGCCGGTCGCCGCGACGAAGGCGGTCCGGCGGCCCGGCACCGAGGTCGGGCCCGCGGAGATCAGCGGCGAGTCCCGGGGCCCGCGTGGCCGGTGGGCGGTTCTGCTCCGCCGGGTCCTGGCCCCCGTGCCGCAGCTGCGGGGCGACCCGGACGCGGCGACCGAGCCTGGCGAGCCCGGACCGGGGCCGGGCGAAGAGACACCGACAGACCCGCCCGAGGACGGCAAGAGGCCCGGACCGGTCTCAGACCCGGCAGCCCTCGGTGGGCGCCCGGCCAGCTGATCCGG
>NZ_JAKDLO010000134.1 GCF_030452765.1 Intrasporangium sp.
AGCAAACCCACAGGTCAGCGCCCTGCCCGGCCGCTACTTGAGGAGGTCTGAGACTCAGCCTGATGATGTCGAGCAGGTCGGTGCCTTGCTTTTCGACCGACCGGTTCATGATGGCCTGAAGCTTCATGGCGACCAGTGGTCCTGGTTCGGCAACGGGCGCTGTCACCTCGATGGTTGCGCCTTCCGGCAGGATCACCTCCATGGTGAGGTCGGTTGCTGTGTCGTTGGCCCAGGCGTGTGCTGAAGCGTGAAGGCGGTCACCGGGGTCATCGCTCGGGTGGTCGATCTCCACCTGCCGGACTTCGAGGACGTCGACCCTGACCGGGCCGTACGGGGTGGCCAGTTCGACGGCGGCGGGCTCGATCGTTTTAGCGTCCGTGGCTGCTCGCAGGACTTCGAGTTGCCGCAGCCCGGAGCGCATTCGGTCGACCACGTCAAGGTCGGTGGTCGCCCGGTACGGGGTGGACAGTCGTGACAGCACGGCGAGCCCGCCCACGATGACCGGGGGCTGCCCGATGTGCGACCTGACTTCGATGACACCCGCAACGACTGCTGCCATGGCGTCACCGACGAACGTGACTCGGCTACCAGACACGGGTCCACCGTCCCTCGGGCGTCCAGCCCGCGAGGATTTCGCGTCCGCGCCCGGTGTCTTGGGCCAGGTCTAGTGCGACGAAGAGCGGATGCGTCAATGGCCACTCGAGGGGATTGGCTGGAAGGCCAACTCGTCCGGTGACGGCGGCCGGCACTGGGGCCACCCGGATGGTCGCCTTCGCTGGGCGGCCGTGTTCGACGCCGCCGAGAAGGGTCGTGGCTCGGCGAACGATGGACTGGTCGGGGACGAAGAAGTCGAGAACCTGTCCTTGGCGGAACGCGATTGGTGCGCCGTAGGCTGCCGCAGCCGCTGAGTCTGTCAGGGCCCAGCCGGGCGCGTCCAGGTCCTCGAGTCCGAGCCTCAGGGTCGCGCTGTTGCTGGCGTCGCCAGGTCGAGGTGGGCTCGCGAGAGGGACACGGACTGTGGGCCAGCGGTCCGCGACCTCCCAGAACAAGCCCGAGTCCAGGACGTTGTTTCCTGCGTCGACGAGGCGTTGCGCCCTCAGGGCCTTGAGCACCTCCGAGACAGTGCTCGGGGACCGTTGCAGTTGCCGGGCCAGCTCGCGCACCGCTGTCGATCGGTTGGGCTCCATCAGCAGTGCGGTCGCGACCTCCAGTCCCACCTGCCCGGACAGGGCGCTTGAGCGCTCGGACCGCTTGGTCACCGGCTCGACTTGGGCATCGATGATGAAGTGGGGCGTGTGGAACACGAGCCTGCCCCGCAGGTCGAGATAACCCGAGTGGTTGCTCGTCAGGACTCGGCCAGCATCTGCCGTGACACGGTCTGCCACCACCAGCAGAACGACGTCCGCGGCGAGGCTAGGGACGACCTGGGAGCACAGTCGCCGCGCGGAGTCCTCGGTGACCAGGGACTGCCGCTTCAGCTGCACCGGTGTCTTAACTCCCTGCAGGTCCAGGACAAGATCAACACCCGTGTCGTGATCGCCTCCTACGGGACGCGCCACGACGCCCAGTTGGGCGAAGGCATCCACCGCGAGAGCCCCTATGTCCATGGTTTCCATGATCCCTGATGATCGGTGTTCGGTCAATACCGAACACCGAACAGCCTCCGTGTCCACCATCCGGAAGTTGATCACTGGGGCGACCACCCAAAGTATCGAATCACCAACCGCTCATCCGGCCGATCCGTAAGACGCGACATGGTGGCCTGGGGAGTCGGCTCGGGCCGACCCCCACTGCGGGTTCGTTCCGGATGGCCCCCAGGCGCGAGGCGGTGGGCGGTCACGTCGATCGTCTGATCGGCCCGGCGCCGGACACGGCCGGCGGCCTTCACTCGCACGGAACGGCAGACCTCGACAGGGGCGTGTGGCGACCCTCCGACGGCGAAGTCGTAAGGTCCTTGCCATCGAGACTTCGTGCAACGTGTCGTGCAACGACGTGGGCGTTCACAGGCCGCGCGCGCTTATCAGAGGCCCGTATTGGCTCGGTGGGCTGCACGTTTGAGCAGGTCAGCGCTGTGGTGATGGCTCGGCCGTGCCTGTTGATCGCCGACTCGTCCGATCTCCGAGGGGAGTGTCACCGCATGCATACGGGCCGATCTCGTCGTGCAACGAACAGCGACGTTTCCGCAGGTGAGAGCCCGTTTGGGCAACCTCTTGAGAGTGGCCAGGGGCGGGGTCGAACCGCCGACCTTCCGATTTTCAGTCGGACGCTCGTACCAACTGAGCTACCTGGCCGGGTCTGCGAGGCAGATCTCAGTCTGCGCAAACAGAGGCCCGGATCGCTCCGGGCTGCGCCAACTATACACGACCCGTTCCGCTGTCCTGAGCCCCAACTGGGCGACAGCGGGCGTCCCCGAGCGGCAGTTGAGTTGAGGCCCGATCATGCAGTCGACGATGGGCCCTTGAACGTGGACGCGTCGTCTCCCGGGCAAACGCGCCTGCTTCATGGTTGTCGTTATTGCAGTTACGGGTAGCATGTAGGACATGGCAACCCGCGCGCTCACGACCACCCTCGACCCGGTCGACCCGACCGTCCGGTCCGACGCCAAGAACCTGGCCGACCGTCTCGGCGTCGACACCCCGGTCGAGGCCGCCGTGCGCGCGATGCTCAACGACGTCGCCCACGGCACGCGCGTGGTTGTGCTGCGCGCCGAGGACGAAGTCACCCCCGCTGAGGCCGCCGACATCCTCGGGGTCACCCGCCAGTTCGTCGACCGGCTCTGTGAGGACGGCGTGCTGTCCTTCCGCCGCCTGCCCGGCAGTCGGCACCGCCGCATCCGCGTCCAGGACGTCGTGGATGCCGCCGCCGAGCGCGAGGAGCGCCGCGCCGGGGGTGCCGCGCTGCGCGCCGCGATCGGGGAGTAGCCCTGTGGCCCGTCCGCAACGGGTCTTCATCGACACCAGCGAGCTGTTCCCGTTCACGATCATGGACGTGCTGCTCACCCTGTCCGAGGACTTCTTGTTCACTTGGGTCTGGACCGACCAGCTTCTCGACGAGTGGGAGGGGGTCATCGTCCGCGAGGGCAAGCGCACCCCCGAATCGGCTGCCTCGTTGGCGGCCGCGGTGCGCACCCACTTCGGCCGATACCGCATCGACCCGACCCTGTACCGCGACAAGATCACCGACGACCTCTCGCCCGACGCCGACGACCGCATACACGCCGCCGCGGCGATCTACGGCGACGCGATGTGCTGCTCACCCGGAACCTGAAGCACCTGCGCACGAAGCCGGTCCTGGCCGCCGGCGTCAAGGTCATCACCTCGGATGAGTTCCTCTGCGCGCTGCTCACAGATCGTCGTCAGGGTGTCGTCGAGTCGTTTACCCGTGCGGCGGACAGCAAGAAGAACCCGCCTATGGCTCCCGCTGAGCTGGCTAAGAAGATTGCGACTGCGGGTGCACCACGGTTCGCGGAGCGAGTACGGCCGCATCTCGCGCGCTGACCGGGCCACAGACGTGGGCCAGTCGCCCGGACCATCCCGATCCGCGAACGCGTCTCCACAGGTCACAGACCTCGCTACACAGGAATCGGGATAATCCGAGAGTCGGAACAATCAAGGTTATCCGGAGGTCCGGATAGCCTTGATCTGCTCGTGTTCCACGCGATGGCACTTCGCCCTGTCAACGCCAGAAGGTATCTGCAATGATCAACAACCCACACGCATCCAAGCAAGCCCGCGCCGACGCTCGCCGAGCGTCTGGCACCGATGGGCATCGCCGAGATCGAGGCGATGACGGACCAGGAAGTCGCCGAGGTCATGGGCGCGACTCCCGAGGAGTTCGCCACCGAGCCGGCTTGGATGTGGCGGGAGGCGGCCAAGGTCGCCACCGATGAGTGGGCCACCAAGGTGTCCACCGAAGTGGAGTCGGGACGTGCCCGCGTGATCACCGATCCTGATCGCATCCGCCGCCGCCTCGGTGGCCGGCCACGCGTCGGCGGAGCCGCCGGACACGGGCCGTCGACTCAAGTGCGGGTGCGCGTGTCCTCGGAGACCCGTGCTGCCCTCGAGGACATCGCAGCGGCTCAGGGGCGCCGACTCTCCGACGTCAGCCGTGAGGCGCTCGCCGAGTACATCGCCAGGCACGCCGGCTGACCGACATACGGGGAGCTCACTCCGGCAGCGAGCACCGGACGAGGGCGTCGAGCGGGCCCAGGTCGTCGCGGTCGTCGAGGCTGCGGATCGACAGCAGGACGTTCAGCAGCATGCCGTGGGCGATGAAGTCGCGCACGGCCTCGTCGGGCCAGCCGGTGCGCCGAAGCGTGACGAAGATCCAGCCCATCTGCTCACGGCCGGCCGCCCCGATCTGCGGCACGCCTCCGTCCGAGAAGCCGTGCATCATGACACGGAGCAGGTCCTCGTCGTGGATCAGTTCCGCATAGGCGGCCCCGAGCCGCTTGCGGTCCACCTCGCTCGTCGCGTCGAAGCCCGCCTCGATGACCTGCTCGAACATCGCCCGGACCCGCTCACAGGCGCGCTCGAAGACGGCGACGAAGAGCTCGAGCTTCGTCCCGAACATCCGCACGACGTAGGGCTGTGACACCCCGGCCTCGCGGGCCACGGCGTCAGTGGTCGTCCCGGTGAAACCGCCCTCGGCGAACGCCCGTGTCGCCGCATCGAGGATGACCTCGCGCCGCTCCGAGCCCTTCATCCGCGTCTTCACCGTCACCGTGGCCTCCTCCGTTTTCACGCTTGACATGTTATCAGTTGATTACCTACTCTGCTCAGGTAAGTAATCAGTCAATGCCAACAAGGAGATGACATGACCGCCACCGTCCTGTCGCCCCCGACCCGCGAAGCATCCCCGCGGGCCGTTCCCGTCTGGGTCGCCATCGCCGCGGCCTCCCTGCCGATGTTCATGGCGACCCTCGACAACCTCGTCCTCACGAGCGCGCTGCCCGTCATCGACGCCGACCTGCACGCCAGCGTCACCGAGCTGTCCTGGTTCATGAACGCCTTCACCCTGACGTTCGCAAGCCTCATGCTCACGGCGGCGAGCCTCGGCGACCGGCTCGGTCGCCGCCGGGTCATGACCGCCGGCATCGCCCTGTTCACCCTCGCGTCCATCGCGAGCGCCCTCGCGACCACACCGACCGCGCTGATCGCCGCACGTGCGATCCAGGGTGTCGGCGCCGCCGCGATCATGCCGCTCTCACTGACCCTGCTCGCCTCGGCCGTCCCCGAACGGCTCCGCCCCGTCGCGATCGGCATCTGGTCGGGCATCTCCGGCCTCGGCGTCGCGCTCGGGCCCGTCATCGGCGGCGCCGTCGTCGAGGGGATCAGCTGGCAGGCGATCTTCTGGCTCAACGTCCCCGTCGCGATCGTCGCGATCCCGTTGCTGCGATTCGCGATTCGCGAGTCGACCGCGGGCCGGCGGCCCCGGCTCGACCTCGTCGGTACCCTCCTGCTCGGCGGCGCCGTCTTCCTCGGCATCTGGGGCATCGTGCACGGCAACGACAACGGCTGGACCGCCCCCTCGGTGCTCGCGCCTCTCGTCGGCGCAGGCCTGCTCGTTCCCGGCTACCTCGTCTGGGCGCGCCGCCGTGCCGACGCCGTTCTGCCGCTGCGCCTGTTCGCCTCACGCAGCTTCTCCGCGGCCAACGCCATCGGTCTGCTGTTCACCCTCGGCATGTTCGGCGCGGTGTTCCTGCTCGCCCAGTACCTCCAGGTCGTCATGGGCTACTCGCCGCTCGAGGCCGGCGTCCGCACCCTCCCGTGGACCGCGGCACCGATGGTCTTCGCCCCGCTGGCAGGCGTGCTTGCGCGCCGGGTCGGGGTCCGACCCCTGCTGCTCGTCGGCCTCGCCGCCCAGACGGCGGCCCTCGCGTGGTTCGCGGCGCTGACGGAGAGCCACGCCGGCTACTCGTCGTTCGTCGTCCCGCTCCTGCTCGCCGGCGCCGGTATGGGGTTCACCTTCGCCCCGAGCGCCACCGCGGTCCTCGACGGGCTGCCGGACTCCGACTTCGCCGTCGCCAGCTCGGCCAACTCCACGCTGCGCGAGTTCGGCGTCGCCATCGGCATCGCCGTGCTGGCCGCCGTCTTTCTCGCGAACGGTGGCACCCTCACCCCGACCGGGTATGACGGCGCCATCGGCCCGGCGCTCCTCACCGGAGCCGCCGCCCTGGGCGCCGCCACCGTCGCAGCCCTCTTCATCCCGGGCCGCCGCAGCGCTGGCTGAACGCACGCCCCGGCAGCGGCCGTTCCCGTCGCCACAACTGCCCGGACGACCGGCAGAGCTGCCTGATCGACCGGGCGGAAGTGCCCACTCGACCAAGCGGAAGCGCCCGGTCGACGGGCTGAAGGGTCAGGCGGCCGGGCCCTGCTCGCGCACGTCGGCGACGTGCCCCATCGCCTCGCGCAGCTGTGCGAGCCAGTCCTCCTCGTGCTGCTTGACGAGGCGCACGCACCACGCCAGCGCGTCGGCCCGTGACCGGGCCACGCCGGCGTCGACGAGCGTGTCGAGGACGAGCCGCTCCGGCTGGCGCAGTCGCGTCATCGTCGGCGCCGCGACGTGGGTGAACAGCTCGGTCCGGTCGCCGACCCGCACCGCCCACGACACCTTCCGCTCGTACCGGTGCTGCGCCTCGCGCGCGACCCGGATCCGACGCTCCCGGGTGTCCTCGCGGAAGGCCTTGGCCCGCCCGGCCCTGGCCTCGGCCCGCTCGGAATCGCTCGACCCGTCGGGCAGGTCGACGTCCGCGACGGTGAGTACGACCGTGATCTCGTCGCGGTCGACCGTGATCTCTGGCGGCGCGACCCGCCACTCCTCGGGTAGCCGGCCGGTGAACCAGCCGCGCACCCGCTCTGTCGCCTCGTTGGTAATCATGTAATCAAGATTACGCCCTCGTGAGTCCTCGTCAAGGTGGCCCCACGCCCAAGCGAGCGTATGCCGCTCAGCCGGCTGAGCGGCATACGCTCGCTGTCACTGTGCGTCCGAGGCCTCCGCGCCGGTCTCGATGACACGGGTGGCGATCTCGTGCAGCTTGATGTTGCGGTCCTGGCTGGCGCGCTTGAGCTGCGCGAACGCCTCGGCCGGGGTGATCCGGTGCCGCTCGACGAGGATCCCGATCGCCTGCCCGATGTGCCGGTGGCTCTCGATGGCGCGCTGGAGGTTGGCCTCCCGTCCGGCGAAGTCACTCGCAGCGACGACCCGCTCGACGGCGAGGGCGAAGGCCTGGCCGAGCAGGTCGCCGACGATCCGTTCGTCGGCACCGACGACCCGCGGTCTGCGAAACTGGACCCAGACCCGGCATTCGGTCGAGTCGCTCTTGGGCGCGATCAGCAGGCCGGGCACGCGGCCCGGGAGTGGCGATGCATCCGGGTCACCGGCAAGGCCCTCGATGATCTGCGGGAGCAGGTCTGTGGACCGGACCGGGCCGGCAGCCGTGAACAACTCGTCTTGGGCGCTGGCGATGGCGCTCACCGTCGAGTCGCCGTCGAAGAGCTCGGTGAAACCGGCGACCGCGCCGGCGAGGACCTGGTCGAGGTCCTGCGCCGTGCCGAACTCGGCGCTGAGCCGGGCCGCCGCCTCGCGTCGGCGTCGCGCCTCGTGCCAACGCGTCACGTCGCGGAGCGTGACGACGACGAGCTCCGGGCTCTTGACCGATCCGTCGACCACCCGGCCGGCCACCGAGACCCAGACCCGGCGGCCCGTCTTGGTGCGAAGCTGCAGCTCGGCGTTGAAGGGCTCACCGGTCTGGAACTGGGCGAACGCGGCCTGGACGAGGGCGGCGGTCTCGGGGTCGGTGTCCGCTGTGGGCCACCATGGGTGCGGCACCTCGATGGGGCCATCGGACAGATCCCAGCCCAGCAGCTGCGTGAAGGCGTCGTTGACCTCGATGATGGTGCCGCTCGCGTCGGCGATGGCGAGCGGGTCCTGGAGGGTCTCGATGACGGCCCGCCGCCACGCGCCATCCCGCGAGCGGGAGCGGGCCCGCTCCAGGTTGCTCGCGATCCGGGCCAGCAGCTCGGCGGCGGAGAACGGTTTGACGACATAGTCGTCGGCACCGTGCTCGAGACCGGCGATGGTCGCTTCCTCACTGGCCCGCGCGGACAGCAGGATGATCGGGACCTCGCTGGTGCGGGGATCGGCGCGCAGCTCCTTGACGAGGGCGAAGCCGCCGAGCCCGGGCATCATGACGTCGGCGAGGACGAGGCCAGGGACCTGCTCCCGGCACCGGTCGAGAGCGGTCTGGCCGTCCGGGACGAGGTCGATCTCGTAGTCCTCAGCGAGGACCTTCTGCAGGTAGGCCCGCATATCGGCGTTGTCGTCGGCGACGAGCAGGCGAGCTGCATGATCCGGCCGAGGGGGTGACGGGTGTTGTGTCGGAGAGTGGGGCTGCGGGGGTTGCAGGCCGCGCCACGTGTTCGCCTCGGCGAGGAAGGAGGCGGCACCTCGGCGGCTGACCCGTGACGCGACCGCGCCCCGGACGGTCGTGGCCTCGGGGCGCCCCACGGGCTCGGGGGTGCCGGCGGGGCCGGGCTTGGCAGGCGAGTCGTAGGGGAGGGTGACGGTGAAGGTGCTGCCGGTTCCGGGCGCCGACTGCAGAGCGACGGTCCCGCCGAGCAGCTCGCTGAGCTGTCTGACCATCGCCAGCCCGATGCCGGCTCCTTCGTGTGCGCGCGCTCCGGCGTGCCTGGCCACCCGCTCGAAGCGGCCGAAGATGCGCTCCTGGTCCGATGCGGAGATGCCGATGCCGGTGTCGGTCACGGCGACCTCGAACCGGTCACCTGCGTCGTGCAGGCGTAGCCCGACCGATCCCTCGAGCGTGTACTTCAGAGCGTTGGACAGCAGGTTGAGCACGATCCGTTCGTAGAGGTCACGGTCGAGCAGTGCCGTTCGGGGGAGCTGCTCACAGTCGACCGTGAACGCGAGACCTGCCGTCGCGAAGGCCGTCTCGAACGCAGCGGCAAGGCTCTGGGTCAGCGCGGTCGCGTCGACCTGGGCGAGCTCCGTGCGGATGCCACCAGCCTCGATCCGGCTGAAGTCGAGGGTGGCATCGACGATCCGGACGAGGCGACCGACGTTGCGCTCGACAAGCTCGAGCTGCTCGTGTACCTCAGCGGGAATCGACGGGTCCGTCAGGAGCGCCTCGACCGGCCCCTGGACCAACGTCAACGGCGTGCGCAGCTCGTGGCTGATGTTGGTGAAGAAGAGGCTCTTGTCCGCATCGAGCTGCTGGAGGGCCGCGAGCCGACCGCGCTCGACGCGGAGCTCCCGGGCGCCTGCCATGGCCGTGCGCAGGTGCAGGGCCGCGACCTGCAGGTAATGCCGGTAGCTATCGTCCCAGCTGCGTTGCAGGTGCTGGCCGACGACGAGCAGGGCGCTGGCCCGTCCGTTGCCGGTCACGCGGATCGGTAGCGCGTGGACGGCACACACCGGTGCCTGGCCGACCGTGTCAGGTGCGGCGGGCTCGGCCGGCGCAGGGGGCCCGTCAGCGGTCTCGCGCAGGTCGATCATGACAGGCTCGTCGGTCCGGAGCGCCTCCTTCGCGGCGTGCTCCAGCGCCCCGCGAAGCCCCTCGGGAACGTGGCCGCGTGACACGACTGGAACACCATCCCCGTTCACGATCTCGTACACGCCGACGAGCGGGTGGTCGGAGGCGTTCGACTCGAGGATGACCTGGGCCTGGGCGCAGATCTCTCCGGTGCTGGGCAGATCCGCCAGCTCGCTTGCCAACCTGGTCAGCACGGCGACGCGCCGTTCGTAGAGCACGTGCCTCGTGGTCTCCGTCACCGTGCAGAGGACGCCGCCCACGGAGCCGAGCTGCGCCAAGTCGACGATGGGACTGTAGGAGAAGGTCACGTAGACCTCCTCCAGGTAGCCACGTCGGTTGACGCGGACGAGCTGGTCCGCGGCCGACACGGCCCCACCGCCGGACAGGACGCTCTCGAGCAGCGGCAGGAACTGGTCCGCCATCTCCGGCCAGACCTGCTTCATGGGCTCCCCGAGCGTGTGCTCCCGCTGCCTCGGGCCGAGGATCGGCACGTACGCGTCGTTGTGCACGACCACGAGCTCAGGCCCCCACAGGACGAGCATCGGGAAGCCCGAGGTCAGGCAGATACCGACCGAGGTCCGCAGGCTCTCCGGCCAGGTCTGCCACGGTCCGAGCGGGCTCGTCGACCAGTCGTGGTCCAGCACCTGGCGCCCGAGCTCGCCGCCGTGGCGGCGCAGCACCTCGGCCCACGCCTCGTTCCGCGCGTCCGCGCCCTCGTCCCTGAGCGGCATACCGCCACTATCGCTGCTGCCCGCCATCCTTCGAGGGTACGTCGGGACGAGGTGGGTTTGGGGTGAGGAGGTGGTGGTGCAGCCCTGGCTTCCGGGGCGCGCATGCCACCGGCACACTCTGCCTCGTGATGGCCCCTGGAGTGACCCTAGAGTGATCGTTCGTGAGGTTCCTCAACGACCTGATGCCGACGTTCGACCTGACCTATGACGACGTCTTCATGGTGCCCAGCCGCTCGTCGGTGACCAGCCGCCTCGACGTCGACCTGCGGACGGTGGACGGGTCCGGGACGACGATCCCGCTCGTCGTCGCGAACATGACCGCCATCGCGGGCCGACGGATGGCCGAGACCGTGGCCCGCCGGGGGGCGGTCACGATCATCCCGCAGGACATCCCGCTCGATGTCGTCGCGGAGGTGATCGGCTGGGTCAAGGGCCGGCACCTGGTGCACGACACCCCGATCATGCTCACCCCGGCGACGACCGCAGGCGAGGCCCTCCTGCTGCTCGGCAAGCGGGCCCACGGAGCCGCGGTCGTCGTCGAGCGGGACCGGCCCGTCGGCATCGTCACCGAGGCCGACCTGACGGGCGTCGACCGATATACCCAGGTCCGCGACATCATGTTCTCCGACCTCGTGACGCTGCCCGACGACATCGACCCGCGGCACGCCTTCGAGCAGCTGTCCGAGTCGCACCGCCGGGTTGCGCCGGTCTTGACCGCGGCCGGGGGGCTCGCCGGCATCCTCACCCGGTCCGGGGCGCTGCGGTCGGGGCTCTACCGGCCGGCCACCGACGACTCCGGGCGGCTGCGCATCGGTGCCGCCGTCGGCATCAACGGCGACGTCGCGGCCAAGGCCGAGGGCCTGATCGAGGCTGGGGTCGACGTCCTCGTCATCGACACTGCGCACGGCCACCAGGAGAAGATGATCGACGCGCTGGGCGCCGTGCGCGGTCTCGATCCGTGCGTTCCTCTCGTCGCCGGCAACGTCGTGTCGGCCGCTGGGACGAGGGACCTCATCGAGGCCGGTGCCGACATCGTCAAGGTAGGGGTCGGGCCCGGGGCGATGTGCACGACCCGGATGACGACGGCCGTCGGACGCCCCCAGTTCTCCGCCGTGCTCGAGTGCGCCTCGGCCGCTCGCGAGCTCGGCAAGCACGTGTGGGCCGACGGCGGTGTGCGCTACCCGCGCGACGTAGCGTTGGCGCTCGCGGCAGGCGCGTCCAACGTCATGGTCGGCTCGTGGTTCGCCGGCACCCTCGAGTCGCCCGGTGACCTCTACACCGACACGGACGGACGGCAGTACAAGGAGTCCTATGGGATGGCGTCGTCGCGGGCGGTGCTGAACCGGACCTCGAGCGACACCGCCTACGACCGCGCCCGCAAGGCGATGTTCGAGGAGGGGATCAGCGCGGCCCGGATGTACATCGACCCGGAGCGGCCCTCGGTCGAGGACGTCATCGACGAGATCATCTCGGGGCTGCGTAGCAGCTGCACGTATGCCGGGGCTCGCAGCCTCGAGGAGTTCCATGACCGCGCCGTCGTCGGGATCCAGAGCACCGCCGGTTACGCGGAGGGACGGCCGCTGCACACGTCGTGGTGACCCGATCGAGAGTGCAGCAATCCTGATCGAGAGTGCACTTCTCCTGATCGAGAGTGCACTTGCCCTGATCGAGAGTGCACTTCTCCTGATCGAGAGTGCACTTGCCCGGATCGAGAGTGCACTTCTCCTGATCGAGAGTGCAACGGACCTGCCACTCCTGATCCGGCAGCGGCCTCATGTCGCGTCGCGGCCCATGTCGCAAGGAGCTGGGGTGCGTGTGTTCAGGGTGGGCAGATCGCGCGACATGACCAGCGACATGACGGGTCACCCTGACCTGAAGCGCGGCCTGCGACGGGAGCCCTCTCGACGGGCCTACGCTCGCGCCGAAGCCCGGTCGAGGAAAGCGGACAGCGGCGCGGACAGCTCGGCCGGTCGGTCGCCCCAGTCGTGTACCACGGCGGTGCCCGCTATGAGGTCGTGCAGAGCACGCCGTCGGGGATGGACGACACTGAGCAGGAACCCGAGCCCGAAGAGGATCACGCTGAGCGGCAGAGCGAGGGCCCGTACGAACGCCCGGCCCACGGTGACGGTCGTACCGTTCGCACAGACGACGCGAAGACCCAGGAGCGCCTTGCCGAGGGTCCTGCCGCTTACCGCGATGGTCCCGAACACGTAGCAGAAAGCCCAGGCGAGGAAGGCCCACGTCGCGATGGGCCCAGACCGGTAGTCGCCGATCGACACACCGAAGAAGGCGGAGGTGAGCAGCTCGGCGCCCGCATAGCCGAGGGAGAACGTGGTGAACACGACGAGCACGTCGATGATCGCCGCGAGGGCACGTGGCACGACACCCGCATAGTGACCGGTGACGCTCGTGCGCGGGCCCGCAACGACCTCGTGCGACGGGGGCGCGATCGCGACAAGGTTTGGGGGTGCCAGTGGCTGCATGGCGACATCCCGATGCAGGACGCGGCTGACGACGCGGTTGAGCAACGCGTCGAGCCCGGCGAACTGGCGTCGAGCGACGTCGAGAACCGAGGTCGCCATCTGGCTGGTACTTTCAGCGACCAAGTCGGCCACTCCGGAGCGTGCCGTCAGGGCACGGATGTCGACCCGTGCCAGGAGCCGGTTGGGGTCGACGCGGTCGAGGAGCCGGTTGGGGTCGACGCGGTCGAGGAGCCGGTTGGGGTCGACGCGGTCGAG
>NZ_JAKDLO010000135.1 GCF_030452765.1 Intrasporangium sp.
GTTGATCTTGACGCCCGCCTTCTTCTCGTAGTCGGTGATCGCCTTGGCGATCACCCCGGTCTGGTGGTCGGTCAGCACCACCCGCCAGACGGCACGTGCGTCGGGGACGGCCTGAGCGGCATCCGGCCGAGAAGCCGATGCGCCCCCCCAGGCCGGCACGGCTCGCCTGATCTCGTCGTTCGTCGACGAGAGGGCAGGGTGGAACTCGATCTCCCGCCAGTGCCCGGGCAGCGTGATCAAGGCCGCGTTCACGAGGTCCACGTCGAACGGGGTACGCACCCGGATAAGGCTAGGCTGCCGCCATGCCCTCGGAGCAGGCCCCTGCGCAGACCCTCGATCTCACCACGACAGCCGGCAAGCTGGCCGACCTCAGACGCCGCGTCGCAGAGGTCGCGAGCGCCGGCTCGGAACGCGCCGTCGAGAAGCAGCACGCGCGTGGGAAGAAGACCGCTCGGGAGCGGCTCGCGATGCTCCTGGACGAGGGCAGCTTCATCGAGATGGACAAGTACGCCCGGCACCGGAGCAACCAGTTCGGCCAGGAGAAGAACCGGCCCTACGGAGACGGTGTCGTCACCGGATACGGCACCATCGACGGTCGACAGGTGGCCGTCTTCGCGCAGGACTTCACCGTCTTCGGCGGGTCGCTCGGCGAGGTCTTCGGCGAGAAGATCGTCAAGGTCATGGACTTCGCGATGAAGATCGGTTGCCCCGTCATCGGGCTCAACGACTCCGGTGGCGCCCGGATCCAGGAGGGCGTCGTATCACTCGGCCTCTACGGCGAGATCTTCATGCGCAACGTCCGCGCCTCCGGGGTGATCCCGCAGATCAGCCTCATCATGGGTCCGTGCGCCGGCGGGGCGGTGTACTCACCGGCCATCACCGACTTCACCGTCATGGTCGACCAGACCTCGCACATGTTCATCACCGGGCCCGACGTCATCAAGACGGTCACCGGCGAGGACGTCGGCTTCGAGGAGCTCGGCGGGGCGAAGACGCACAACTCCAAGTCGGGAGTGGCCCACTACATGGGCACCGACGAGCAGGACGCGATCGAGTACGTCAAGGCTCTCCTGTCGTACCTGCCGAGCAACAACTTGGAGACGCCACCTGCCTTCGACGAAGGTGAGTCCGACCTCACGGTCACCGAGGACGACCGGTGGCTGGACACGTACATCCCGGACTCTCCGAACGTGCCCTACGACATGAAGCAGGTCATCGAGCACATCGTGGACGGGGGCGACGACGGCCCTGACTTCCTGGAGGTACAACCCCTCTTCGCACCCAACATCGTGACCGGCTTCGCCCGCATCGACGGCATGCCGGTCGGCATCGTCGCGAACCAGCCGATGCAGTTCGCCGGCACGCTCGACATCGACGCGTCCGAGAAGGCGGCACGGTTCGTGCGCACGTGCGACTGCTTCAACGTGCCGGTGATCACCTTCGTCGACGTGCCCGGCTTCCTGCCCGGCACGGCCCAGGAGTGGGACGGCATCATCCGGCGCGGGGCGAAGCTCATCTTCGCGTACGCCGAGGCTACGGTGCCGAAGATCACCGTCATCACCCGCAAGGCGTACGGCGGGGCGTATGACGTCATGGGTTCCAAGCACCTCGGCGCCGACATCAACCTGGCGTGGCCGACGAGCCAGATCGCCGTCATGGGCGCCCAGGGCGCCGTCAACGTCCTCTACCGCAAGGAGCTCGCGACGACGTCGGGCCAGGGCGGTGACGTCGAGGCGCACCGCCGGGAGCTCGTCGAGCACTACGAGGAGACCCTCGCCAACCCGTACATCGCGGCCGAGCGCGGCTACATCGACACGGTGATCTCGCCCTCGAACACGCGGATGAACGTGACCCGGGCGCTTCGTGCACTGCGGAACAAGCGCGAGAGCCTGCCCCCGAAGAAACATGGGAACATCCCGCTATGACGAGCGAAGCGAACTCGACGCAGGTGATCCGCGTCACGGGGGGCGCGAGCGCGGAGGAGATCGCCGCTCTCGTCGCGGTCCTGTCCGCGGCCGGCGGGGCGGCCGATGTGCGCACACCTCGCCGTTCGGCGTGGGCGGATCCGGCGTGGCGCCTGGCCGGCCCGGGCGCCACCGTCGGAGGCTGGCGGACCAGCAGCCTCCCTCGCTGAGATTGGCGTCGAAGACACCGCGTCGCGTATCGTGGTCGCACGTGTCCGTCGATCTCATGTCCCCCAACCGCCTCGCCGAGCGCTATGTGCTGCGAGGCGTCATTGCGACGGGTGGCATGGGCGAGGTCCACCTCGCGACAGACCAACGGCTCGGGCGTCAGGTGGCCGTCAAGGTCCTCGCGCAACGGCTGACCGACTCACCCGAGGCGGTCGAGCGGTTCCGTCGGGAGGCGATGTCCGCCGCCGGCCTCTCGCACCCGAACATCGCGCGGGTCTACGACTACGGCGTCGATGGCGCAAGCCACTTCATCGTCATGGAGTACCTTGCCGGGCGCAGCCTCGACCGGCTGCTCCGGGACCGTGCTCCGCTCCCGCCGCAGGAGGCGGTCGGTATCGCGTCGCCGGTCTGCGCCGCCCTCGCCGCCGCGCACAGTGCGGGCATCGTGCACCGGGACATCAAGCCCGGCAACATCATGGTCACGCCCGACGGCACGGTCAAGGTGACCGACTTCGGCATCGCCAGGGCGCTCGGTGCGGCCCCACTGACCGACACGGGCACCGTCATGGGCACGGCGGCCTACCTCCCACCCGAGGTCAGCCGTGGCGGGTCCGCCGGCCCGGGGTCGGACCTCTACTCGCTCGGCATCGTGCTCTTCGAGATGCTCACCGGGCGGGTGCCCTTCTCGGGCGACACCCCCGTTACCGTCGCGATGCGCCACCTGTCCGAGGACGTCCCGCCGCCGAGTGAACTGGTGCCCGGACTGCCCCGCGGGCTCGACGAGGTCGTGGCCAGGGCCACCAGCCGGGAGCCGGGCGATCGCTACCCGAGCGCCGAGGCCATGGCGGACGGGCTGCGGTACGGGGACACCCGACCGCTTCCGTTGTCGACCCGGGCCCTGACGCGACCGCTGCCGACCGTTCCGTCCGAGGCTGCGCCGAGCGTGGCCGTCGTGTCACCGAGGACGACTCCCACACCGAGGAGACAGCCCAGGACGCAGCGGGAGCCCTCGGACGAGCTTGGCGAGCCCCTGCCGAACCGCCCGGTCAACCACGACGCTCGGCCCGGTCGCAGCCGGGTCGCCTGGGTGCTCGGTTCGCTCGTACTCGTCCTGGTCGTCGCCCTCGGTGCCTCGCTCTTCTCCGGCGGGATCCCGGGCGTGACGATTGCCCCGCCGTCCGCGAACACACCGTCCGCCACCGCGCCCACCACCGACCAGTCGACTCCCACACCGCAAGCAGCTCGGCCGGGCGTCGTCCCAGAGGGCCTCGTCGGCTCAGACCTCGCGAGCGCCGAACAGGCGATCAAGGCGAACGGCCTGGACTTCAAGTGGCGGATGGTCGCCTCCGACGCGCCGCGCAACCAGGTCATCAAGGCCACCCCGGGGCCGGGTGAGACGCTCCGGCCCGCCGACAGGGTCATCCTCGTCGTCAGCCGCGGCCGCTGACCTGGCGGCGGTGGGGCTGGGTCCGGCGCACCGAGCCCATGACCCGGCGCGCCACGCGTTTCAGAGCGGGTGGGGTGTGGTGCATGGCGAGGTATCCGGTCCGCGCGCGCACAGCCTCGAGGATGGTGTCGCCCGTACGTCCCCCAGGATGTCCTGGCACGCTGCTGAGCCGGTGAATCGGCCCTTCCGCCAAACCGATCTGCCAGCGTTGCGCCCAGGAGCAGCCCGCATACCAGACGCGGTAGGTCGTCGGCCCGGTCTTGATCATCGTGGAACGGTAGATGGCGCGAGAGCACCAGGAGAACGGCCGAGGTGCCAGGACGGGCCTGGGGTCCGTGGCGGTGAAGGTGATCCCGTCGTCACTCATCGCGTGGAAGAGCGCGCAGCGGCTGGCGTCGGTGCCGTTGGGGTATGCCGCGCACAGCGCCTCCCAGCCCTCCTCCGTGGGTATGACATCGATGTGCCAGAGGACATGTCCGGGTAGGTCCAGGGTGCACTCGGTGGCATCTCGAAGCTCTTCGATGTCAGCACCCAAACTGCGGACCAGCCGCGAGCTCATCTCGCCCGCCCGGGAGCCGGCCTCCACATGCCACATGAACCAGTGGCCGGACCGGCACGCCATCGACGGGGACACCACGTGCCGGCCGCTGTGGAACCGCCGCAGGGGTGTCCACACCACACCGTCTCGGGTGGTGGTCACGAAGAGCTCCGCTTCGGGATTCCCTCGCGTGCACCCGCGTAGGACGAGGTGCAAGGTGCCGTCGACGAAGGCGAGGTCAGGGTCGGACCAGTGCCAGTCGGTGTCCGTCAACGGCTGGACCACCGGATCGGGAGCGCCGGGCAGCGAGGTCCAGGCGATCCCATCGTGGGAGACCCGAATGCAGGGATTCTCAAACCTGTCCTCACCGAAGGGGTAGGGGGTCATCGCCATGACGTACGGGTACCCGACGAAGCCGTCCTCAAGGTAGAGCACGTCCGGATGGGTGCACTGATTCGCCCCATCGGGGGTCGAGATGGGCAGAGGCGGGGCGACGGACTGCACCAGACGGCTCCTCATCGACTCAGTAGGTGTCCAGGTCGCTTCCGAACACCGACCATGCCGAGTGTCGGTGCACGTTCCCGCGCATCAGCCTGCCGGTCTGCTTCCTGACGATGAGCGGCAGTCCTCCGCGTGGGACAAAGCCTGCCCTCCTCAGCACCGCCCGCAGATCCGGGCGCTGGGCGAACGCGAGCAGTTCGCTCCGGCCCTGCTGAAGGGCATTCTGCGTGGTCAGCGCCACTGCCGATGCCAGAGCATCGGCAGTGCGTCCCTCGAGCTCGACGAGTCGTGCTCGCGTCGAGAACGGGTCCTTGCCCCATACAGCGACGGCGTGGGGGTCTTCGGGCGGGCCGACGACGACCCACTCATAGTGCTGGCCCGAGCCGGACCCCAGCCGCCAAGCGAGGTACTCGGGGGACCGATCCACAGCGCAGGTCTGCCGATCGTGCCTGGCCGCCGCAAGCCGGGACAGCTCGGCTGGTGCGGGGTTGCCGGAGACGGGGACGTCCGTCCGACCGCCTCGGGGGAGCCACCTCGCGGCTGCGTCGCTCAGGGCGCCAGCCCACGCCGGGGTCCGGGGGTGCAGCGACGGCTTGAGCATCCTGGAGTACTGGCGAACGTCTCCGGTGTGGTCCCAGTCGAGCCTGCCCACGAAGGCGGGATAGCTCGCCTCGTTGGGGAACCCGAACAGCACCTCTATGCCACGTTGCGTGGCCAAGTCCATGCACTCTCTCGCCAAGGCGGTGAACATGCCCTGCCCTCGGTAGTCTGGGTGCGTCATGGTGTCGAGGGACTGTGCGCCCAGGATCAGGTCAGTCCCGATGGCCAGCCGCATGGGCCACAGGGCGTACTGACCGACGATGCGAGCACCGTCCTGGGCGACGACCACGACCGGGGGCCCGGCCGGGTTGCGGTCGAACTTCCAGGAGTGGTGTTCCGCGCCACGGTCGTGGCCGAACACCACGGCGAACAGCTCCTGCAACGCGGGAGCATCGTCGGCTACAGCAGGACGCAATGTCCACCTACGGGCGTCCGTCGCCATGGTGCGATCCCCTTTGGCAAGCTGGCGGTTCGTCGCGACCCTACAACAGCTGGTGACGCACGTCCGATCTCCCGCATCTCTGGACGACTGTGTCGGCGGTGGCTGGGATACCTTCGGCGGGTGACCGACACCACGAGAACCAGTGATGCAAGCCCGGGCCGACGCCCACAAACCACGGTCGACCGGATCGCCGAACGCTACTTCGATCGGCTGGTCGAGCTGTCCCCCATCGGCGCCACCTATCTCGGCATCCCCGGCCACGACGAGGACCTCGACGACCTCTCCCCGGCAGGCCTCGCCGCCCAGAGCGAGCTGCGGCGTCGCACTCTCGAGGAGCTGCGCGACGCAACTCCCGTCGACGAGGTCGACCAGGTCACGATCGCCGCGATGGCCGAGCGGCTCGGCCTCGACGAGGAACGGTATGCCGCCGGCCTCGACGAGATGTCGCTCAACGTCATCAACTCCCCGCTGCAGGAGGTCCGTGACATCTTCGACCTGATGCCGCAGCGCACCGCGGACGACTGGCGCGTCGTCGCGACCCGCATGGCCAAGATCCCGGCCGCTCTCGAGCAGTACCAGCGCTCGCTCGTTGCGGCCCGCGACCGCGGCCTCGTCTCACCCGCGCGCCAGGTCCGCGAGACGGCGACGCAGTGTCGCGACCTCAGCGACGACGACGGCTACTTCACGACGATCCTCGACAAAGCGGCGGTCACCGAGGCAGACGGGTCCTCAGCTACCCTCGACGGCGACGTCAGGACCCGGCTCGCGGACGCTGCGAACGCGGCGTCGGCGGCATACCGCGACATGGCGGGCTGGCTCGAGCGTGAGCTGCTCCCCCACGCCCCGGAGGCCGACGCCTGCGGTCGCGACCGGTACGCGCTCGAGTCGCGCTACTTCCTCGGTGCCGTCGTCGACCTCGAGGAGACCTACCGATGGGGTCAGCAGCAGGTCGCCGACATCACGGCGCAGATGCAGGCGATCGCCGACGGGCTGGAGACAGGTGCGAGCGTGCAGCGGGGTGTCGAGATCCTCGACGCCGACGAGCGGTACGAGCTGCACGGCACCGACGCGCTCAAGGCGTGGATGCAGGAACGCGCCGACGAGGTCATCAGCAACCTCAAGGACGTCCACTTCGACATCCCCGGGCCGGTGCAGCGGATCGAGTGCCTGATCGCCCCGACCCAGACCGGGGGGATCTACTACACGGGTCCGTCCGAGGACTTCAGCCGGCCCGGGCGGATGTGGTGGAGCGTGCCGAAGGGCAACACCGAGTTCAGGACGTGGAACGAGCTCTCGACCGTCTACCACGAGGGTGTCCCGGGCCACCACCTGCAGGTGGCGCAGACCGTGTACCGCTCCGGGCTGCTCAACAGGTGGCGTCGGCTTGCGGCCTGGACCTCAGGTCACGGCGAGGGCTGGGCCCTGTACGCAGAGCGGCTCATGGCCGAGCTGGGATACATGGACGACCCCGGCAACCGGATGGGATGGCTTGCCGGACAGTCGCTCCGGGCTGCGCGCGTGGTCATCGACATCGGCGTGCACTGCGACTTCGAAGCACCTCAGGAGGTCGGCGGCGGCGCCTGGGACTACGACAAGGCCTGGACCTACCTGACCCGCTACGGCTTCATGGACGAGAAGGTCCTGCGCTTCGAGCTGAGCCGCTACCTCGGCTGGCCCGGACAGGCACCGAGCTACAAGATCGGCGAGCGGCTCTGGCTGCAGCTGCGTGAGCAGGTGCGCCGGCGCGAGGGCGATGCCTTCGACCTCAAGGCCTTCCACCGCCGGGCACTCGACATCGGCGGGGTCGGCCTGGACACGCTGCGGGACGCGGTGCTCGGCGACCTCTCATTTCAGGGCAAACCACCATTCCATAAAGCAGAGTGATAACAGGGCGACCCGCAATGACCTAATGTTGGCCTCGTCTCCGCTTCGTCTGCGAGCGTGACAAGCGCGGGCCCTCCCCTCACATCGAAGAGGGGAGGGCCTTCGTTTGCCCGGGAACGGACGCCAATATGCTCGAAATATCGGACTGTGGGGCGCCTGGTCACATTCACGCTCAAATGTCCTATTCTTCGGTGCGGCCTCGATCAGCCCACAACCGATGCAGCTGGACGGCACCGAGTCACCGAGTGACCCCCTGTAGTACGAATTCTCTTTCAGTACAGGACAGTTGACGAGGCTCGAAGTCAGCACAACCGCGCTCGACCAACTTGTCCGGGACGCAGTCCTCCGTACCCCACAGAGGCCTACCGAGAACGTTCTCGAGGGTCGAATCATCCATCATCGTCCCTTTCGCCCGATAAGATGGGACGTTACCCATGTTATCCGATAAGTGAGCTTGACGGCATTTCAAGAATTTCGCCATTTGCCCTTGCGGTGTCGTTTTGGTGCGCTAACGTTCACGTTGCATGCACGACAGGGAATGCAACACACCCAACAGATCCGGCCTCAAACGGGGGGGCAGGGGCGTGCATGCGAAGCAGACAACAGGATCAGGAGACACCAATGAGCAAGACACTCCGCGCCACCTCCGTGGTCGGCGCCACACTCGCCATGGCGGTCGCATTCTCGACCGCGGCCATGGCTTCACCCACCGATCCGTACCAGGACAACTCGGACTCGATGGGCAAGCAGTTCACCATCGACAACAACCTCGACAACCTCTTCCGGGTGGCAGGGCCCGACCGTGTCAGCACGGCGATCAAGCTCATGCACTCCTCGACGAAGTGGTTCACCGCCAACGGGAACGCCAAGCGGAGCAACGACTGGGTCATCGTGGCCCGCTCGGACGTCTTCGCCGACGCGCTGGCCGCCGGCCCCCTGGCCGACGTCTACGACGCGCCGATCCTGCTGACGAAGACCGGCTCCATCGACAGCCGGGTGCTCTCCGCCATCACCGACGGCGGGTTCAAGCACGCCATCCTCGTCGGCGGCACCGGCATCTTCCCGGAGTCGGCGCGCGCCCAGCTCGAGGGTGCCATCGGCGCTCCCGGCACGGTCGTCCGGCAGCGGGGCATCGACCGGTTCGAGACTGCGACCGGCATCGCGGTCTCGGTCGCTCGCCGCGCCTACGAGACCAACGCCACGAAGCGGACGATCAACGTCTACCTCGCGACCGGTCTCAACTTCCCGGATGCTCTGGCGGCCGGTGCGGCCGCGGCCGACAACACCGGCGTGGTGCTGCTCACCAAGGACGGCCAGATGGACAGCTTCACGATGGACTTCCTGGTGCACCAGCGTGACCGGATCGGTCGTTGGGCCAACGGCATCGAGATCCACACCGTCGGCGGCCAGGCAGAGGCAGCGGCGAAGAGCGGTGGCGTCGAGGACGTCGCTGACACCAACTCGGGTTCCGACCGCTACGCGACGGCAGCGATGCTGTTCTCGAAGTTCAAGAACCCGATCGAGAAGATCGCGGTGGTCAGCGGCGAGGGCTTCGCCGACGGTGTCGCGGCCGGCGGCTGGGTCGCCAACCACGACGGTGCGCTCCTGCTCACCCAGAACAACAAGCTGACCCCGGTGACCAAGGCGGCGCTCGCCACGGTCGCGGACACCGATGTCGACGTCGTCGTCGTCGGTGGCACCGGCTCGGTGAGCCGCGGGGTCAGCGAGCAGATCGCCAACGAGCTCTACACCTGGTGATCGACGCCTGACCCGGATCGACAGATCAGGGCACCATGGATCGGCCCCCGGCATCGCGCCGGGGGCCGATCTACTTGTGTCCCCGATACGCTCGCCCGTATGCCGCCCACCTCGCGCCTGCCCACCGGGACCGTCCCGCTCGTGCTGGCCTCCGCATCCCCGGCCCGGCTGGCGACCTTGCGGGCCGCGGGGGTCGAGCCGGTCGTCGTCGTCAGTGACGTCGACGAGGACGCGGTGGTCGCAGAGGCAGCCGATCGCTACGGCGCCCTGCCTCCCGAGGACATCGCGCTGCTGCTCGCCCGAGCCAAGTGCGAGGCGGTGGCCAGCGGCAACGACGTGTCCGGTGTCGTCCTCGGCTGCGACTCGGTCCTCGAGCTCGACGGGGAGGTGCACGGCAGGCCTGCGGACGCGGCCGAGGCGGCCGCCCGATGGCGACGCATGCGGGGCCGGTCGGGTCTGCTCCACACGGGACACTGGCTCATCGACGACCGCGACGCCGGCACGGGCGCGACGATCGGTGCCACGGCATCGACTGCGGTGCACTTCGCCGAGCTCACCGACGAAGAGATCCGGCACTACGTGGCGACCGGTGAGCCGCTCCGGGTGGCAGGAGCCTTCACGATCGACGGTCTCGGCGGCCCGTTCGTGACCCGGATCGAGGGCGACCACCACAACGTCGTCGGCCTGTCCCTGCCCCTGCTGCGGGACCTGCTGAACGACGCCGGGATCGGCTGGTTCGAGGTCGTCACACCGGCGACCGGTCAGGGGTAGAGCAACGAGGTCGTGGACAGGGTGTCGATCACGAGGTAGTTCGCCGTGTACCACCACATCTGTGCTGCCCCGGCGACGGCCACCGCCCCCAACAGCCAGTAGCGGTAGCGGCGCCACGGCCGCCACCTCAGGGCCGAGGCGAGGATGAGCGCCATGGTGAAGGCGAGCATCGCGTAGCGGACCCGGCTCGGCGTGGTGTTCGTCACGAGGAGCAGGTACGCCGGGTAGGCGCCGGCCCAGCCCCACAGCTCGGGACCCCACCGCCAGGAGTGCCTCGAGAGCATCCACCACGCATAGGCCGCGACGGCGATGATGCCGCCGACCTGGCCGAGGATGCCGGCGTAGTCGTAGACCAGGTTCCACCACTGGTAGAGCTTGAGGCTCGTCTTGATGTGCCAGGCGAGCATCGTCTGGGTGTAGGCGCCCGGCGTCTGGGTCACGATTGAGGCGATCGACGGCCAGAGCCAGGTCAGCACCCCGGCATAGAGCGCGAGGACAGCCATCCCGACTCGGAACCGGACCGGATCGGACCCCTCGTCGCCTTGGCGCCACCGGAGGGCGGCATGGGCGATGATCACCGGGACCATCGCGATGACGACGTTGCGGGACAGGGCCAGGACCAGCAGCGCCAGCACGAGCCAGCCATAGCGTCGCGCGCGCAGGAGCATGAGGCACACGACGACGAGCAGCAGCGCGGTCGACTCCGTGTACGACGCCGAGAAGATCGGTGACGCGACGTAGAAGCAGACCGCGACGACGGCGACGATCGCCTCCCAGCGGCCGACCGCGCGGTCGACGAGGCGGAAGAGCAGATGGACCGCGGCGAAGCCGATGAGGGTGGACAGGACCGGCCCGACGATGGCGAACGGCAGCCCCGTGACCCACATGATCGCCCCGACCGCCAGCGGGAAGACGGGATAGAAGGCCCACGGGTTCATGTCGACTTCCCCGAGGTCCGTCCGCGGCAGGACCCCGGGGTAGCCGTTCTCGGCGATGACGCGATACCACTGGCCGTCCCAGTTCGTCATGACGCCGAGATAGCCGGGATCGGCGGGGACAGGGTAGGTGATCCGGATCCGCTCGAGGCCGATCGGCAGGGCGATCTGGTACCGCGACAGGTAGGTGCCGGCGATGAGCACGAAGATCCGCGAGACGAGGTACACCGCGGCGGGGAACCACACCTCGAACCGACGGTAGAACGGCACCTTGGCGCGGCGGGCGCTCGGTCCCGCGAACTCGACCGTGGCGAGAATGTCTGACCCCCTGGCTCGTGCTGACCGAAGCCACCGGCGCCCGCCTGCGGGCGCGGTGGCTCCCCAAGCCTACGAGCACCGGTCCCTCCGACCTCGAGCAGGCGCGCCGAGGGAACGATCAGACGGGCGGGACCGAGCGACGCTTGAGGCTGAAGTGCCGGTCGCGATGGGCGGCATACGCGAGGCGATGCTGCAGGTCGCTGCGCAACTCGTCGGCCTCGACGATCGAGTCGAGCACGAGGTCGGCGGCGAGCCGCTCGATGTCGACATCCTGCTCGTACTCCGCGCGGCGCTCGGCGACGTAGGCGTCCCGCGCCTGCTCCCCCTGCTCGGCCTCGACGGCAGCGATCTTGTTCGCGTAGACCGCGTTGACGGCGGCCTCGGGACCCATGACGGCGATCCGGGCGGTCGGCAGCGCGATCGTCGCGTCGGGTCCGAAGCCGGGCCCGCCCATCGCGTAGAGCCCGGCACCGTAGGCCTTGCGGATGACGACGCAGAACTGCGGCACCGTCGCCGAGGCGACCGCCGAGACCATCTTGGCGCCGTGCCGGATGATCCCGCCGCGTTCGACCTCCGAGCCGATCATGAACCCCGGCACGTCGGCCAGGTAGAGGATCGGGATGTTGAACGCGTCGCACAGCCAGATGAACCGCGCCGCCTTGTCGGCACTGTCGGTGAACAGGACACCGCCCTTGACCATCGAGTTGTTGGCCAGGATGCCGACGGACTCGCCGCCCAGGCGGCCGAACCCGATGACGAGCTCGCCCGCCCAGAGCGGCTTGAGCTCGAAGAACGAGTCCTCGTCGACGAGGCCGTCGATGACGGCGTGGACGTCGAAGGGCACCGACTCCTTCTCCGGCACCGTGTGCTTGGTCAGCGGCTCGAGCGGCTCCTCGACGTCATAGGCAGGGGGACGGTCGCGCCAGTTGCCCGGCACGTAGGAGAAGTAGAGCCGGGCCAGCTCGATCGCCTCGGTGTCGTCCTGCGCGAGCAGGTCGCCGACCCCGGAGACCGAGCAGTGCATCCGCGCCCCGCCCATCTCCTCGAGGGTCACCTTCTCGCCGACGACCATCTCGGCCATGCGGGGACTGCCGAGGTACATCGAGGCGTTGCCGTCGACCATGATGATGACGTCGCAGAAGCTCGGGATGTAGGCACCACCCGCGGCGCTCGGCCCGAAGAGGCAGCAGATCTGGGGCACCCGGCCGGACAGGGCCACCTGGTTGTGGAAGATCCGCCCGGCGCCGCGACGGCCCGGGAACATCTCGACCTGGTCGGTGATCCGGGCTCCGGCCGAGTCGACGAACCAGAAGATGGGCAGCTCCTCGCGCAACGCCATCTCGGTGGCCCGCACGATCTTCTCGACCGTGCGCTTGCCCCACGAGCCGGCCTTGACGGTCGGGTCGTTGGCGATGACGATCGCCGGTCGGCCCTCGACCGTGCCGCGGCCGGTCACGACGCCGTCGGCCGGCAGGCCCTTGGCGAGCGAGTTCGCGTAGCGGCCGTCCTCGACGAACGACCCCTCGTCGAAGAGCATCGCGATCCGGTCGCGGACGTAGATCTTGCCCTGCGAGTCGAGCTTGGCCTTGGCCTTGGCCGGCGGTCGCTGCGAGCCGGTCCAGGCGGTGTTCAGCCGGGACCGGACATCGGCGATCCTCGGGTCACCGCCGTCCGAGTCGGTGGCGAAG
>NZ_JAKDLO010000022.1 GCF_030452765.1 Intrasporangium sp.
TCATCGGGATGTGGGTGTCCTCCGGCTCGCCGCTCGTCGCCGAGATCTGCGCCGGGGCGGGGCTCGACTGGCTGCTCGTGGACATGGAGCACTCGCCCAACGGCCTCGAGTCGGTGCTCGGGCAGCTGCAGGCTATCGCCGCCTACCCCGTCACCCCGGTGGTGCGGGTGGCCACTGGCGACACGGTGACGATCAAGCAGGTCCTCGACCTCGGGGCCCAGAACCTGCTCGTGCCCATGGTCTCGTCCGGTGACGAGGCACGGGCCGTGGTCGAGGCGGTGCGGTACCCGCCGCGTGGTCGGCGCGGCGTCGGGTCGGCCCTGGCCCGCTCGGCTCGCTGGAACCGGGTCGAGGACTACCTCGGCCACGCCGACGAGCACGTGTCCCTCTTCGTCCAGGTCGAGACCGCGACCGGGGTCGAGGAAGCGGCCGAGATCGTCGCGGTCGACGGTGTCGACGGCGTCTTCGTCGGCCCCTCGGACCTGGCCGCGTCGATGGGCCTGCTCGGTCAGCAGTCCCACCCGGACGTCGTGGCCGCCGTGCTTCGCACCTTCGAGGCGGTTCGCGGTGCGGGCAAGCCCGTCGGAGTCAACGCCTTCGACCCTGCCGTGGCACGGTCCTATCTCGATGCGGGCGCCACGTTCGTCCTCGTCGGCGCGGACGTCGCCCTGCTGGCTCGTGGCTCCGAGGCGCTTGCCGCGACGTTCATCCCGGACACCGGCGACACGGCCCGCGAGTCGTACTGAGGGCGAGTCGTACCGAGGGCCGACCGGCCGGAACGACCATGGCTTCGGCCACCGCGGCGTGCTCAACACGCGCTCGGGCCGCAGTTCGTTCCGGCCGGTTGGCCCACTCGGACGCGGGATCAGGTGGCGGGGTCAGTGGGCGGGAGCGGCTGGCCGGAGGACCAGCCCTCCTGCTGCAGCCGATCCAGCAGCGTGGCCACGGCGGTCCGGTGGCTGCGCGCGTGCACCGGCAGGAGCAGCAGGTCGCCGGGCGCGGCCCACTGCAGCATCTGGCGGACGGCCGTCGTCTCGTCGAGACAGACCGGCAGGGACTCCTCTGGCATGCCGTGCTCCCGCAGTGCCCGGCGGATGATGTCGGGGACCTCACCGATGGCGCGACCGCGCAGGTACTCCGGGCCCAGGTCCTTGAGCCAGACGCGGTCCGGCGCGGCCGCGGCGGCAACGGCGGCCAGCGCCTTGAAGTCCTCGTCACGACGATCGCCGGCATGCCCGAGCAGCAGCCCCAGCCGCCCGTCCCGGCGCAGGCTGGCTGCGACGTGCAACAGCTTGCCGAGCCCGTCCGGGTTGTGTGCGTAGTCCATCAGGACGTCGATGTCCCCGAGCCGCCAGTGCTGCAGACGCCCGGGGTTGTCCTCGTGCGAGGACCCGAATCCGCTCAGCACAGAAGCGATCAGCGTCGGCTCGACGCCCATGGCGTATGCCGCCAGGGCCGCGGCAGCGGCGTTCGCGATGTTGTACCGCGCGGCCCCGGCCACGGTCAGCGGCATCGTCTCGATCTCGCCGAGGTCATGATGGCGGTCGCCGTCGGCCAGCACCAGGTGACCGTCGCGGACGCCGCAGGCCCTGCCGCCAGCAGGCAGCGCCAGGTCGAGATCGAGCGCGAACCACGCGATCCCGTCCCGGCCGGTGGCCCGCGCGTGCCGGGCGACGACCGGGTCGTCCGCGTTCGCGATCAGCATGCCGTCCGCAGCCAGCGCCCTGGCCACGAGCAGCTTGACGCTGGCGATGTCCTCGAGGCTGTCGATGCCGTAGTCGCCCAGGTGGTCGGCGCTGACGTTCGTCACGACGGCGGCACGCGCCCCTGTCACCGCGAGCCCGCGCCGCAGCATCCCACCGCGCGCGACCTCGAGGACGGCGGCCTGCACGCGATCGTCGCGCAGCACGGTGCGGGCGCCGAGCGGGCCGGAGTAGTCGCCGGACTCGACCGTCACCCCGTCCATGACCAGACCGTCCGTGCAGCTGTAGCCGACCACTGTGCCGCTCGCCTCGAGCATCGCCGCGATCAGGCGCACCGTGGTGGTCTTGCCGTTCGAGCCGGTGACCAACACCTTGGGGATGCCGCCGAGCCGGGCCCAGTCCACGGCCGTCGTAGCGGGTAGATCCGGTATCGGCCACTGCTGCGCGTGGACCCCTTCGCCGACCGACACCCGCTCGTCGTCGACGTGCGCCGGGATACCGCGGCTGGCAGCGGCATCGAGTAGGTCTACCAGGGCTGGCTGGGCTTCGGCGCGCGCCATGCTGCGCATCACCGCCGTGGCCTCGGGTTCGGAGAAGTGTGCGACGTGCGGTCGGGTGTCGTCGCTGTCCGGGTCCGCCGGCCCGGCACCTGCCCGCAGGCCGAGCGCCACGTAGAGCGACCACTCGTTGACCTCGGTAGCCGTGAGCAGCTGGTCGAGCGGTGCCTCGAAGGCGAGCATGACACCACCGGCGTGGCGGCGCGCGACGATCGCACCGACGGGCCAGCCCATCGCCTCGCGGGCGCGCCCTACATCCGTTCGCCAGCGCATCAGCGCCGCCTCGTCCAGCTCGGTCCCCGGCGTGGTCTCCAGCACCACCCCGACACCGTCGAAGTACAGGTTCGCGCCGAGCAGGCGCCGCGAGCCCTGGAACGGGACGACCTGCTCGGCGTTGCCGTTCAATCGCTCTCCTCGCGCTCGAAGCGCAGGCCGCGCTCGTCGCGCACGACGCCTTCCATGGCGGCCACGATCCGTTCGTCCAGCGTGGTCTCCAGCGTGGGGGTCTCCGCCCGCGGGGTCGCCTTCGGCACGTCGCCGTCCGGCTGGAAGCGGATGATCTGCTTCCAGCCCCGGGTCAGCGCGTCCGCGAAGACGAGCACCAGGTCGCCCGGCTGTCCCATGCGCAGTGCGGCATCGACCGCCTGTTGTTCGTCGGGGACGATGTCGATGGCATCCTCCGGGACGCCGTCCGAGATGAGGGTCTTGGCGATGATCCGCGGCACCTCGTCGTCCTCCCGACCGCGCAGCGCGTCGTCGCGTCGGCAGATGTAGTGGTCGAACTTGCCGGCGACGGCATGGGCGATGTCGTGCAGGTCCTCGTCGCGGCGGTCGCCGGGACCGGCGACCACGACGATCCGCCGCTCGGCGTCGAGGCGCTGCGCCAGGTCGGCCATCACCCCGACGGCCTGCGCGTTGTGCGCGTAGTCCATGATCACCTTGAACGGGTGCTCGTCGAAGACGTTCATCCGCCCGGGCGCCTGGAAGAAGGTCGTGTCGAAGGTGCGCAGGCCCTGCCGGATCGCGTCCAGCTTGATGCCGAGCGAGTATGCCGTCGCCGCCGTTATCATTGCGTTCTGCACGTTGTGCAGCGCCCGGCCTTCCAGCGTGGCCGGGATCAGGTGGGTCCACATCAGCGGAATGTGGCTGCCCTTGTCGTACAGGGTGATCATGTGGCCGTTGACGCCCTGCTCCAGAGCACAGGCGCGGCCCCCGGCGCGAATGTGCTCGCGCACCAGCGGGTGTGACGGGTTCATCGTGACGTAGCAGATCACCTCGGCGTCCGTGTAGGCCGACATCTTCACCACGTTGGGGTCGTCGGCGTTGAGCACGGCGCAGTCGGTGGCGACCTCCACCACGACCCGCTTGATCTCGGCCAGCTGCTCGAGGGTGTCGATCCGCTTCAGCCCGAGGTGGTCGGAGGCGACGTTGATGACCGCGCCGACGTTGACCTGCCGCACTCCCATGCCGGCACGCAACAGGCCGCCACGCGCGGTCTCCAGCACGGCCAGGTCGATCGTCGGGTCGGCCAGCACCATGCGAGCGGAGACAGGCCCGGTCATGTCCCCTTCCACCGTGCGCTGGCCGTCGATGTAGACGCCGTCGGTCGTGGTCAGGCCCGGGGTGTAGCCGGCCATCTTGGCGACATGCGCCAGCATCCGTGCGGTCGTGGTCTTGCCGTTGGTGCCGGTGACGGCCGCGATCGGCACACGCGAGGGCGTGCCCGCAGGGAACAGCATGTCGATCACCGGGCCCGCGGCATCGCGCGGGGTGCCGTCGCTCGGGGCGATGTGCATGCGGAAGCCGGGCGCAGCGTTGACCTCGCAGATGCCGCCACCGATCGTCCGGAAGCTCTCGGCGATGTTGGTGGACAGGAAGTCGACGCCGCCGACATCGAGCCCGATGGCGCGCACAGCGCGTTCGGCCATGGCGCGGTTGTCCGGGTGGATGACGTCGGTGACGTCGGTGGCGGTGCCGCCGGTGGACAGGTTCGCGGTGGAGCGCAGGTACACGACTTCACCGGCAGGCGGCACGCTGTCGGCGGTGTAGCCCTTGCGCTCCATCATGAGCTCGGCTTCGCGATCCAGCTTGAGCCGGGTCAGCACCTTCTCGTGGCCGACGCCGCGGCGTGGGTCGCTGTTGACCTGCTCGGCCAGCGCCGCGACCGAGGACGTGCCGTCACCGACCACGTGGCCCGGGGTGCGCCGGGTCGCCGCGACGAGCTCGCCGTTGATCACCAGGAGCCGGTGGTCCTCACCGGCCAGATAGGTCTCCACGATCACCGAGCGCGAGTGCTCCTGCGCGGCCTGGAACGCCGAGCGCACATCCTCCTCGCTGGTGATGTTGATGGTGATGCCGCGGCCATGGTTGCCGTTGTAGGGCTTGACCACCACCGGTCCGTCGAGCCGCTGAGCGGCACGCCAGGCCGCGTCGGCGCTGCGAACCAGCCTCTGCTGGGGCACCGGTAGCCCTTGCTCGCCAAGGATGGTGTTGGTCTCCTCCTTGTCGGAGGCCAGCTCCACCGCGATGTGCGGGGTGCGTCCGGTGATAGTGGCCTGGATACGCTGTTGGTACCGGCCGTGCCCGAGCTGCACCAGGGACTGCTCGTTCAGACGGATCCACGGGATGTCACGCTCTTCGGCGGCCTTCACCAACGACGCCGTTGACGGTCCCAGCGCCCGCCGCTGGGCGTAGTGGATGAAGTCGTCGCGCTCCTCGTCCCAGTCCCAGGTCTCGTCAGTCGCGGTCCGCAGGTGCTCCGGCAGCAGCGAGTCCAGCAGCTTGAGGGCCAGCTCGCCGGCGGCGATGCCCTCCTCGCGCTGCTCGTACTCGTAGACCACCGAGTAGACCCCGGGCAGGTCGTCGGAGATGCTGCGGGTCTTGCCGAAGGTGACGGCCTCGCCGGCGATGTTCTGCAGCTCGATCGCCACGTGCTCGAGCACGTGACCGAGCCAGGTGCCCTCACTCTCGCGCATCCGGCGCACGAAGCCACCGGGCTCGCCATACGAGCAGCCGTGCTCGTCCAGGCCGGGCAGGGCCTCCAGCAGCGCGTCCACGAAGCCTGGACCCAGCTTGGAGGTCGGCCAGCTCTCCAGCTCACCGAGGTCGAGCTCGAGGCGGATGACCGGGAACCGTGCATACTGCGACGGCCCGACATAGACATTACGGTTCAGGATCCGCATTGGGCTCTCCAACCCTCGATCGGCACTGGCGCCGGGCCCGGTTCACGCAGCCACGTGCTGTCGTATCGTGCCACCCTCGAGGCGCCCTTCGAAACCCCACGCACCCGACGCGCAAACCCGGCAGCACCTCCGGCCGGGACCCCACGCCGACCCAGATGCGAGAGAGCCTCAGTCCTTGACCGGCGCCAGCGCCCCGGCGGCAGCGCTGCGGGTCATCAGGTTGAACGTGGCGCCCGCCGTCAGGACGTGCAGGCGAACCCCCAGCATGCAGACCGGTTCGTCGTCGTCGTGCTGGGCCATCGACGAGAACTGCAGGTCGTCGGCGTCGATCACGGTGAGGGACCCACTGCCCACCACCTCGATCACGTTTTCGGGGCTGATGAAGGCGGCGGTGTCCTCGTCGACCCCGAGCCCGATGGCGAACGGGTTGTAGGCCAGTGCGGCGAGCAGCCGACCGAGGCGGTCACGCTGGCGGAAGTGCTGGTCGATGACGACCCGGTTGGTCAGGCCCAGACCCGGAGCGAGGCGGACACCGTCGGCGTGTGGGGTCGGGTTGTCGCTGGCACCGCCGGCGATCATGTGCTCGCTGAGGATGCTGGCGCCGGCACTGGTGCCGCCCACCGGGACCCCCTCGGCGCTGCGGGCGCGGATGGCCTGCGCTATCGGGGTGCCGCCCAGGATGGTGGACAGCCGCAGCTGGTTCCCGCCGGTGATGAAGATGCCCGACGCGTGCTCGATGCGTGAGATCCGGTTGCGCTCCTGCGCGTCGCGACGCGTGTCGAAGTCGAGCACGCTGACCTTGGCGGCGCCCAGCTCACCGAACAGGTGCTCGTACCGGCTGCCGGTGCCGTTGCGCTGGCTGGCGGTGGGAATGACCGCGATCTCGGCCCCCCTACCGCCACACAGGTCGAAGAACCGGCGCAGGATCTCCTTGCCGTTGTCCTTGTCCTCGGCGCCGCCGATCGGGACGATCCAACCACGTTGGCCGCCTTCTCTGACTCTGCTGGGACTCATGTGTTCCTCATCCTCGCACCTTCGACGCCCCCGATCGAGACGCTCGCCCGCGTGTCGCGCTGGATGCGCTGGGGATGGCATCGGTCAGACCGGTGTCATCAGCCGTTCATGCTCGTGAACATCTCCATCATCTTCAGTGCACCGGGGCCGATGACGACCACGAACAATGCGGGCAGGATGCACAGCATCAACGGGAAGAGGATCTTGACGGTGACCTTCTGCGCCTGTTCCTCCGCCTTCTGCTTGCGGATGAGGCGCATGTTGGCGGACTGTTCCCGCAGGACCGCACCGATCGGCAGGCCGAGCCGGTCGGCCTGCACGAGCGCTGTGGTGAAGTTCCTGACCTCAGGCAGCGCGACGCGGTCTCCCATGGCGGCGAAGGCGTCACGACGGGAGCTGCCGATCTGGATCTCTGACAGGACTCGGGCGAACTCGCCCGAGATGGGGCCTTCGATGTTGCGGGCCACCTGCATGAGCGCGGCATCGAAGCCCTGGCCGGCCTCGACGCTCACGGTCAGCATGTCCAGCGCGTCCGCGAGGCCCTTGCTCGTGGCCTCCCGACGATGCAGCGACTGGTTGTGCAGGAGCAGGTCCGGCAGGAAGAAGAGCGCCGCACCGAGTACTGGCGCGAGGAGCAGGCCGCGCAGTGAGATGCCGCCGTACACCAGGCCGAGCACGACGCCGATGATGAGCGTGGCTCCCTTGGCCCCCATGACCCGCTCGACGGTCCACGGCCTCGGGTTGCCGGCCTGGTCGAGCTTGCGGGCCAGCTGCTCGTTCGTCCCGCTCGGCGACAGGGCCACCGCGAGCCTGCGGGTCCGGTCCAGGACCGGCGTGACCAGCCGGTCCTTCGCGTCGAGCTCAGTCCTGACGGCGTTGCGCTGACCGACCGCCTGATCGATCAGGCTGAGGGACTTCGCGACGCCTTTCGACCGGCTCGAGCTGGTGACCAGGGTGATCGTGCCCGCGAGCATGGCCAGCGTGAGCAGACCGACACCGATGTGAAGAACAGCCATGCTCAGACCTCGATCCTGACGACTCGACGCATCCAGAAGGCGCCGAGGACCAGCAGCAGGACGGCCACGAGCGCCATGACGATGCCCAGCGGGTTCGTCCACAGGCGGCTGATGTACTCGTGGTTGACCATCATCATGTGGAAGAACAGGCCGATCGGCAGGGCGATCAGGAGGTAGGCCGACAGTCGGCCCTCGGCGGAGAGGGTGCGCACCTGCCGCTGCAGGTTCTCCCGCTCGCGCAGCGTGGCCGCTGTCGTCTTGAGTGTGTCGGCGAGGTTGCCGCCGACCTCGCGCTGGATGCGGATGGCCATGACGGCCCAGCGCATGTTGGTGCTGTCCATCCGGGTCGCCATGCGCTCGAGTGCGTCGGCGATGTCGGTCCCGATCCGCGTTTCGGCGAGGGCGCGTGAGAACTCCTTGGCGGCCGGGTCGGCGGCATCGCGCGCTACCGCGTCCAGGGCCTGCGGCAGGCCGAAACCGCTGCGCAGGCTCGTCGCGACGAGGGTGAGCACGTCCGGGAGCACCCGCTCGAAGGCGCGGGCCCGGCGGTTGGCCCGCACGTGCAGGAAGACGGTTGGCAGCATCAGCCCGAGCAGACCGCCCAGGGCGAGCCCGAGTGTGCCCCCGATGGGCCCGCCGCCCAGCAGGAGGGCACCCAACGCGCTGCCGGTCACGACGGCGGTCGACACGATGACGAACCACTCTCCGGCTCGGAAGGGCAGGTCCGCGCGTTCGATGAGGGCCATCGTGCGCTTCGTCGACTTGCGGCCCTGCATGTAGCGGTCGCCGAAGCCGATCAGCTGCTCGCTCAGGGCCGTCGGCTGTGTCTTCGCCTTCGAGCGCGCGCCTCGGGTAGCGGCGACGTAGGTCTCGATCGACCCGACCCGTCGCTCCCGAGTGGTCTGCAGCGTGGGTGTCGTCGCGGCCAGGATCCCGGCGAACAGGGCGATGCCGACGAGCAGCAGGGCCAGCCACAGCAGCCACGGTTGGCTCTGGGCGGCCGGCAGCGGCGGCGTCGGACCTGCCACGGTCGGCGCCGGGGCTGCCGTGGCGGGCGCAGCCGGCGCCGTGCTGCCCGCGGTGCCCGGTGCTGCAACGGAGGCGTCGAACGTGACGGACCGAGTGAAGGAGAAGGGCGTGCCCGCGGCGACGCCGGCGATCGTGAGCGTCTTGGTGCCGGTGGCCGTTCGGCGGGTGGTGACGGTGAACTGCACCTGCGCGTCGAGGGCCTTGGCCGACTCATGGAAGGCTGCGGTCACCGCCGCGGTGTTTCCGGCGGGCACGACCGAGCCGCCATTGGCCGCCGCGAATCCCTTGAGCGCGCTCGCGGCGTCGGGATCCGTCGTCTTGAACTGGACCACGTCGGATCGCACCCCTGCGGACCCAAGGGCTCTGGTGACGGTGGCACGCGCCTTGGCCCGGTCCGCGGCAATGGTGTCCGCGCCGTCACTCAGCAGGACGATGCTTCGGTCACCGGTCTTGCCCAACGCCGTCACGGCGCTGCGCATGGCGGCGTAGAGACTGGTGTCGCCGCGGGCGACGAGCCCGTCGACGACTCGTTGGGCGGCGGCGCGGTTGGTCGTGGGGGCCAGGTCGACACCCGCCGTGTCGGCGAACGTGACCACTCCGACGAGGACGTCCGCGGGGACGTCCTTCAGGTAGCGCGCGGTGGCCGTACGCACCGTCGCCATACCGGCCGCGCCCATCGAGCCGCTCGTGTCGATCACGAGCATCGCCCGGCGCTGCAGCCTGGGCGCCTGCTTGATCGTCACCGGGGCGGACCTGCCGTCGATCGTTGCCTTGACCGAGGCGGGATCCACGCGGACCGAGGACCTGCTTCTCAGGGTGAGGATGCCCGTGACGGTGGCATCCTTGGCGGCGACCTGACTGATCCCGACGGTGACCGGGTCGGCGGCCGATGCAGCGGTGGCCGGGACGGCGGCGAGCGCCAGCGCGAGGGCCATGGCTACGGCCACGCGGCGCAGGGTTGCCCGGATCACGACGCCCTCCGGCCGAAGAGCGAGGTGGGCAGCTCGACACCGTGGTCGGCCAGGTCCTGGGCGAACTTGGGCCGGATGCCGGTGGCCTCGAGCCGGCCCATGAAGCGGCCGGACTCGTCTCGTCCGGCCGAGTAGTCGAAGGTGAAGATGTCCTGCAGGGTGATGACGTCGGACTCCATGCCGACGACCTCGGTGATCGCCACGATACGGCGCGACCCGTCATTGAGGCGGGTCTGCTGGACGATGAGGTCGACCGCGCCGGAGACCTGCTCTCGAATGGCGCGGACCGGCAGCTCGACACCGGCCATGAGCACCATGGTCTCCAGACGGGAGAGGCTGTCCCGTGGGCTGTTGGCGTGCACGGTCGTGATGGACCCGTCGTGGCCGGTGTTCATCGCCTGCAGCATGTCCAGGGCTGCTCCGTCGCGGACCTCGCCGACGATGATCCGGTCCGGCCGCATCCGCAGCGAGTTGCGTACCAGGTCGCGGATGGCGACGGCGCCGCGGCCCTCGACGTTGGCGGGCCGGGACTCGAGTCGCAGGACATGGTCCTGGCGCAGCTGAAGCTCGGCGGCGTCCTCGATGGTCACGATGCGCTCGTCGCCGGGCAGGAAGGAGCTGATCACGTTGAGGGTCGTCGTCTTCCCGGAACCGGTGCCGCCGGAGATGATGATGTTGCGCCGGCCGCGTACGCACGCGACGAGGAAGTCCCGGACCTCTGGCGTCATCGTGCCGAAGCTGATCAGGTCGTCGTCGGTGAGCGGGTCGGCGGCGAACTTGCGGATGGTCAGCAGGGCACCGTCCAAGGCGATCGGAGCGACGACGGCGTTGACGCGGGAGCCGTCGGTGAGGCGGGCGTCGACCATCGGGCTCGCCTCGTCGATGCGCCGCCCGACCCGCGAGACGATCTTGTCGATGGTCCGGCGCAGGTGGGCTTCGTCGGAGAAGCGGGCGTCGACCGGGTGGATCCTGCCGGCCCGCTCGACGAAGATGCTGTCCGGGCCGTTGACCATGATCTCGGTGACATCCACGTCGCGCAGGTAGGGTTCCAGCGGTCCGTGGCCGAGGATGTCGTCCGAGACGTCCTGGGCGATCTTGGTCCGGTCCGCATGCGACAGCGGGGTCTGCTCGGAGTCGATGACCTGTTGCAGGGTGGTGCGCACCTGCGCGGCCAGCTCGCTCTCGGACAGGTGCGGGTCGTAGAGGCGCGGCCCGAGCGAGTCCACGAGTGCCTGGTGGACGCGTTCCTTGACCTGCGCGAAGGGGTCGGCCTCGCGCCGTCTGACGGCACCGGGGCCGGTTCGAATCGTGTCCGGCGTGCTGCCGACGGCGCCCTGGACCTGTCGGGCGGCGTCGAGTCGGTCGGCGAGGGTCGTCATCTGATGCTCCTGAGCAGGCTGAAGCTGCGCTTGGTGCCGTTTGGCAGCACCTCACCGAAGCGCTGTCGGATCTCGTGGTCGCCCAGCTCTCGGATGGCCAGGGCCACCGGTCCGCGCGGTTCGTGCAGGACGATCGGCACGCCACGGTTGACCGAGGCCGGCACGGTGAGGCTGTTCGGGACGCTTGCCGCGATCTGTTGCTTCAGGGCGGTCTCGACGTCGTTCGCCGAGAGCCCGACCTTGGTGTCGGCGCGGTTGAGCACGACGCGGCGGGCCTCTCGGGCAGCGCCCAGGGCGTCGAGCGTGTTGATGGCGACCCGCAGGTTCTTGACCGCCGGGATGTCCAGAGTGGCGATGAGCAGGTTGAGGTCGCTGACGTCGAACGCCGCCAGGACGTGCTCGGTGAAGGAGGGCGGCGTGTCCACGACGATGTAGGTGTAGGTGGAACGGGCGACCCGGAGCAGCTCGAGCACCACCTCGGACGGTACCCGGTCGGCGTCGGACGGGTCGGCAGGTGCGGCGAGGACGTGCAGCCCGCTGTCCTCGTGCACCGTGACGACGGACTCCAGTCCCTGGGCATCGAGGTGGCCGCGCATGGCGACGAGGTCGTGGATCGAGCTGTGTGGTTGCAGCTGCAGGCTGATCGCGACGTCACCGAACATGAGGTCGAGGTCGACGAGCAGCGTCGTGGCGCCGGTGGAGGCCAGGTAGGCGGCGAGGTTGGTCGACAGGGTGGTCTTGCCGACCCCGCCCTTGGCCGAGAAGACGGTGATGACCTTGCCTTCCGCCCCGCCCGAGCCGGGCAGATGTCCGGACAGCTGCACCGTCAGGGCGGCGCTGCGACGCACCGCGTCGGCCAGGGCCCTCTGGTCGTCGGCCTGGACGACCTCCCGGACGCCGCTGCGCAGGGCCTGCGCCAGCGCGCCGACCTCGAGACGGTGCCGCAGCAGGATGACGCCCAGCGCGGGGTGGTCGACCCGGGCCCGCTCGGCCACCTCGCAGGCGTCGTCCAGGGGGATGTCCGGCCCGATGACGACGAGGTCGTGTGACGCGTCCTGCTCGAGGGCCCGGCTGACCCGCGGGCCGGCCTGAAGCTGCACCACGTCGCCGCCCAGGGCGATCCGGTAGGTCTCGGCAGCCTCGGGGTCGTGGTCCCAGATGATCGTCATGGCAGCACCGGCGTCTTGAAGATCGTCATGTCGTTGACCTGGGCCTTGGCGTCGAGCTTGACGTCGGAGCCGCGCAGCGCCGCATAGAGCTCGTACTCGTTGATGCCGTGGATGAGCCGGGTCGCCTGGTCGGGTTTCACGGCCACGGTGACGAGGAAGCTCGGGGCGTCCGAGGCTGTCTCGGCTTCCTTCGGGTCGCGGGTCTGGGACCGGCTGGGCGCCGAGAGGGGCGAGTCGCCCATGCCGATGACCAGGACGTCGTCGAGCAGGACGCTCGTGCCCTGCAGGTCGGCCTCGTTGATCGCCTTGGACTTCGCGTCCTGACCGATCGCCTTGATCTGGTACGAGGAGTAGATCGCGATGTGTGACCCGGGCGTGACGAACTTGCCGACGCGGGCCGGGTCCTTGAGCTGGACCGAGACGGCGAGCATGCCCGAGGGCACCTCGATCGCCTTGGTGCCGACCGGCTGGGACCCGAACCGTGCGCTGAGCAGGTACTCACCGGGTTGCACGTCGGACAGGGCGAGCAATGCGTTGTTGTCCGCGTCGATGCTCTGCAGGGCGCCGGCCGGCAGGGCCGCGCCGGCCACCCTGGTCTTCGTGATGAGCTCGGTGCGTTCGGCGTCCTTGAGCGTCGTGCCGGCGGGGATGAGCTTGTCCGCCACCCACACCGTCTCCGGCTGGGCGGCCGCGATGGCCCGGTTGTCCGCGTTCCTGGCGTAGACCAGCACGAGTGCTCCGCCGCTCACCGCGAGGATGGCCGCGACGATCACCGCGACGATGCGTCGGTTCATTGTTTGCTTCTCCCAGATGGTGTGGATCGGGGTCAGCCGGCTGGCGTGACCACGTTGGCGCCCCGCGAGGGGCCGGTGCCGATGGGCGTGTCGGCAGGCATGAGACCGGAGGTGAACCAGCCCCAGATGTAGCTGACGGAGCCGTTGCACTTGCCCGTGCAGACCCCTGCCGGCTGCTTGAACGCTGCGTAGGACTGCGGCTTCGCCGCGGGCACCTGCTCGTATCCGGCCAGGTAGAAGGAGGCGATGCCGGAGAGCCCGAACGAGCCGCCGGAGCCCGTGCCGGAGGCGGAGTCCGCGATCGGGATGTAGACCTCGGTGCCCACGTACTTGGCGATGGCGTTGTTGTCCTTGCACGAGCCGGGGGCCGAGGCCCCGGTCGAGCCCGGGACGTTCCCGGCGTCGGCGAAGGTCACCGTGCACGGTCCGGTCGGGTCGATCCAGCCGAACCCGCCGGGGTAGTACTTGCCGGGACCGGTATCGCACTTGTGGTCGCCGGAGTCGTGGGCGAAGATCCCCGTCGCGTAGCCGCCGGCTGCGATCTCGGCAGGCAGGGGCGTGCTGGAGTCCCCGGGGGCCGGTGAGTAGGGCGGGCCGGGAGCGTACTTGCGGCCCGGGACACCGTCGACCTCCGTCTTCTTGGCCCACTCGCAGTAGCCGATGACCAATGGCAGGGTCGCTCCCGTGCTTCCCGCCGGCCCCCAGGCCGCGCGGGCGCATGCCGACACGGACGTGTCCGCGCCGCCTCCGGTCAGCATCTGCGAGAAGTATCTGGGCAGGACGGTGTCGTCCGGTTCGGTCGACCTGGTCAGCGTGTAGGTCTCGACGTAGGGGACCGATGCCCCGCTGCCCGAGGTCAGCCAGCTCGGCAGCGGCGGGCACTCGGCAAGGTCGGTGATCGATGCGTTGGTCGTGGCCGAGCTGCACTCGGGCAGGGTGGGCACCTCGCGGCCACACATCCCGTTGGCCGCGTCGGACCGCGACTGGAGCTGGGCCAGTCCGTCGCGCCCGGCGTTGAGCCCGGCCAGCGCTTCGAGGCTCGCCTTCTCCGGGCCCGAGTCGGCACAGTCGGCCGAGTTCTCGGCGCAGGCCTGGGCCAGTGCCAGGGACGTGGCGTCCGCGCCGTTCTGCAACTGGCGCCGTTCGAGCATGATGCTGCCCACGTCGACGCTGAGGGCGAGCATGCCCATGACGACCCCGCTCGCCAGCAGGATGGCGAACAGTGTGGCCACGCCGCCGCGCTCGCGTCGGCGCTGTCGCGAGGACTCGGCCTCGCCCCTCGGGCCGGTGCTGCTCAGCCGCCGCATTTCATCACCGCCGTCGAGGAGAGGCTGGTCGGCAGGGCAGCACCCGCGCCGACCATGCTCAGCGCCGGCTGGAGCAGGATCCAGTCGAACGTCGCCCGGGCCGTCACGGTTGCGTTGCCCCCTCCGGAGGCGGGGCAGATGGTGGGTGTGTCGACGGAGAGCCCGCCGATGCCCGGCGCCGATGCCGCGGCTCGCGCCTGGATGTCACCGGCGCTGATCGAGCTGACGACGGCTGCCCGGGCTCCTTCGCGGGCCGCGTTGGTCAGCTCGATCTGGGTGAAGAACGCCCGGCCGAAGTCGACGATCCCGGCGATGACGAGGAACATCAACGGCAGCAGCAGGGCGAACTCCACTGCTGCGGCGCCGCGCTCGGCTCCGCGAGCGCGCAGGCTACGAACGAGCCTCATGACCCTACCCCTGACTATTTTGTCTTGCGTGGTCTTACGCGGTCTTGCATGGCGTTGCGTGGTTGCCGCGTGGTCTTGCCGGCTCCGTCTTGCCTGGTCAAGCGACCGGCGACGCGGCCCTCGCCCCCCGCACGAGGGCCGCGTCGGCGATGCTCAGGTCACGGGGTTCCGCTGATCTTGCTCGAGACCTCCGTGAAGGCGGCGTTGATCTGGCCACCGAGGGTCACGACGATGCCGACGATGACGGCGGCGATCAGCGCGACGAGCAGGCCGTACTCGACGGCGGTGGCGCCCTTGTCCTTCTGGACGTTGACGCGGGTCTGGATCCTGGCAGCGAGCTTGGTCATGTGAGTTTCCTCCATGTTTGGAGGGGTTCACCCGGTGTGTACCCCTGACAAACCAGGACATTAGGCGACCCAGCACACACTTGTCCTTGAAATGGCAAAGACTTGTTAAAGACTTCGTAAAGTTTTTTTTCAGACCTGCCAGTGTCCAGTTTGTGGTATGCGCCCGGATTGCGCGCCATGTCCCAGACAGCCCGAGGACGCGCTCCAACCAGCCCCCCAGCAGTCGGGTACCGGCCGGCTCACGTCCAGCCCCGGGTGCCTCGGCTCGCGGTGCATTCCGGGACAATCGAGACAAGGCTGCGCGAGGATGGGGCGGATCGACACCCGACCCGAGGAGCTCCACATGCCGGCCCCCGTCGCCTACGCCCTGCTCGTGATCGCGGGTGTCGTGGCTGGGCTCGTCATCGAGTCCCGGCTCCGGCAACGCTCCTACCGGCTCGACGAGGAGCGTTCATTCCCAACGAGATTCACCGCCTGGGTCGCCCCTGTCACCGGGGTCCTGACCGCCGCCACCTGGTGGGCGACCTCGCCAGGAATGCCAGTCCTGGTCCCCGTCGTCTACCTCGCGTCGACCTGGGTCATGGTGGTCCTCGCCGTCATCGATCTCGACGTGCACCGCCTCCCGGACAGGATCCAGCTGCCCGCCTACCCGGTCCTGCTCGTCCTCCTGGCCCTGTGCTCGTGGTCCACCGACGGCTGGGACGACCTGCTCCGTGCGGTTCTTGCCGGGCTCGCTTTGTTCGCAGCCTATTTCGTGCTCGTCCTCGTCGCGCCGGGAGGGGGTATGGGCCTCGGGGATGCCAAGCTCTCCGGTCTGCTCGGGCTCCTTCTCGGCTGGCTCTCCTGGGCGCACGTCATCTTCGCGACCCTGACCACCTTCCTGCTCGGCGGGGTCGTGGCGGTCACGCTCCTGATCGTCCAACGTGCCGGACGCCGCACCGAGTTCGCTTATGGTCCAGTGATGCTCGCATCCGCTGCAGTGACGGTCGTCGTGCTCTCAGGCCCCTTCATCGACCTCGTCAGGTGAGGTGACACCGTGAGCGAGCCCTCAGCGCCAGGCGTCGGGGCTGGGCCGGCAGAGGCAGAACGGGTGCCCGGCCGGGTCCGCATAGATTCGGAAACCGCCCTCGTGGCCGGGTCGGGGGTCGGTGGTCGGGTCGAGCGCTCGGCCGCCGAGCTCGAGGATCCGGGTGTGGGCGCCCCGCACGTCTGCCACCATGAAGTCGATGTGGGCCTGCTGCCCGCCCCCGTGCCACTGCGGTGGCTCGTGGTCGGGGGCGTGCTGGAAGGCGAGGTCTGGTCCATCCCAGTGCAGCGACACCCAGTCCCCCTCCGTGTCCGCGTCGATCTCGCCGCCCAGCAGTCCAGCGTAGAAGCCAGCCAGCCCGACCGGGTCGCGACAGTCGAAGGCGATGTTCCCGAAGCTCAGCTTGGCACCCGAGGTAGGTTCGCTCATCGTCTGCTCCTCTCTCGCGGACGAGCGACAGCGCTCGCTTCTGCGGACAGCGTGGCACGTCACGGGTGATAGTGCCCAGCCGAAATCCGTGACAGCAGATCGTCCGGTTCGTAGCGCTGTCACCGAGGTGATGACGCGCGAACCGCAGGCCGGGCGCAGGGCGGCCTCCTGCCTCACCTTTCAATCGCACGTAGAAGGGGGCGGGTGAGCAGGCGGCCCAGGCCCCATCCGTAGGCCGCTCGTGCGCCGGCCGCGACGATCGGGTCGAGCAGGCGCGGCACCCCGTACACCGAGATCTCCTGTATCCAGGTCACGCTCGAGCAGCCGGCCTGGGCGCTGGGGCACGTGATGACGAGGTCGATCCGCCCGCGGATGACCCTGCCCTCCTTGCGGATCCGGGCAAACCCGGGCACGTCTGCCAGCGGCGGTCGGAAGGCCTCCACGACCATCGGGTCGTCGAACCCGACCCGGCCGACAGCCGTGCGAGCCACGAAGCGGGACCCTCTGGTCAGGCCCGCCGCAGCCCGGACGGTCGTGAACGGGATGACCTCGCCGTGCGCCCTCAGGTCGAGCACCCGCTCCCAGGCCTGGGCAGCGGAGACCGGCGCCGAGCGCGTCACGTTGAAGTGGGCCATCAACGGTCCAGCATGACGGTGCGCAGGTCGAGTCGGTGCAGCACCCGGTCCGCCGCCTCGGGGTCGACACCGACCTCTCGCCGAGCACGCAGGATCTCCTCCCGGCCGGCGTCGAGTGCTGCGCGCATGATCCGTTCCGCCACGGTGAGCGACTCATGGATCCTGGCCTGGGCCTCGGGGTCGAGATCGGCGTCGTCGCGGCTCAGCAACTGCTGCAGGCCGCCGATCCGGCGCCGCAGGGTGTTGCGCATCGGCTCCGGCATCGAGGCCCACTCGGGCGCCCGCTCGAGCGCCCTCAACGAGGCGTCCCGGGCTCGCTTGGCCAGAGCCCGGTCGCGTCGACGCTCCCCCTGGGGATCCCTCGGCAGCCTGAGTACCCGCATGAGGCTGGGCAGCGTGAGGCCGGGGATGACGAGCGTCGTGACGAGTACGCCGGCGGCGGTGACGATGATGAAGGCGCGTGCGGGGAACGGGTCTCCGGCGCCGTCGGTCTGGGGCAGCGAGAGCGCGAGGGCCATCGTCGCGAGGCCACGCATGCCGCACCAGGTCAGGACGAGCACCTCCCTGTGGGTTCCCGGGACGGCCGTGCGTTGCTCGGTCCCACCGAGCAGCCGGATCGCGAGCATCCACAGGAACCGGACGACGATGACGGCCACGCACACGGCGGCGACGGTGGGCAGCATCGGGACGATCTCGATGCTCTCGTCGGTGAGGATCACCTCCAGCTCCATCCCCATGAGCCCGAATGCCAGACCGGTCATGAGCAGCTCGACGATGCCCCAGAACGACTGCCGGGCCAGGCGTTCGGCGGAGTCCTGCGGACGAGAACGGCGGCCGAGCTCGACGGTCATCACGACGACGGCGACGACCCCGGAGGCGTGTACCTTCTCTGCGACGAGATAGACGGCGAAGGGCGCCACTGCGGTGATCGCGCTACGGGCGACGAGGTTGGGCAGCAGCGCGGTGAGCCATCCGACGAACCACGCCGCGGCGAAACCGAGGGTACCGGCGATGACCGCGCCGACGACGAAGGCCGGCACGACCTGCCAGCCGACTCCCTGCTTCGCGACGACCGCGTTGATCGCGGCCTGGAAGATGACGATGGCCATCGCGTCGTTGAACAGGCCCTCCGTCTGGAGCACAGACGTCAGGCGTCGTGGCATGCCGACCTTGCTCGAGACGGACTCCACCGCAATGGGATCGGGCGGTGCGACGACGGCGCCGAGCGCGATGGCTGCGGCCGCCGTCATCCCCTGCACCATGAGCAACGACACCCCGGCCGCAGCCGTTACGGTCACGACGACGAGCGCCACTGCGAGCAGCACGAGAGAGCGCCAGCGGGTGCGGAAGACCGACCATGACGTGCGTTGCGCCGTCGCATACAACAGCGGCGGCAGGAACAGCGGCAGGATCAGCTCAGGGTCGATGACCAGCGCCGGCACCCACGGCATCAGCGAGACGCCCGCTGCCGCGATCAGCATCAGGACCGGGTAGGGCAGGTGGATGCGCTCGGCGACGCCTACGACGACGGCCGTCCCGCCGAGCAGGGCGATGATCGTGACGAGCGTGTCCACGCTCGCAGCATGACACCTGTCATCCCGAAGTCGGGACGTCTGTCCCACCCGGGTCGGCCCGTGCCCGCGCAGACTGGGGAGCATGGACATCGACCTCGCACCAGCAATCGACCTGCGCGATCTCGTCAAGACGTTCCGGGGTACGCGCGAAGAGCCGGTCCGAGCCGTCGACGGGATCGACCTGACCGTGCGGCCCGGCGAGATAGTCGCCTTCCTCGGCCCGAACGGCGCCGGCAAGACGACGACCCTCGACATGGTCCTGGGCCTCACCGAGCCGACGAGCGGCACCGCTCGCGTCTTCGGCCGCCCGCCTCGGGAGGCTATCCGCGCCGGACGCGTCTCCGCAGTCCTGCAGACGGGTGGGCTGCTGCGCGACATCACCGTCCGCGAGACGGTGCGCCTGATCGCCTCGACGTATGCCGCTCACACCCCCGTCGAGGAGGTGATCGACCGAGCGGGGCTGGGCAGCCTGGCCGACCGTCGGGTCTCGAAGTGCTCCGGCGGCGAGCAGCAGCGGCTCCGCTTCGCCCTGGCCCTGCTGCCGGACCCCGACCTGCTCGTCCTCGACGAGCCGACCGCCGGCATGGACGTCACGGCCCGGCACGACTTCTGGGCGACGATGCACGACGACGCCGACTCGGGCCGGACCGTCGTCTTCGCCACCCACTACCTCGAGGAGGCCGACGCCTTCGCCGACCGGATCGTCCTCGTCGCGAAGGGCCGCGTCATCGCCGACGGCACGACGGCCGAGATCCGGGGCCGGGCCGCCGGGAGGCAGGTCTCGGCCCGGGTCGACGACGGGGCCCTGGCGCCGGCGATCTCCCGGCTGCGGACCACCGCCAGCGTCATCGACGTCACCGAACGCGGCGACCGGGTCGTCGTCACGACGAGCGACTCCGACGCCGTCGCCCTCCTGCTGCTCACCGACCTCGGCGGACGCGACCTCGAGGTGTCGACCGTCAGCCTCGACCAGGCCTTCATGGCGCTGACCGCGGACACGGACGGGACCGGGCGCAGCGGCATACCCGATGACAACGGAAAGCACCACGGAGCAGAGGAGCTCACGCGATGAACGCCACCTACACCCTCGTCGAGATCAAGCGGGTCCTGCGCGATCCCGTGGGCTTGTTCTTCACCGCGGTCCTGCCCGCGTTCCTCTACCTGATCTTCGGGTCGACCATCGATGCCCGGGACCAGACCATCGGCAACGGCAACGTCGCGATGTACGTCATGATCAGCATGGCCGCCTACGGTGCGGTCACCGCGACGACGGGCACCGGCGGACAGGCCGCGACCGAGCGGATGCAGGGCTGGGGCCGGCAGCTCGGGCTCACCCCGATGCGCGACACGCAGTACGTCGCGGTCAAGGCCGTCATCGCCCTGCTGGTCGCGGCGATCCCGATCCTGCTCATCTACGCCTTGGGCGCCTGGACCGGTGCGACCGGCACGTCCGGTGCCTGGCTGTACAGCGGCCTGCTCTGCCTGGCCGGGTCCGTCGTCTTCGCGCTCTACGGGATCTTCATCGGCTCGGCGTTCCGCAGCGAGTCGGCGATCGGGGTCGCGAGCGGCTCCGTGGTGATCTTCGCCTTCCTCGGCAACGTCTTCGTCCCGCTGTCCGGGGTGTTGCTGACGGTCGGCCGGTTCACCCCGCTGTACGGCGTCGCGTCCCTCGCACGCTACCCGCTGACCGAGGGCCACCTCGCCGACGGGTCGTTGGAGTCGCTCTGGGTGCCGGTGGCCAACGTCGTCGGGTGGACGATCATCTTTGGGATGCTGGCCACCTGGTTCGTGAAGCGGGGCCGGGACCGGCAGTGAGCGCCGACCGGCGCGAGGACACGACCGAGCGCCAGCGAGGAAGGCCCGGAGCGGCGGGAAGAGGCGCGACAGAAAGCGTGACGGACCCGGCGTGCGCCGTGGAGGTCGAGGGCATGGAGGTGGATGGCATGGAGGCCGAGGGCCTGCAGTCCGGGGGCCTGCAGTCCGGGCGCCGGAGCCGCAGACCCCGGCGCAACCCCTGGGCGCGCTTCGGGTGGGTCATCCAGTCGATCTGGCTGCTCTTCCTCGGCTTCCCCGTGGCGCACGTGCTCTCGTCGGGACGGGCCTGGTGGTGGGTCGCCCTCGGCCTCGCGCTCGTCACGACCTTTGCGGCGATCTACGCCGGGGCCTTCTGGCACCTCAACCAGCTCGACGACGAGCACCTGCCCTCCGCCCGCGTCGCGGGCGGGTACCTCCTCGCCCTGGTCACGGTGGCCGTCGTCAGCGTGCCGTTCGTCGGCACCGAAGGAGCCACCTACCTGCCGTTCATCACCGCCTTCGCGATGATGGTGATGCCCCTGCGGTGGGGGATCGCCGTCTTCGCCGTCGCCGTGGCGGTGGCTCTCTACGTCAGCCTCGCCCTCGCCCCCGGGGACGGCTCGTGGGTCGTGGCGGCCATCGTCGTCGCCGTCGGGGTGATGACGGGCGGGATCAGGGCCATGACCGACCAGGGGGCCCGCTACGAGTCGATGTCGCGCGAGCTGGCCCTCGTGGCCGAGCGGGAGCGGGTGGCCAGGGACGTCCATGACGTCCTCGGGCACTCGCTGACGGTCGTCACGGTCAAGGCCGAGCTCGCCGAGCGGCTCATCGACATCGACCCGGAGCGGGCCCGTGCCGAGCTGGCCGACATCCAGGCCCTCAGCCGGCAGGCCCTCGCGGAGATCCGGGAGACGGTCGGGGGGCTGCGTGCGGCCCGCCTGTCCGTCGAGCTCGCGTCCGCGCGGACGGCGCTCACCGGCGCCGGAATCCGGGCCGGTGTCCCGGTCGGTGCGGACGAGGTCGACCCCAGACACCGGACCGTCCTCGCGTGGGTGCTGCGCGAGGCCGTCACCAACGTCGTGCGGCACAGCGGCGCCACGACGTGCCGGATCGACCTCGGCCCCAACCTGCTTCGCGTCATGGACGACGGGCGAGGCGTGGACGGAAGCCCGCCGGGCAACGGCCTGCGTGGGGTGCGCGAACGGGTCGAGAGCTCCGGTGGGCGGCTGAGCGTCGGACCCGGCGAGAACGGGCACGGAACTGTTCTCGAGGTGGTCCTGTGACGGTGGTCGTGAAGGGGAGGTGACTGCATGAGTGAGCCGATCCGGCTGCTGCTCGCCGACGACCAGGCCCTCGTCCGGGGCGCGCTCGCGGCGCTGCTCGGGCTCGAGCGCGACCTGCAGGTCGTCGCCGAGGTGGGCCGGGGCGACGAGGTGCTGGGCGCGGCCCGGCGCACCGAAGCGCAGGTCTGCCTGCTCGACATCGAGATGCCGGGTGCGACCGGCATCGAGGTGGCCGAGCAGCTGCGCCGGGAGCTGCCGGCGTGCCGGGCCCTGATCGTGACCACCTTCGGACGGCCCGGCTACCTGCGCCGGGCACTCGAGGCCGGCGCCGCCGGGTTCGTCGTCAAGGACACCCCGGCTCGAGAGCTCGCCGAGGCGGTCCGCCGGGTTCACGCCGGTCTGCGCGTCGTCGACCCGGTGCTCGCCGCAGAGTCCCTCGTCGACGGGGCAAACCCGCTGACGGACCGAGAGCGGGAGGTGCTCCGGGTCGCGCTCGACGGGGGGACCGTCGCATCCATCGCAGGCCGGGTCCATCTGTCCGCGGGCACCGTGCGCAACCATCTGAGTTCGGCCATCGGCAAGACCGGAACCTCGACCAGGGCCGAGGCCGCCCGAGTGGCCCGGGAGCGGGGTTGGCTCTGACCTCCTCCGCCCGACGCATGGCGAACTCGGGTGCTCCCCCCTAGGCTCAGGCTCGTGAACATCGTCTTCATCGAGCCGGGGTTCCCGGCAAACCAGCGTTTGTTCGTCCACGCGCTCGCCTCGGTCGGCGCGAACGTCTTCGGGATCGGCGAGTCCGGCGAGCAGGAGCTCGGCGACGACCTGCGGGGTGCCATGAAGGCCTACTACCAGGTGCGCAACGTCACCGATGTGGGCCAGCTGACCGAGGCCGTCCAGTTCTTCCAACGCTACGCGTGGATCGACGCCCTCGAGTCGACCGTCGAGGCGCACACCATGGCCGCCGCGCAGGTGCGGGAGGCGACCGGCATCCCGGGCACGTCGGTCCACACGACGTGGCTCTGCCGCGACAAGCCCTCGATGAAGGAGGCGCTGCGCCAGGCCGGGGTCCCGACGGCTGCCTCCGCCGCCGTCGACACCGCGCAGGAGGCCAAGGAGTTCGCCGACCAGGTCGGCTACCCCCTCATCCTCAAACCACGGGCCGGCGCCGGCGCAGCCGGGACGGTGCGCGTCGACGACGACGGGGAGCTCGCCGCGGCCCTGCAGCACTTCGGCGAGACCGGCGCCAGCTCGATCGCCATCGAGGAGTTCGTCCAGGGTCACGAGGGCTTCTACGACACGATCACGGTGGGCGGGCACGTCGCGCACGACTGGGCGACGCACTACTACCCGAACGTCCTCGAGGCGATGCGCAGCCGGTGGATCTCACCGCAGTTCGTCACGACCAACCGGATGGAGGGCAACCCCTTCTACGCCGAGGTCCGGGATCTGGGCCGGCGCGTCATCGAGGCGCTCGGCATCGGCACGTCGGCCACCCACATGGAGTGGTTCTACGGCCCGAAGGGCCTGAAGTTCTCCGAGATCGGGGCCCGGCCCCCGGGGGTCGGCTGCTGGGACCTGTACTCGGCGAGCAACGACGTCGACGTCTACCGCGAGTGGGCGCACATCATCACCCACGGCACTCCCGAGCGACCGATGCGGCGCCCGTATGCCGCCGGCATCGTCGCGCTGAGACCGGACCGTGACGGGACGGTGCAGGGGTACTCCGGCATCGACGCGTTCATGGCCCGGCACGGCAAGTGGGTGCTCGATACGAACTTCCCGGGGCGCGGGAGCTCGACCCAGCCGGTCGAGGCCGGCTATATGGCCAACTCCTGGCTGCGGATGCGGCACCCCGACTACGACGAGCTGCGTGGCATGCTCGACGACGCGGGACGCACCATCCACGTCCACGCCGGATGAGCGTCATACCACCGTGACGACAGGCCCGCACCACAGGTGCCCATGACCACGATCCTGCTCGGTCCCCAACGGTTCACCGTCACGGTGACCAGCGCGGTGCGTTCCCTCGACGTCGACGGACCCGTCGCGATGATCAACGCGGGCTGGGAGGAGCGGGAGGACGACGACGCGGAGCTCGTCAAGAAGCTCGACGGCCGCGGCCGCAACCTGCGGCTCTACAACCGGCTTGTCGACGTCATGACCAAGGATGCCGTCTTCGCCAAGGGCGCGCTCACCTTCCGTGACCGGCAGGAAGAGCTACGCAAGTTCTACGGAGTGCGGTTGCAGGCGGCCGTCGATGCGGCGCACGCGGTGCTGCACCGTTCGTCGCCCCATGGCCTCAAGACGGCGGCGTTCACCGGTGCCGTGCAGGGTGTGCGTGAGGTGGACCGGTGGTATGCCGACCAGCTCAAGGAGCTCTACCGCGAGATGGACCAGCAGGTGTCGGTGCGGGACAGCTCCGTGATCGGGTGGCACCGCGGCGAGGTCGAGGCGATCCTGCGCGACAGCGTCGCTGCCGTCATCGCCGGCGGGCACGTCGGGTTCCTGCTGCAGTCCCTGCGGATGTTCTCGCTCGAGCTGCCCGAGGAGCTTCCTGTGGTCGCGTGGTCCGCGGGTGCGATGGCCCTGACCGAACGCGTCGTGCTGTTCCACGACTTCACCCCGCAGCAGGTCACGGCGGCCGAGTGCCACGACCACGGTCTGGCTCGTCTTCCGGGGATCATCGCCCTGCCCTACGCGCGGCGGCGGCTCAGGCTCGACGATCCGGAACGGCTCGCGGTCCTTGCCCGGCGCTTCCCGAGCAAGCAGCTCGTCCTGCTCGACGACGGCACCATCCTGCGCTTCCCGTCCGGGCAGACCGGCGCACCGGCTGGGGCCAGAGTCGTCACGCAGCTGGGCGCCGTCGAGACCGTGGGCGACCGGGTCGGTACGGCGGCGGGTGAGGGCCGATGAGCCCGCGCCGACTCGCCATCAACCGGCTGCGCGACCGGGTGCCGCTCGATGTGGCCGCCATCGACCGCTTCGTCACACGGTACGGGTCTCCGATCGTCGAGGGTGAGCGGGCGACCTTCCTGTGGCGCGGGGAGGCCGACGGGGTCAGCGTCCGGCACCGGGTCGTCGGCCTGCCGGACCCGCTGCCGATGAAGCGGCTGCCCGAGACCGACCTGTTCGCCGTGACCACGGTGCTGCCGGAGGGATCTCGGGTCGAGTACCAGATCGAGGTGCGCCGAGGCGAGACGTACGAACGGTTCGACGACCCCCTCAACCCGCGCCTCGCGCACAGTCCGTTGGGTTCCTCGTCCGTGTGCGCGGCCGTCGGCTACCGGGTTCCGGACTGGGTGCAGCCCGACCCGGAGGCCCGACCCGGCCGCCTTCTCGAGGAAGTGGTTCGGAGCAAGGCGCTGCGCCGCGACCAGCCGGTCCAGGTCTACCTGCCGGCCCGATTCATCGAGGCGATCCGCTACCCGCTGCTGATCGTGCACGACGGCGGGGACTATCTCGGCTACACCGCGATGAAGACCGTGCTCGACAACCTGATCCATCGGCTCGACGTCGCCCCCCTCGTCGTGGCCTTCGTCCCTCCGCGGGACCGGCTCAAGGAGTACCCCAACTATGCGCCACACGCCCGGTTCATCGCCCGTGAGCTGGTGCCGTGGCTCTCCGGGCGGCTGCCGCTGCGGGACACCCCGGAGGCGCGCTGCCTGATGGGGTCGTCGTTCGGTGGCATCGCGTCCCTGTCGACCGCCGTGCGCTATCCCGACCTGTTCGGTTCCCTCCTGCTCGAGTCCGCCTCCCTCGTCTTCACCGATATCGGCTTCGAGCACGGCGGTGGGCCGCACTTCGACCCGGTCGTCAAGTTCGTCAACCGCTACCGGGCCAAGCCGACCCGCCCCGTCGACCGGATCGCGATGACCTGCGGCGTCTACGAGCCGCTCATCACCCCGAACCGGTCGATGGTGCCCGTCTTCCGCGAGGCCGGCATGGCGGTGCACTACACGGAGGCGCGCGACGGGCACAACTGGGAGAACTGGCGCGACCGGCTCGGCGAGCTGCTTTCGTGGCTGTTTCCAGGCCCACAGAAGTTCGTGTACGAATGACCACACACGGGGGTCACGGCTGCGAGCGGCCTGCGCCCCCGTGGACCCTCGAAGGACCCGCATGGCTGAGTTGAGCCCGTCGAACGGCAGCAGATCCCGGTCGGCAGGACGGCACGAGACGTTCGACCGGATCGATCGGAAGGAGTGAGGATGTCATGAAGGTGACGGATCGGTGGTACTCGAACAGGATGGGCAGCGACATCACGGTCGCCCGATGGGGCACCTTCGGCGCGCCCGTCCTGGTCTTCCCCACGGCCGGCGGTGATGCCGAGGAGGTCGAGCGCCACAAGCTCGTCGCCCACCTCCAGCCGCTCATCGACGCCGGGCGAGCCAAGATCTACTCGTGCGACAGCGTGGCCGGCCGGGCGCTGATGGATCAGGACGCCTCGAGCCAACAGCGGTTCCTGCTGTTCAACCGGTTCGAGCAGGCGATCGCGGAGGAGGTCATCCCAGCCATTCACACCGACTGCGGGGGCCCTCTGCCGGTCGTCGTGGCCGGCTCCTCGATCGGTGCGTTCAACTCCCTGGCGATGATCTGCCGTTACCCCCACCTCATCAGCGCTGCGGTGTGCATGAGCGGCACGTACCGGATCGAGAAGTTCGCGGGTGCCGGCTACACCGACGACCTGTACTTCGCCTCCCCACTGCACTTCCTGCCCGGGCTGGGCGGGCCCGCCCTCGAGATGCTACGACGCAGGCTGGTCATCCTCGCCTCGGGGAGCGGGCAGTGGGAGGACATCGGAGAGTCGTGGGCCGCCGCCAACCTGCTCGGCTCCAAGGGCATTCCCAACCGGGTCGACGACTGGGGTCCGGACTACGACCACGACTGGCCGACCTGGTGGCGGATGCTGCCGACCTACCTGGACGACATCCTGCCCTGAACGCCGGTGCCCGGCATCACCGTTTGGCGCGATGTCGTGGACGCGCGACCTCGCGCCGGTGAGGCCGACGCTCAGACGCGGGCCGCCACCGGACGGGCAACGAAGCCGGTGCTGCCGATGAGCTCGGTCATCGACGCCGACGGGCGGATGCCCAGCTCGCGCAGGAGACGTCGGGCGTAGGACCGGTAGGCCTGGATCGCCGCAGCTCGGTTGCCGCCCAAGAGGTGAGCCCGGATGAGCAGCTCCTGGGCGCTGTCGGTGAGCGGCTCGATCCCGATGGCTCGCTCCGCCAAGGCGCCGGCCAGCTGCGCGCGCCCCGTCATGAGTGCTACCTCGGCGAGCGACTCGAGCCCACGGATCTGTCGGTGCTGCAAGGCATCGCGCTCCTCGAGCACCCAGTCGTCGTACCACCCGGTCAGCAGCTCCCGCCCGCCGAGGGCAGCCAGCGCCTCCGATGTCGAGGCCCACGGCACGTCGCCGAGCCGGTCGACCTCGTCGAGCCGGACGCCCAGCTCGACAGTGTCGCAGGTGACCTCGTCGCCGAGGCTGATCCGGGAACGGCCGGCGTCGATCAGGCCCTCACAGGTACGACGCAACCGCATCACGGCCGCGCGCAGACTCGACAGGGCCCGCTCCTCGGTCGTGTCGGGCCACAGGGTGCCGGCCAGGACGCTGCGGCGTTGCGGACCGCGGAGGGCGAGTACAGCGAGAACCCGCTCCTCGCGCCCGCCGAGCTCGACCGAGGCTCCGTCGAGGTGAAGGGCGAAGCAGCCGAGTAGATGGAGGCGGCACGTGGAACTGCATCCGGACATTGATCCCCCAAGATCCAGCCCCGGGAGGAGGGACGAGCCAGTACGACATTCGCTGACCCGAACCGCACCAGGGGCGACATGTGCACGGTTCAGATTTCGATGTGAAGGCGCGTGAACGCGTTGACGCCTTTAGGAGCATCGTCCCCCATCTGCTGATACATCCGCAGCAAAACGCATGAATCGGGCGTCGCCGGTGCCTGTCGAACGCTGTTGCCATGCATCCCTGGCTCGTCCCGGGTCATCCGCGGCCCTCCCCGAGAGCTCTCGCGGCACCAGATCACCCGATCACGCAGATGTCACGCAAACTTCACGCAGGCGGCACGGGAGCATCACGGGCGGGTCACGGGGCACCCGCTTCCCTTGGGGCATGAACTTCGGAAAGGAGGTGAATCTCATGCAGGAAATGACCTTTGCCGAGCTCGACACCGAGATGGTGACGATGCTGCCCTCGAAGGAGACGCTCTTCTTCGACGCCAACTGGGCGGCGATCTACGCGTCCAACTCGTCGCTCGCGCTCAACGCTGCAACCGTTCTGTCCGCGGCCAACAGCGCTGCCGTGCAGTCGATCGTCGTGGCCCAGGGCTGACGCCACTCGGCGTGGCCCTCGCTCGAGGGGAGGGCCACGCCAACACGACCTGTGTCTGGCAGAAAGGATGTGAGTCCAGATGCGTTCATGTGCCGTTATCGACGACGCCGAGCTGGCCGAGCAGACCGCGACACTTCTCCCGTCGCGGGACACGCTCTGCTACTTCGCGTGCGTGACCGTCACTCCTGTCGTCGGCGTCAACCTCGCTTTCGCGATCAACGCCGCGACGATCAACTCGAACGCGTCCGCGCTCGCCGGCCAGTACCTCGCGGTGCTGTTGCCATGAGCCGGCGTCGGCGGGTGAGGGCATCGCTCCTGCTCGCCGACCGGCACTGCCGAAACTACGTGAGGAACAAGGGGATCCATGTCAGTCGGCCATGACCTCACGAGAACCGACGAGCCGCTCGGATGGGGGCGCGCCGCGGGTCTGGACCTTCTCGGGGAGGTCCAGGACTCCGGTCTCGCCAAGACCACCTACCTCGCTCGTCGGTCCGACGGCCAAGTGGTGCAGCTGTCCGAGCTGCTCCATCTGGTCCTCGCCGAGCTCGACCCGGCCCGATCCCCGGCCGCGGTCGCTTCGGCCGTGAGCGACGCCTTCGGGCGTCGTCTCACGACCGAGGGCTTGGCACACCTGCTCGAGACCCGCTTGGTGCCACTCGGGCTCGTCGTGCCGCAGCTGACGCCCGGGTTCGACCCGGACCGCGGGCACCTGGAGCAGCAGGAGCGGCCGCCGCTCCACGCCATCCCCCACACCGAGGTGCCGGCGCCGACAGCCCGCCCCCTGCTCTCGCTGTCGCTGCGAGGCACCCTGCTGCCGACCCGGTGGGTCCGGCGCTTCGCGCGTGTGCTCGCGCCCCTCTACTACCCGCCGCTCGTCCTCGGGGCACTCGTCTGCGCCCTCGTCGTCGACATCGGCCTCTTCCGGCATGCGAACCTGCTCGGTGCCCTCGGGCAAGTGATCGGCTCACCGACTCTGTTGCTCGCCCTCTACATCACCCTGAACCTGGGCGCACTCATCCACGAGCTCGGGCACGCAGCAGCCTGCTCCTACGGCGGCGGGCGGCCCGGGGCGATCGGCATCGGCATCTATCTGCTCGTTCCCGCCTTCTACACGGACGTGACGGACTCCTACCGGCTGAGCCGGTCAGCCCGGATCCGGACCGACCTCGGCGGTCTCTACTTCAACGTGTGGTGCATCATCGCGCTCGGCGCGCTGTACCGGCTGACCGGCGAGGGCGTTTTCGTGCTCGCCGTCTTCGTCATGCACATCCAGATGCTCCAGCAGCTGGTCCCGGCCATCAGGCTCGACGGCTACTACGTCCTTGCCGACGTGGCCGGCGTGCCCGACCTCTTCGCCCGCGTGGGTCCGGTGCTGCGGAGCCTGCGTCCCGGCACACCCCCCGACCCGCGGGTCGCCGAGCTGCGACCCGGCGCCCGGCGAATCGTGGTCGCCTGGGTGGTTTTCGTCGTGCCGACGCTCGTGCTCGCCATGGGATGGCTGGTCTGGAGCCTGCCCGTGATCGTGAGCCAGATGGTGGCCGGTCTGCACTCCCAGCTGATCTCCATGCGGGGCGCATGGACCGACGGTGACGCGGTGCTCGTGATCATCGGCGTCATCTCCCTCGTGCTCCTGATCGTCCCGCTCCTCGGCATGGGAGTGCTCCTGCTGCGCATCATCCAGATGATCGGAAAGCGCGTTTTCCACTCCGCACTGCGGCACTATGCGCCACACTCGACAAGACGACCGAAGAACCAGACGACGAGACGACCGAAGGAAGCGCCGAAGGAACAACTCCACACACCAACGGGGATCACCATGGCAACAGCCGACACACAGAGCCGGTCGACCCAGGCCGCTCAGGACGACTACGTGCTCCACGAGATCTGGGGCCGCGCGCCGACCCCGGAGGCGCCGCCGGGTATCCATGTCGCGGCCCTTCCGGCGCCCGTGACGGCACCCACTGCCCAGGCAGCGCCGCCCCGGGCGCCGAGCCCAGCGGCATACGCCGAGGTCGCGCGCACCGTGACGCTCCCGCCTGTCGCGAGCCCAGCCCGCAAAGGGGACCGCCTGTCGGCGGACGCGTTCAGCGACGAGCTGATCCTCCCGACCCGGGCACCCGTGCCGCACCGGGGATGGCGTCGGGCCGTCCTGCGCGCGTCCGGTGGCGCAGTGAACCCGGGGCCCGGTCCGGCGGAGCGTCAGCGCGCCGAGCTCGAAGAGCGGCTACGCCAGCCCATCGAGGGCTCGCGCCGCGTCGTCGTCATGAGCCGCAAGGGCGGCGTCGGCAAGACGACGACGACCCTCGCGCTCGGGATCACCTTCTCCGGACTGCGTGGCGACCGCGTCGTCGCGGTCGACGCGAACCCCGACGCGGGCAACCTCGCCCACCGGGTCGCCGTCCCGAACGAGCGGACCATCACCGACGTGCTGGGCGACCTCGAGCGCATCGACACGTATGCAAAGCTGCGGGCCTACACCTCCCAGGCGCCGGACTCCCGCCTCGAGGTGCTCGCCTCGGACGACGACCCGCGCATCGGCATGGCGCTCGACCGCACGGACTACCACCGGCTGATCGGACTGCTCGACCGCTTCTACAACCTCATCCTGCTCGATACCGGCACCGGCATCCTCGACAGCGCGAACCAGGGGCTGCTCGGCGAAGCAGACCAGCTCGTGATCGTCCTGCGCCCCGGCATCGACGGGGGCAGGGCCGCCGCGCTGACGCTCGACTGGCTCGACGAGCACGACTACGGGCCTCTCGTCAGCCGGGCGGTCGTCGTCGTCAACGCCGTGCGTCCAGGGGTCGGCGCGCCGCTCGACGCGATGGTCGCGCACTTCGAGCAGCGCTGCGCGCGGGTCGTCATCGTGCCGTGGGACCCCGCGCTCGAGACCGGCTCGCAGACGCACCTGTCCGACCTCGCCCCGGCCACCCGTCAAAGCTTCGTCGAGCTGGGGGCCGCTGTCGCCGACGGATTCCGCGAGACAGGAGTACGCCAGTGAGCCCAGCCGACACGTCCCCATCCGGTCGTCGTGGGCGGGCCCTGCGACGCCTCGCGGTCGTCGTGGCAACCGTGGTCATCACGGGCGCCTTCGCCTCGGCGAGCTCGGATGCCCACTCCCGCAACGACAGCCTCGACCTGACGAGCATCGCGATCAGCAGCTCGGCCCAGCCGCAGGTGCGTGACGACGCGTTCGACACCGAGCGGCTCCGCGGCCGCACCGTGGACGCCGAGACATCGTCGGCGGCCAACGCCGAGTGCGACGGCTGCACCGCCACGGCGACCACCCTCGGCGTCGTATACGTCGACCGCGGCCGGGCGACCAAGCTCGACAACGTCGCGACGGCGTGGAACTCGTGCAAGGACTGCCGCACGGCAAGCGTCTCGGTCCAGGTCGTCGTCGTCCGGCGCGCCCAGAAGGTGACCGCGAACAACCGAGCCCTCGCCCTCAACGCCGCGTGCGAGGGGTGTCAGGCGTCGGCGGCGGCCTACCAGATCGTCATGCTCGAGCCCAAGGGGAAGCGCCTGTCCGGCCGGGACGTCGCTGCCTTGCGCGACTGGGTCGACGCCCAGGCGGCGGCGATGTCGGCCGCGCCGGCACCACGGTCGATGCTGCGCTCCGCGCCCGGTGCGCCCGGTGCCCCGCTCGACCAGCTCGAGGATCGCGTCGGCTTCGCGCTCGGCGGAGCCAAGACGCTCGACCGGTCCGCAGACGTGCAGACCGGATGACATCGGCGAACCCCGGTACGGCGAGCGCCGGTACGGCGAGCGCGGGTACGGCGAGCGCGGGTACGGCGAGCGCGGGTACGGCGAGCGCGGGTACGGCGGTGGACCGCCGGGCCCTGCGTCGCCCCCTGCACCCGCCGATAGAATCGGCACCTCGGCGGGTCGCGCACCCGCGCCCATGACACCGGCCCGGCCCAGAGGAACACTGCATGCCTCGACGTCCCACCGTGCTCGCCGCCCTGGTGGTCGCCGTGGTGATGGTCACCGGGGCCGTCGGCGCGCTTGCCGGGTGCACCCAGAGCGGGGCGGTGACCTCGCACCTGGCATCGACCGCGCTCGGGCCGACCGCGCTCGGGCCGACCGCGTCGGAACCAGTCCGCCCTGAGGGAGCCCACCCGGAGGGCGCGCGCCCGCAGGGAGCGCGCCCACAGCGGCCGCTCGTCGTGGAGACCGTGCTCGGCGAGGTCGACCTCGACCCGTCCCGGCAGCTCGGCCGCACCGACGTGCTCGTGGCCAAAGCCCTGTACCAGACCCTGACGACGCTGTCGGGCACCGACGAGACGCAGGCGGTCCCGGGGCTGGCGCAGTACACGATCAGCCCCGAGGGCAGGTGGCTCACGCTCCGGTTGCGGGCCGGCGCCACGTTCTCGGACGGCGCCCCCGTCACGACGGATGACGTCGCCTTCACCCTGCGCCGCGCGCAGGGGCTCGGGGGCCCGCCGTCCCGCGTCCTCGGCACCGTCACGATGACGAAGGTCGACGACCGAACCCTGACGATCAGCTCCCCGGACGCCAACTTCGCCCTGCCGGCGATCCTCGCCAACCCGGCCTTCGGCATCCTGAACTCCTCCGTGGTCAAGGCACGCGGGGGCACGATCGGCCCGCACGACGAGGCCGGCCGGTGGCTGCAGACCCATTCGGCCGGGTCCGGCCCCTACGTGCTCGCCTCGCGGACCGCCGACTCGATCACCCTCACGGCCAACCCGCACTGGCCGGGCCCGAGACCGGCGCATCCCGACATCGTCATCCACAACGCCTCCCCGGCCCAACAGCGCAGGGACCTCGAGGCGCGCCGTGCCGACGTCGTCCTCGATCTCTCGCCCCGGCAGGCCGAGGCGGTGCGCCAGGACCCCGAGGGCGCGGCGCTGCACGTCATGCCGCGCCGGTCGTCGACGCTCGCCTACCTCGTCCTCAACGCTTCGTCGAGGGTGGGCCGGTGGACCGCCGACCCCGACGTCGTCGCGGCGGTGCGCAGCGGTCTCGACCGGGCTGCGCTCGCAGCGCTCTTCCCCGGGGGTGCCATCCCGGCGCAGAGCCTCGTCGCCCAGGGGATCGTCGGAGCGCTCGAGGCCGACCCGACGCTCACGAGCGCATCGGGCACGGCGCCCGCCTCGGCGGCGACGACCTATCCGTCCACCCCGACGGAGGCGACCAGCGCCGCAGACGCTGCGAAGACGGCCTTGAACAGAGCCGGCTACCACGGCCAGCCGCTCACGCTCGTCTACGCCGAGGACCGGCCCATCGCGGGCATCCCGTCGCGTCGACTCGCCGAAGCCGTCGCCGGCCAGCTCGCCAAGGTGGGTCTGCGGGTCGACCCCAAGGGTGAGCCGGCAGCGGGCGTCGCTGCTGCCTACCGGGCCGGCAGCCCGCCGTTTGCGCTGCGCGCCTTCACCCCGGCCTACCCCGAGCCCGGCGCCTACCTGGCCTTCGCGCCGGGTGGCCCGATCGGCCTGCGGGCCGGTTGGCGGCTGCAGGCGGACTCGCTCGTCGGCGGCCTGACGGTCGAGGCGATGGACTCGGTGGGCGCCGAGCGCGAGGCTGCCTATCAGGCTTGGCAGCGTGCCATGAACGCCGCGGGGCCGTTCGTCCCGCTCATCCAGCCCATCCGTCACCTCGCTCACGGTGACCGGGTCAGGACGCTGCCGACCAACCCCATCTGGACGATCGACCTGGCCGCGATACGGTGACCCCGGCGCCCGCCGGATAATTGACGGTATGCCGCCCACCTCGCCCCCGCGCGTGCGTGGTCTCGTGCTCGCCGCAGGGGCAGGCCGGCGCATGGGCGGCCCCAAGGCACTGCTCCCGGCGCCGGCCGGCGGCACACTCGTGGCGGCTGCGATCCGAGTCCTGCTCAGCGGCGGCTGTGACGGCGTCACCGTCGTGCTCGGTGCGGCGGCCGAAGACGTGCGCGCTGCTGTCGGCACCGTGCCGGTCCCGAAGAGTGCCGACATCGCCTCGCCGGAGCCCGACATCGCCTCGCCGGAGCCCGACATCGACGTCGTCGAGTGCCCCGACTGGGCCGACGGGATGGGAGCGTCCCTGCGTACCGGCCTGCGGCACATCCGGGAGCTGGCGGACTACGAGGCCGTTCTCGTGACTCTGGTCGACCTGCCCGATGTCACCCCAGATGTCACCCGCCGCCTCCTCACC
>NZ_JAKDLO010000136.1 GCF_030452765.1 Intrasporangium sp.
ATCGAGCGTGCAGCAGTCCCGATCGAGCGTGCAGCAGTCCCGATCGAGCGTGCAGCAGTCCCGATCGAGCGTGCAGTCACGCGGTGGCCCGGGCCAGCCGGGCGGCGGTGTCGCGCATCACCTCGATGAGTTCGGGTGGGTCGAGGACCTTGATGTCCCACGGCAGCGCGCCCAGGTGGAGGGCGATCCAGCGCAGGTCGTTGCCGCCTGCCTCGAGGATCGTGTGCCGTCGTCCGTCGGCCGTGAGAGTCCCCACCGAGGCCGGGATGACCTGCTCCACATCATGTCTGGGCGCAGTGATTCGAACCTTCGCGATGTGCTCGTAGCCAGACTGGGTGATGGACCGACGGACGTACTCGGCGGCATCCGGCGCCTCCCTCGGCCGGAAGCGCCATCCCCCGGTCCGTACGAGACTCACTCGGTCGAGTCGGAAGGTCCGCCAGTCCTCCCGATCGAGGTCGTAGGCGAGCAGGTACCACCGGCGACCGGTCGCGACAAGGCGGTACGGCTCGACTCTTCGCTCACTCCGACCCCGGGGAGCACTGTAGGAGAAGGAGATCCGCTCGGTCTCCCGGACGGCGCGGGCGACCGTGAGCAGGATTGTCGCATCGACGCTCGGGGTCTGGCTGTCCAAGGTGACCGTCGAGCGATGGATCGCCTCGACCTGCGACCGGAGCCGGGCAGGCAGCACCTGGTCGAGCTTGGCCAGGGTCCGCACGGCTGCCTCGCCCAGGCCCTCGACGGTGCCTCCCGCTGCCAGCCGGAGGCAGACCGCCACGGCGATGGCCTCCTCGTCGTCGAGCAGCAACGGCGGCAGCCGGCGGCCCACCCCGAGCTGATAGCCGCCACCGGCACCATGCTCGGCACGCACCGGATAGCCGAGCTCGCGGAGCCGCTCGACGTCTCGACGCACACTCCGGGTCGTCACCCCGAGCCGTTCAGCGAGCTCGGTGCCGCTCCACGTGGGACGAGACTGGAGCAGGTCGAGCAACCGCAGGATCCGTGCGGTCGGCCCGATCGTCGATGTCGGCATGTCATCCAGTATCCCGGACAGTGCGGACAGTATCTGTCCTATATGGGTGTCACACTCGTTCCATGACAACGACAACGGAGACGACACCAGCAACAACCACTCGCGACCTGATGGTCGAGCAGCTCGACTGGCACTGGACGCACCAGTTGCGCGCGCGGCTCGAGGGCCTCGCCGACGACGAGTACCTGTGGGAGCCGACCCCGGGCGCGTGGAACGTACACCCACGGGGTGGCACCGGCACGACTGAGTTCCAAGGCGGTTCGGGAGAGTTCACCATCGACTGGGCCCACCCCGAGCCACGACCGGCCCCCGTCACGACGATCGCCTGGCGTCTCGCGCACGTCATCGTCGGAGTGCTCGGTGCCCGGACGCACAGCCACTTCGGTGGTCCGGAGGCCGACTACCTGACGTGGGACTACTCCGGAACCGCCCAAGGGGCCCTCACACAGCTCGACGAGGCGTATGCCGCTTGGCTCGCGGGGGTGCGGACCTGGAGGGATGCGGACCTGCTCAAGCCGTGCGGCCCGGCCGAGGGGCCATGGCAGGACACGGCGCGTGGCGTGCTCGTGCTGCACATCAACCGCGAGGTCATCCACCACGGCGCGGAGATCGCCCTGCTGCGCGACCTCTGGGCCCACGGCAACGACTGAAAGCAGGCAACTGCACTCTCGATCCCAAGAACTGCACTCTCGATGTGCGCGGGAACCGATCGAGAGTGCGGCAATCCCAATCGACAGTGCAGCAATCCCAATCGACAGTGCAGCAATCCCGATCGACAGTGCACCCTAAGGAACAGGCATGCCAGCGCAAGTCCCACCCGTTGCCGACGAGCGCGACGGCCTCATCGCCTACCTCGACCAGCAGCGCGAGGCCTTCGCCTCGGCGTCGTACGGTCTGACCGAGGACCAGGTCCGGCTCGCACCGACGGCAGGCGCGCTGACGATGGGCGGCGTCATCAAGCACGTCGCGACCTGCGAGCGAAGCTGGATGGACCGGGTCCTGGCCGCGCCCCATCCTCCCGCCCCGGACAGCCGACCCGCACAGGAGCGCGCGGCGGCATACGGCAGCGACTTCATCGTCACGGAGGGCGACACACTCGAGTCCCTCCTCGCCCAGCTGGGCGAGATCGGTGACCACACGCGGGAGGTCCTTCGCACCGCCGACCTCGACGCACCCGTCCCCGTGCCGCGAGACGCCCCGTGGTTCCCCAAGGACCTCGACGCGTGGTCGGTCCGCTGGGTCGTCCTGCACCTCATCGAGGAGATTGCCCGCCACGCCGGCCACGCCGACATCATCCGCGAGTCGATCGACGGCGCGACGATGTACGAGCTCCTCGCCGGACGCGAGGGCTGGCCCGAGACACCGTGGCTCAAGCCCTGGCAGCCAGGCGAGTCCAGCCGGGAGAGGTGAAGGGCCCTCAGAAGTATGAGTTCCAAGGGCCCTTCTGTTTGATCGGTCGTGGTGACGCTTCCGATCGACTTCCCGGTTGTTCCGATCCCACTCGCCTCGTCACCCGGCGTGTGTGGTGGGTTGCCCCACCATTTGGACCCTCGCATCCGAGTTGTCCCGCTCTTCCCGGAGGAAGTGCGTGGACTATTTGTACCTCGCAATCGGTTGGCGCGCAAGGGGGTTCGGCAAGAAGTTTGCTGTCCACAGGAGCGCGGCGTGTCATCCACCGCAGGCAATCGGTTCTCCACATGGAGACGTCGGTTGTCCCCATGTTGTTCCCATGTTTCCCAGAGGGCGGCTCATCACCACGGTTGGGGCAGGGAGAGCTGCACGCTCGAACGGGAGAGCTGCACGCTCGAACGGGAGAGCTGCACGCTCGAACGGGAGGACTGCACTCTCGACGAAGACACGTGCACTGTCGATGGGGATGGGAAGGGCGTCAGTCGTAGTGGGGCGGGCGCTGCTCTCTCAGCCACTGCTCACGCGCCGTGCCGTCGTCTCGACCCTCATCCCACCCGAGGTCGAGGTCGTCCTGGGTCGGCCCGTACCCCTCGGCCTTGCTCATCGATGCCGCCGCGCCGGTGCCCTTGCGGAATACCCGGCGCCGCTTGCGGCCCGCCGTCGCCGAGGTTGCCGTGGGCTCCGACTCCGGCCGAGAGTGGCCCTCACCGTCCGGGTCCTCACCGTCTGGGGCCCTGTCATCGACGAGGCTGTTTCCCCCGACACCGTCGACGAGCCGGGGGAGGTCTCCCTGCGAGCCTCTCGAGCGTGGCGCGAACGGCTGGTCCTTGGCCATCGACACGATCCGGGAGATCTCTCGGGCCGGGTCGCGGAAGAGGTCGGTGGACCACACCCGGACGTGGCGCCATCCGAGACGGCCGAGCTGCTCGGCGCGGAGCCGGTCGCGCTCGCGCGTGCTGCGGTGAGCGGCATACGCCGGGCCGTCGCTCTCCACCGCGAGCAGGCCGCGACCACGGTGATAGGGGTCTTCGACGGCGAGGTCGATCCGCTGGGAACCGGAGCCGAGGCTCTCGTGCACGGTCAGACCGGCCCGGCGCAGGCGTTCGGCCAGGTCGTGCCGCAGCGGATCCGGGGCAGGGGCCGCTGCACCGGCCGCTACGCCGACGACCGCACCGCCGGACTCGGCATAGGCGAGGAAATCGCGCAGCATGTTCGTTCCCCGAGACTTCAGCCGGGCCGGATCGAGGTCGGCCGCGCGCAGCGCTGACACGACCGTCATCCGTCGGCGGGCCCGGGTCATCGCGACATTGAGGCGCCGCTCGCCCCCCTCGACGTTCAGGGGCCCGAACCGGTGCAGGACCCGGCCGTGCGGCGTCTTGCCATATCCGATCGACAGGATGATCGCATCGCGCTCGTCGCCCTGCACGCGTTCGAGGTTCTTGACGAAGAAGCGCTCGTCCCGGTCGTCCGAGAAGAATGCCGCCAGATCGGGCTCGTCACGCAGGGCCGCCGTCACCGCCTCCTCGAGGCGCAGGGCGTGGGTGATCCCCAGCGCGATGACGCCGAGCGTCTCGTCGGGCCGCGTCCGGGCATGCTCGAGGACGAGCTCGACGACCCGGTCGACCTCGGACTGGGTGGTCTCGATGGACTGGACGCCGTGCTGGACCGTCGCCTGCCCGTCGACCGGCTCGAAGCAGACGGCGGAGGAGAGCGACGTGCCGGGGAAGGTCGTCAAAGTGCCGTCGTACATCGCCTCGTTGGCGAAGGCGATGAGCCGCTCGTCCCGAGACCGGTAGTGCCAGGTCAGCTGCCGGGTCGGCAGCGCGGCCGCAAGGACGTCGAGGATCGACTCGAAACCGTCGGTGAGCACCTCTTGGCCGGGGGTGGGCTCGTCGTCGGACACGACGGTGAAGAAGTTCGTCGGGGGCAGCTGCCGCTCGTCGCCGGCAACGACGACCTGTCGCCCTCGGGAGATCGCCGACACGGCCTGGGCAGGCTGGATCTGCGACGCCTCGTCGAAGATGACGACGTCGAACAGGCGACCCGGTGGGAGCGTCGAGGCGACGACGAGCGGGCTCATCGCCCAGCACGGCTTGATCGCGGTCAGGGTGCGGCCCGCCTGCGGTACGAGGTCGCGCAACGCCTTGTGCCGGCGTGATCGGCCGGCCTCGGCCCGCACGAGTGCCTCGTGCGCCGGGTTGTCCGAGATCACCTCCCGAACGTTGCGGGCGACCGCACTGCGGACCCGCTCGACGGTGGCCGCGAGGTGGGCGTGGTCGGCCGCGACGTACTCGTCGACCGCGCGACGCAGCCCGGCGCCGTCATGCGCTCCGTAGTCGGGGTCGCGGACGGTGATGTCCTGTGCAAGCGAGGCCCACCACACGTGTTCGACCTCCGCCGGGACCCCCTCGGCAGCCACCCCCCGGGCGGCGAGGTCATCGATGACGGCACCGAGCCCAGCGGCACGAACCTCGTCGAGCGCACCCGTGACGTTGGGCAGTGCGGCCAGCCGCTCCGGGCGGGCAGCCAAGGCAGCCAGGCGTTCGCGCAGGTCGGCCAGCGGCATCCCCAGCAGATCCGTCGGCTCTCCCGGCGAGGCGGCGTTGCTGGCCGAGAGGCTCCCGACCTCGGCCGGGGCCCCATCCGGGGCTCCACCTCGGGCCAGTCCGGGGGCGAGTCGGGACGTCAGCCAGTCGAGGTCGGCGACGACTCGCTCGAGCAGCTCGGTCCCCTCGTCGAGACGGGGCGAGATCTCCGGACGGCCGCCGCCTCCGACCAGAGCAGCCCAGTGGTCACGCTGCTCGTTCGCGGCGACGAGCTCCTCGTGCAGGTTGGCCGGTGGGCGCCCGGGACGCAGCAGCCGTTTGGTCTGGCGGGCCACGCGCCAGCGGGCCAGCCATCCCATCTGGGTGTCGTGCTCGAGGCGCCACTGGCGAGTGGCCGTCGCTGCGATCGGCTCGGTGAGCGGCACGTCGAACACCTGTGGCCGGAACACCTCGAGGGTATGCCGCACTCGCGTCATCGTCCCGAACGCCGACTGCCAGTCGGCGAACGAGTTGGCCTCGGGTACATGAGACTCCGAGAGGATGGCGTTCAGCTGGTCGGCGGTCTCGGCGAGCTCGGTGGCGCTGAGCCGGGTCGTGATGTCGAGGGCCCGCGCAGCGTCGCTGCTCGTCAGGATGCGAGCGCCGAACCACGGGTCGTCGCCGTCCGGTGTCCACGCACCGAGACCGGCGGCGTCGCGCAGCCGCCGACCGAGCTCGACCGCCCGCGTGCGGGTCAGGCCGAGGATGTCCGGCCCGGTCAGCCGCACGTGCGAGGTCGGCGCCGGGCGGCGGGTGGCCAGCTCGGTCATCGCCTCCTGGACCTCGTGCGCCGACACACCCCAGGGGTCACGGGTGCGGTGCAGCGCCTTCAGGTGCCGGACCAGCCGTGAGCGGCGGTCGCGCAGCGCATCAGCCGTGGGGTCGCTCGTCGGAGGCCGATGCTCGAGCGCGGCGTCGAGGCTCGCCACCAGAGCCTTGGCGATCGCGCGCCGGTTCGTCGTGCCGTCGTGTGCGTCCAGGACGAGCTCGCCCAGGCCGAGGCGCTCGAGCCGGGAGACGACCGCGTCGATGGCGGCGCGCTTCTCGGCCACGAAGAGCACGGACTTGCCCTCGGCCGCGAGCGCGGCGACGAGGTTGGCGATCGTCTGCGACTTGCCGGTGCCGGGCGGCCCCTTGATGACGAGATGGGCCCCGGCCCGGACCGCATCGATCGCGGCCTGCTGGGACGAGTCGGCGTCGAGGACCAGGTGCTCGCGCTCCGGGTCTGGGTCGGGGTCGCTCTCCGGGACCCGCAACCGGACCGCGGCCAGGGCCGACTCGTCCCCGGCCAAGGCCGCGACGACGTCATGGTCGGCCAGGGTCTCACCCTGCAGGGCGAGGTCGGCGACCATGGGCAGCTTGGCGTAGGAGAAGGTGCCGATGACGAGCCGCGGCGCGATGCCGAAGTCCGGGACGGCGGCGCACGCATGGGTGAGGGCGGCATACGACGGGTAGGGGTCGAACGTGTTGCCGACCTCCGCGAGGTCGGCAAGCGCCTCGGCGTCGATCTCGATCCCCTGCTCGGAGCGCAGGTACTCGCGCAGGACGGGGTTGAGCTCGGCCTCGGGGCCGAGCACGATCGCGAAGTCCTGCTGCGCGACCCCGGTCGGCCGCAGCACGCAGGTGCGCAGCAGGACCGGTGCGGCCGGGGGTCGCGCCGCCCGAGGCACGGTCCACGTGGCCATCCCGATGGCGACGAAGCCGGCCACGATGCCGCGCTCCTCCTGCAGCTCGAGCGTCTTGGCCCGGATCGCCCTGGCCCGGTGCCGTGCGTCCTCGAGCGCGCTCGACTCCCTGAACAGGTCGCTCAGGCGGGTCTGCTTGCCGGCCAGGAGCATCGAGACACCACCGGGGTGGGCCGTCGTGAGGTCCATCGTGCCGGCGGCGAGGTCGCGGTACCACAGCAGGGTGTTGCGTCCACCGAGGTCGACGAGCGTGCGCTGCCACAGCTTGACGGCGGCCGCCACGCGCTCGGCGCGGGGGTCGACCGAGGCCCTCGAGACGGTGGCCGTGCCGGCCGACGGGGCGTCAGTCATTGCTGCAGGTTAACAAGCGCTCCGCCGCCCGCCGCGGAGGTTGACCGGTATGCCGCTCAGCGCCTTCTCGGGGACCGTGCGGAAACCGCGCGGGGCGCGGCGGGGCGCTCAGCGGCGTACTGCTACTTGACGCTGCCGGCGGTCAGGCCGCCGACGAGGTGCTTCTCGATGACCGCAAAGAGGATGACGACCGGCACGACCGCGATGACCGAGGCTGCGAAGAGCTGGTCCCAGTGCTGCTCGTAGCCGGTGACGTACGACCGGAACCCGACGGTGAGCGGCTTCTTGTCGTCGTCGATCATGAGCGTCAGCGCGACGACATACTCGTTCCACGCGGCGATGAACGTGAAGATCGTCGCCGTGACGAGCCCGGGCAGAGTGAGCGGCAGCATGACGCGGCGCAACGTCTGCCACCTGGACGCCCCGTCGAGCGCGGCGGCCTCCTCGACCTCGAGCGGGATCGAGGAGAAGAAGCCGTGCAGGATCCAGATCGCGAAGGCCAGGTTGAACGCTGCGTTCGTCAGGATGAGTGCCGCGTACGTGTTGACCAGGTTGAGCTCGAAGAACTGGCGGTAGAGCCCGACGACGAGCGAGGTCGGCGCGAACATCTGCGTGACGAGGACCAGGAGCAGGAACGCGCCCCGCCCGGGGAACCGATGCCGGGACGTCATGTAGGCGGCCGGGATCGCGATGACGACGACGAGTGCCGTCGACCCGAGCGAGATGATCACCGACGTCCTGAGCCACGCGAGGAAACGCTCGTCGCCGAGGACCTGCGCATAGGTGTCCCACTGCCAGACCCGCGGCAGGATCGAGGGTGGGGTGGTCTTGACGTCGGTGCTCGTACGGAGCGAGTCGAGCACCATCACGATGTAGGGCGCGAGGAAGACGAACGCGAGGGCGGCGCCGGCGACCGCGAGCCAGACCCGGCGGGCGCGGCCGGGCTTCTTCGCGGCTGCCGTCGAGCTCGCTCCCGCTCCCGCCCGGCCCGGCCGCGCAGCAGAGGTCTCGGCGGTGGTGACGGTCACTTGGTGGCCTCCGCTCGGGCATTGATGATCTTCAGGTAGATCGCCACGACGATCAGGATGAGCACGACGTTGAAGATCCCGGCGGCGGCGGACATGCCGACGTCCTTCTCCTGGCTCTTGAAGGCGAGCTTGTACATGAAGGTGATCGTGGTGTCATGGGTGAAGCCGGGGTTGCGGTCGTTGAGCGTGTAGATGATCGGGAAGCTGTTGAAGACGTAGATGACGTTGAGCACCGTCGCGATCATGAGCGCCGGGCGGAGCAGAGGCAGGGTGATGAACCGGTACCGCTGCCACGGTCCCGCCCCGTCGACCCGGGATGCTTCCATGACGTCGGTCGGGATCGAGCCCAGCCCCGCGATGATGACGAAGACCGTGAACGGCAGGGAGACGAAGATGCCGACCACGACCATCGAGAACATCGTCCACGAGTCGTTGCCGAGGAAGTCGATCGGCGTGCTGATGACGTGCAGCCTCTGCAGGACGTGGTTGATGATCCCGTAGTTGTAGTCGTAAAGCAGGACGAACAGTTGGCTCGTCACGATGAGGCTCGCCGCCCAGGGGACGATGACGGCCCAGCGGACGAGTCTGCGCCCCGGGAACTCCTTGGAGAGGAACTGGGCGATCCCGAGGCTGATGAGGATCGTGAAGGCGACGACGGCGACGACCCAGATCACGGTGTTCGTCAGGACCGTCGGGAGGTCAGGGTGCTCGAGGACCTTGCTGTAGTTGCCCCATCCGGCGTCGCCGGTGCGCAGCCCGGTGATCGAGTACTCCCCGCGGGATGCCTGGAAGAGCTTGATCGCCGGGAAGAGGACGACGCCGAGGATCAGGACGAGCGCCGGCGCGAGCCAGAGCAGCGCGACGAGCGGGTGGACCCGCCCCACCTGTGCCCGGCGGCGCACCGGGACCGCGGGGCTGGCTGCGGTCCCGGTGTTGATGGTGCCCTGCGCCATCCGCGTCAGCCGCCGTTCTCGGCGGTCTGCTGCAGCTTGTCGAGCACCGCCTTCGGGTCGCTCGTCATCGCCGAGCCGAGGTTCTGCTGGACGGCGAGCTTGACCTTGTCCCACGTCGGGTCGTCGGTCGGGGTGAGCTGCGCGTTCGGCAGGGTGTCGAGGTAGACCTTGAGCTTCTCGTCGCTCTTGAACGCCTCGATGCCCGTCTTGGTCACCGGAAGGAAGCCCTCGGCCTTGATGAACGTGTTGACCTGGTCGGGCTGGTAGTACAGGTCGTAGAACGCCTTGAGCGCCTTGAGGTTGCTGTCACCTGGCTTCTTGAAGGCCATGAGGTAGTCGGTCACCCCCAGGGTCTTGCTCGCTGAGCCGTCGTTCGAAGGGAAGGGTGCGACGCCGTAGTCGACCTTCTTGTCCTGGTCCAGGGCTGCCGCGAGCGGGCTGAACCCGACGACCATGCCGGCCTTGCCCGACTTGAACAGGTCGAAGGCATCAGCACGGTTGGTGCGGGCCGGGTTGTGCTGGGTCAGTTTCTCGTCGGTCAGCTTCTTGAGGAAGGTCAGCGTCGCGACGTTCTGCGGCGAGTTGATCGTCCACTTGCCCTGGTCCTTCCACGTCCCCCCGTTGTTGAACATCCACATGGAGAACTCGCCCTGGGCCTCCTCGGGCCCGAGCGGAAGGGCGTAGCCGACCGTTCCGTTGCCCAGCGCCGTGAGCTTCTTGGCGTCGGCCTCGAGCTCGTCCCACGTCTTGGGCGGCTGGTTGATGCCGGCCTGCTTGAAGAGGGTCTTGTTGTAGAAGAACGCACGGGCACTGGACAGGTCGGGGAAGCCGTAGAACTTGCCCTCGTACGTGCCGTACTTGACGAACGTGTCGAGGATGTCGCTCTTGGCCGCGTCGGACAGCACCTGGTCCGAGTCGTAGAGCAGCCCGTCCTTGGCGTAGCTCGCGTAGGCGTTGAGGTTGAGGATGTCCGGGGCCTGGTTGTTCTGGATCATCGTCGAGCTCTGCTGGTCGATGTTGTCCCAGCTGACGATCTGGACGTCGAGCGTGTAGCCCGTCTTCTCCTTGTAGGTCTTGGCGAACGAGTCCCAGAAGGCCTTCGTGTGGTCCTTGGAGTACTCGGCCGCGACGAGCTTGATCGTCGTGGCCTGCGCGCCCCCGGTGCCGCCGTTGCCACCGGCGCTGCCGGCCCCGGTGCCGCCCCCGCAGGCGCCGAGCGCGAGCGCTGCCGCGGCCACGCCGGCGAGGACTGTGTACCTCGTCGTTGACTTCATCTCTCTCCTTGCTGCTTCGTCAGGACGGCACGGGAGCCCCCCATCCGTGCCGCTCTTCAAGATATGACGCCGACAAGCCGATGGCAAGACCATTCATGCACGGAAGAACGCTGACCCGATCACAATCGCGCAACGCTCATGCGGTCACACGGTATGGATCGTGATCCCGGCCGTGCGCAGGGCGGCGAGCTCGTCGGCCGGCGCGTCCGCGGTCGTGACCAGGTGGTCGATCCGGTCTGCCGGGCAGATCGAGGCGAAGGTGCGCTGCCCGAGCTTGTCCCCGGTTGCCACGCAGATGACCGTCCGGGACCGGGCGATCATCAGGCGGATGATGGCCGCCTCGTCCTCGAGCCGGCACGTGGCACCCTCGGCCGCGGTCAGCCCGTTGAGGCCGACGACCGCGGTGTCGAGCCAGAGCTGCTCGAGCACGAGCTGAGCCAGCGGTCCGGTCAGCTCATAGGACTCCGGGCGCGCGACCCCGCCGAGGGAGACGCACTGGACGTGCGGACGCAACACTGCCTCGCTCGCGATGTTGAGTGCGTTCGTCACGATCGTGAGCTGCCCTTGGCCGGCCAGGTCCTCACGAGCGGTGATCGCCCGGGCCGTCGCGGTCGTCGTCGTCCCGCCGTTGAGCCCCACCACCTGGCCGGCGCTGATCAGCCCGGCCGCGGCCGCGGCGATCCGGCGCCGGGCCGCGTCTGCCTGGCTGCTCCGGTAGCGGTAGGGCAGCTCGTAGGCGACCGACGTCGCGACGATCCCTCCGTGATGGCGCGTGACCAGCTGCCGCTTCGCGAGCTCGCCGAAGTCGCGGCGGATCGTCGCCTCGCTCACGCCGAGCAGATCCGCTGCCTCGCTCACGCCGAGCCGCCCGGAGGTGGCCAGCCGGTCGAGCATTGCCGACCAGCGTCCTGCTCGGTTGTGCGCAGCCTCGTGGGAGTTCTCGGTCACGAAGCGACTGTATCGCGCGAACGTGCGGTAGACATGTCTATCTTTGCTCACTTACACTGATAATCAGTCATAGACACTCACCATTGGCCACTCATCAACTGCCGAGCACGCGTCAACTTCAGACAACCAGTGAGGACCGCTCATGTCGACCGCCCGCCATCTCGCTCCCGAAATCTCGACCCAGCCGGACGACTGGGCCCGCGCAGTGGACCGGGTGGTCGACCTCGGCGAGGTGCTGCCGCAGACCGGGGAGAGGGTGGCGACCATCGGCTGCGGCACGTCGTGGTTCATGGGCCAGGCGTATGCAGCACGCCGCGAGTCGCTCGGCCTCGGTGAGACCGACGCCTTCGCCGCCTCGGAGCACCGACTGGCCCGAGGCTACGACCGGGTGGTGCTCATCAGCCGCTCCGGCACGACGACCGAGGTCATCGAGGTGCTCGACCGACTCACGGCCGCCGGCACCCCGACCGTCGCATTCGTCGCCACCGCCGGCACCCCGATCGCCGAGGCAGCCGACGGGCTCGTGCTGATGGATGACGTCGACGAGCAGTCCGTCGTGCAGACGCGCTTCGCGACGACCACTCTTGCGCTGCTGCGCGCCTCGCTCGGCGACGACCTCTCCCCCGCGATCGAGCAGGCCCGCGAGATCCTCGCCCAGGACGTCGAGACCGCGTTGGGGGCGGTCGCCGACGCCGAGCAGGTGACCTTCCTCGGTACCGACTGGACCAACGGGCTCGCCACCGAGGCGGCCCTCAAGCTGCGCGAGTCGGCGCAGTTCTGGTCCGAGTCCTACCCCGCGATGGAGTACCGCCACGGGCCGATCAGCATCGCCGCGCCCGGTCGCGCCGTGTGGGCCTTCGGCGACGTCCCGACGGGTCTGCCCGAGCAGGTGGCGGCGACCGGGGCGCACTTCGAGCATCGCGACGTCGATGCCCTGGCCGAACTGGTGCGCGTGCACCGGCTCTGCCTCGTCAAGGCCGAGCGCGCCGGGCTCGACCCCGACGCCCCGCGCAACCTGACGCGCAGCATCGTCCTGACCTGATCGATCGCGACCCAATCGCGACCCCCATCACATCGAGAGTGCACAACTTCAGATCGAGAGTGCACAACTTCAGATCGAGAGTGCACTTCTCGAGATCGAGAGTGCACTTCGCTTGGTCGAGAGTGCACTTCGCTTGGTCGAGGGTGCACAACTGGGGATCGAGAGTGCACTTCGCATGGTCGAGAGTGCACAACTGGGGATCGAGAGTGCACTTCGCTTGGTCGAGAGTGCACAACTTCAGATCGAGAGTGCACTTCTCGAGATCGAGAGTGCACAACTGGGGATCGAGAGTGCGCCAGTGCGACAACGCGGTTTGGTCGAAATGCGGCGCCCGCCTGGCCTTGACCCGTCGCGTAACGCCTTGCGTCGGAATAACCAAAGTTTTTGATGTCCTGACCGTGCGCGCCGTCCTGGACACCGGCACGTACCCCGCCGGAATC
>NZ_JAKDLO010000137.1 GCF_030452765.1 Intrasporangium sp.
GATCGAGAGTGCAGTTCTCGGGATCGAGAGTGCAGTTCTCGGGATCGAGAGTGCACGGGGTGGCGGCGTGGATCGGGCGCGTGTCGCCGCGCCTCTGATCGAGAGTGCACTTGTTCGCGTCGAGAGTGCACCACTGACCCATCAAGTGCCACCCCCCTTGCAGGGAACTGCACTGTCGATCGGAAGTACTGCACGCTGGATGAGCAGCGCTGCACTGTCGATCGGAAGTACTGCACGCTGGATGAGCAGTACTGCACTGTCGATCGGAAGTACTGCACGCTCGATGAGCAGTGCTGCACTGTCAATGACCTACCAGGTCACGGGTCTCACTCGCCGAAGCCGGGGTCCAGCTCCTCGGGCCGCACGCCGAGCAGGCCGGCGACCTGCTCGGTGACGATGTCGGCGACCAGGGCGGCCACCTCACGCGAGCCGGACGCACGCGTCTCGACGGGCCGGCGGTAGACCACGATCCGGGCCGGACGCCCACCGTTTGCCGGTAGGAGCCGCCCGAGCGGCACCTCGGCATGTTCCCAGGGGGCTGGACCGCGAGGGACGTCCTCGACGGCGAACTCCACGGCCGGAAACGCTCGCCCACAGGTCGACTCGAGCCGGGCCGCCGCGTCGAGGACGAAGTCGTCGAACTCGTCACGGCGGCTGCGCATCGCCGGCACCGGGGGCCACGCGAGCGGTCCACGAGGGCCGCGGCCGTGGCGGTCCCGGCGCCGCGAGATCCGGGAGGTCTCCGGCAACGAACGGCTCACATCTGGCACTCTAGTTCTCGCTGCGGCCAGGGACACGGCGTGGTGCGCCGCCGCGCCGCAGGACCGGGTCTAGAGTGGGCGACCGTGGGCCTGCGACGGGGTTGTTCCAAGACGGCGTGCAGGCGCATCGCCGTCGCGACCCTCACGTATGTCTACGCCGACCGGGCGGTGGTGGTCGGGCCGCTGGCGACCTACGCCGAGCCACACACGTACGACCTCTGCCTCGAGCATGCCGAGCGGATGACCGCGCCGCGCGGCTGGGAGGTCGTGCGACTCGACGGCGACTACACCGAGCCCGAGCCCGGCGGCGACGACCTGCTCGCTCTCGCCGAGGCCGTTCGCGAGGCGGGGCGACCCCTCGCCCGGCGCCACCCCGGCGTGCAGGCGGGCCTCCCGCCAACCGGTGCGGCGGCCGAGGTGCGAGCCGAGGCCGGGGTCGTCGAGACCGCGCGCCGTGGCCACCTGCGGGTCCTGCGTGATGGCTGACCACTAGGGTCGTCCCCGTGGTCTCCCTGTCCGACTTCGTCAAGGCCTATGACGTCCGTGGGCTGGTGCCGGAGCAGCTCTCGCCGGAGGTGGCCCGCGCTGTCGGGGCCGCGTTCGCCGAGGTCGTCGTCCTGCCCGATCACCAGTCGGGGATCGTCGTCGGCCACGACATGCGTCCGTCCTCGCCGGAGCTGTCCACCGCCTTCGCCGACGGCGTCACCTCACGTGGTGTCGACGTCGCCCTGCTCGGACTGACTTCCACGGACGAGCTCTACTACGCCAGCGGCGCGCTGGACCGGCCCGGTGCCATGTTCACCGCGAGCCACAACCCGGCCCGCTACAACGGGATCAAGCTCTGCCGCTCGGCGGCTCGCCCGATCGGCCGGGAGACCGGACTGGCGGAGATACGCGACCTCGCCCAATGGCTCCTCGAGCGCCCGACCGGACTGTTCACACCGCCCACGGGCCGTGGCACCGTCGAGGTGCGGCAGGTCCTCGCCGACTACGCGACCTTCCTGCGCTCACTCGTCGACCTGAGCGGCATACGACCGCTCAGCGTCGTCGTGGACGCCGGCAACGGGATGGGCGGCCACACCGTCCCCGCCGTCCTCGGGACCGCAGCCGGGCTGCCCAAGCTGCCTGTCACGGTCATCCCGCTCTACTTCGAGCTCGATGGCACCTTCCCCAACCACGAGGCCAACCCGCTCGACCCTGCCAACCTGGTCGACCTCCAAGCCGCGGTGACCCGGCACGGGGCCGACCTCGGGCTCGCCTTCGACGGCGACGCCGACCGGTGCTTCGTCGTCGACGCTGCCGGCCAGCCCGTCTCGGCCAGCGCGATCACGGCTCTCGTCGCCACCCGCGAGATCGGGCGGGCCCGGGCGGCCGGCGACACGGACATCCGGGTCGTGCACAACGTCGTCTCGAGCCGTGCCGTCGCCGAGGTCATCCGCGAGCACGGCGCTCAGCCCGTCCGGGCCCGGGTGGGCCACTCCTACATCAAGGCCGACATGGCCAGCACCGGCGCAGTGTTCGGCGGGGAGCATTCGGCCCACTACTACTTCCGTGACTTCTGGTTCGCCGACACGGGCATGCTTGCCGCGTTGCACGTCCTCGCCGCGCTCGGCGAGCAGGACGCGCCTCTGGCGTCCCTGGTCGCCGGCTACGAGCGCTACGTCAGCTCGGGTGAGATCAACAGCACCGTCGAGGACGCAAGCGCCGTGCTCGACGCGCTCCGCGCCTGGGCGACCGTGCGTGGTGCCGACATCGACGAGCTCGACGGGCTGAGCGTCACCGTCCCGGAACCGGTCGAGCCGATGTGGTGGTTCAACGTGCGCGCCTCCAACACCGAGCCTCTCCTGCGGCTCAACGTAGAGGCCGCCGATCGTGAGACGATGGTGCGCGTCCGGGACGAGATCCTCGGGCTGATCCGCGGAGGAGCATGAGCGTGAGCGAACACATGATTGAGCCGTGGTTGCGCGAGATCCTGCGGTGTCCACGCTGCAAGGGACAGCTGACTGATGCCACCGGCGACGACGGTGTCGAGCTGCAGTGCTCGAGCTGCCGGCTCGGTTACCCTCTCGACTCCGGAATCCCGGTCCTCCTGGTCGACCTGGCCCGCCCGCTCGGCTGACCCCTGCCGTGTTCGACGACGCGCTCCTCGACGACATCGACGCGATCGAACGGCTCGACCGGCGCGAGGTGCTGCGCGCTCTCGCCACCTCCGGCGCCCAGGTCCGTGTCTCGGCCCGGGCAGCGGCCGAGGCAGGCCTGGCGCGGCTGGCCGACATGCAACCGCGTGGTGTCGTGGTCGCGGCCACCGGTGGTTCCGGTGCCGTCGGCGGCCTCTTCGACACGGTGACTCGCAAGCACAGCGCGGTGCCGGTCCAGACCTGCCGCTCCACGCCACTGCCGGCCTGGGTCGGTGCCTACGACCTGGTCATCGCCGTGTCCCAGTCCGGCCGGGCCGCCGGCACTCTCGCTCTCGCCGCCGAGGCAGCGCGGCGCGGCGCGAACCTGCTGACCGTCGGCGTCGGGAACTCGCCCCTCGCCGAGGTCTGCGCCCGTGCCCACGGCACCCACGTCCCGATCGACGGGGCGGGGTCGAGCTCGCGGGCGGCCCTGTGGGCCCAGGTAACTCCGGTCCTCATGGCCGCCGATGCGCTCGGGTTGGCCGCGATCGGTCGTGACACCATCGAGGCGCTCGCCGACGTCCTCGACGACCAGGCCCGTCGGCTCGGCCCCCGGGTCGAGTCCTGGGACAACCCGGCCAAGACCCTCGCGGCCGAGGTGTCCGAGTCGATCCCGATCCTGCTCGGGTGCGGGCCGCTCGGGGAGTCCGCCGCCCGCCGCGCCACCGCGATGTTCGGACGGACCGGTCGGGTTCCCGTCGCCCACGGGGTCCTGCCCGACGAGGCGTCGCAGATCGTCGCGTGCTTCGACGGCCCGCTCGCCGGCGGCGAGAGCGAGGACCGGGCTGTCGGGGACATCTTCGCCGACCCCTTCCTCGACGGGGCGACGAGCCGCCCGCTACGGCTCATCGTGCTCCGGGACGCTTCCGCGGACGGCAGCGGCTATGCGGCCGTGACCGACACGGTCATCTCGGCCGCCGAGGACGCCGGCGTGCGCGTCTCCGTGATCGACGCGACCGCTTCCGACCCGCTGCTGCGCCTGGCACACCACGTCGCCCTGACCGACTTCGCGGCGACCTATCTGGCGCTCGGGCTCGGCTACGACCCCGGTGACTCGAGGCACGTCCGCCTGCTGCGCGACGCCCGCGCCCCCGCCGACCCGGAGCCGTAGGCTGCGGGGCGTGACCGAACACTTCGACCTCGCGATCATCGGGACCGGCTCCGGCAACTCGCTCGTCACCCCCGACTTCGACGACAAGCGCGTCGCCGTCATCGAGTCGGGCACTTTCGGGGGGACCTGCCTCAACGTCGGCTGCATCCCCACGAAGATGTTCGTGTATGCCGCTGAGGTGGCCGACAGCTCGCGCGGCGCCTCCCGCTACGGCGTGGACGCGCAGGTCTCCGCGGTGCGATGGCGCGACATCCGGGACCGGATCTTCGGCCGGATCGACCCGATCGCGGCGAGCGGACGGGACTACCGCGTGGACGGCCCGAACACGACGGCCTATCTGGGCCGGGCCCGGTTCACTGCATCGCGAGACCTCACCATCGCCTACCCCGACGGGCGCACCGCGGAGCTGACCGCGGACCAGGTCGTCATCGCCACCGGGGCGCACGCCGTGGCGCCTTCGGTCATCGCCGGGTGCGGTGTGCCGTTCCACACGTCCGACACGATCATGCGGATCGACGAGCTGCCGGAGCATCTCCTTGTCGTCGGGGGTGGGTTCATCGCCGCCGAGATGGCCCACATCTTCGGTGGGCTGGGCTCGCGCGTGACGGTCATCGCCCGGGGGCCAAGGCTGCTCCGGCATCTCGACTCCGAGATAGCCGAACGGTTCACCGAGGTTGCCCGGGACCAGTGGGACGTCCGCACCGGGACGACGGTCATGCGTGCGGGCGGCACCGAGGGCGAGATCACCCTGGACCTGTCCGACGGCACCTCCACCTGCGGCGACCTGCTCCTCGTCGCGACCGGTAGGGCCCCCACCACCGCGGACCTCGCACTCGGCAGGGCCGGCGTCCGCACCCACGTGGACGGCCGCGTCGTGGTCGACCAGTACGGTCGTACCGGGGCGCCCGGCGTCTGGGCCCTGGGTGACTGCTGCTCGCCCTACCAGCTCAAGCATGTCGCTAACGCCGAGGCTCGGGCGGTCGCGCACAATCTCGCCCACCCGGAGGCTCTGCGCCCCTTCCCGCACCGCAACGTCCCCTCGGCCGTATTCAGCTCACCGCAGATCGCGACGATCGGACTGACCGAGGATGAGTGCGTCGCCCAGCACCGGCCTCATGTCGTCAAGGTGCAGGCCTACGGCGACACCGCGTACGGCTGGGCGATGGAGGACACGACGAGCGTGTGCAAGGTGATCGCCGACCCGCACACCGGCTCGCTGCTCGGCGCGCATGTCATGGGACCGCAGGCGTCGACGCTGATCCAACCGCTGGTACAGGCCATGTCGCTCGGCACGCCGGCGCGGGTGGTCGCCAGGGACCAGTACTGGATCCACCCGGCCCTGGCCGAGGTCGTCGAGAACGCCCTGCTCGGCCTCGAGAACAGCGAGCCGTACGTGACGTCGCCGACCCACTGAGGAGGCCGCATACACGAGAACCGCGTTCGAGGTGTCTTGTCGTGGTGGATGACCCCCGCAGCGCCACGAGGCCTGCGTTCGTCGGTTCTCGTCGTCCCGGCTCGCGCGGGTACGCGAGGCGCCGAGCACATGACAACGAGCACATGACAACTAGGATCTGTCCCCATGGCAGTTGGACTGGTCGCGCTCCTCGATGATGTCGCCGCTCTGGTCAAGCTCGCGGCCGCGTCCGTCGACGACGTGGGAGCAGCGGCCGGCCGCGCCAGCGTCAAGGCCACCGGCGTCGTCGTCGACGACACCGCCGTCACGCCCCGCTACGTGCAGGGACTGGCGCCCGAGCGAGAGCTGCCGATCATCAAGCGGATCGCGGTCGGCTCGCTGCGCAACAAGATCGTCATCATCCTGCCCGTCATCCTGCTGCTCAGCCAGTTCATCCCCTGGCTGCTGACGCCGCTGCTCATGATCGGCGGGGCCTACCTGTGCTTCGAGGGGGCCGAGCGCATCTGGGAGGCCGCGTCGGGACACCACGAGGAGAAGCCACCGGCCGGCGCCGCCGCGAGCCAGGAGGAGGCCGTTGTCTCGGGGGCGATCCGGACCGACTTCATCCTGTCGGCCGAGATCATGGTCATCGCCCTGAACGAGGTCAGCGCCGAGGCGTTCTGGACTCGTGCGGCTGTCCTGGTCATCGTGGCCCTGCTCATCACCGCGCTCGTCTACGGAGTCGTCGGACTCATCGTCAAGATGGACGACATGGGTCTGCGGCTGGCTGCAAACGAGTCCTCGGCACTCCAGCGGACCGGTCGGCTCCTCGTCAAGGGCATGCCGGTCGTGCTCCAGGTGCTCTCGACCGTGGGAATCGCCGCGATGCTCTGGGTCGGCGGCCACATCCTCGTCGACGGGTTCGACAAGCTCGGTTGGCACGGGCCGCTCGCCCTCATCCACGTTCTCGAGGAGACCGGGCACGCCGTGCCGGGAGTCGGCGCGATTCTCGGCTGGCTGATGGGCACCATCGGCTCGGCGATCTTCGGGCTCGTGGTGGGCGCCCTGATCGTCGGCCTGCTCCACCTCGTGCCCCGGCGAGGGTCCGCGCAGGAGACCTCTCGCAGCTGACCGTCCAGGCTGCCCGCTAGACTGGACGATCGCCGGCGTGGGTGATGACCCGCGAACGCCCAGATGGGCTGCGCCGGGTCTGCACACCACCACGGACGGAAGGGACCATCCATGTCCTTCGACTTTCAGGTTGCCGACCTGTCGCTCGCAGAGGCCGGGCGCCACCAGCTGCGTCTCGCCGAGCACGAGATGCCAGGCCTCATGGCACTGCGCGAGGAGTATGCCTCGAGCCAGCCGCTCGCCGGCGCGAAGATCGCCGGGTCGCTGCACATGACGGTCCAGACGGCCGTCCTCATCGAGACGCTGACCGCGCTCGGCGCCGAGGTCCGATGGGCCTCGTGCAACATCTTCTCCACCCAGGACGAGGCGGCCGCAGCCGCCGTCGTGGGGCGGGGCGGCACCCCTGAGGACCTGCAGGGCGTGCCGGTCTTCGCATGGAAGGGCGAGACCCTCGCGGAGTACTGGTGGTGCACCAACCAGATCCTGACGTGGCCGGACGGCGACGGGCCCAACATGATCCTCGACGACGGCGGCGACGCGACGATGCTCGTGCACCACGGCGCCGAGTGGGAGAAGGCCGGCCAGGTCCCGGCAGCGACCGAGGACGACCCCGAGGAGTTCGTCGTCTTCAAGGACCTCGTCCGGCGCACGATCACCGAGGATCCGCAGAAGTGGACGAGGATCGCTGCCGGCATCAAGGGTGTCACCGAGGAGACGACGACGGGTGTGCACCGGCTCTACCAGCTCGCCGAGACCGGGGACCTGCTCTTCCCCGCGATCAACGTCAACGACTCGGTGACCAAGAGCAAGTTCGACAACAAGTACGGCTGTCGGCACTCATTGATCGACGGACTCAACCGGGCGACCGACACCCTGATCGGCGGCAAGGTCGCCGTCGTCTGCGGTTATGGCGATGTCGGCAAGGGGTGCGTCGAGTCGCTGGCGGGTCAGGGCGCGAGGGTCGTCGTCACCGAGGTCGACCCGATCTGCGCGCTGCAGGCGGCCATGGAGGGCTACCAGGTTGCGCGGCTGGAAGATGTGCTGCACGTGGCCGACCTGTTCATCACGACGACCGGCTGCCTGGACGTCATCCGCGCCGAGCACATGGAGCAGATGAAGGACAAGGCGATCGTCGGCAACATCGGCCACTTCGACAACGAGATCGACATGGCCGGCCTCGCCCGGATCCCGGGTGTGGTCAAGACCCAGATCAAGCCGCAGGTCCACGAATGGACGCTGCCGTCGGGCAAGAGCGTCATCATCCTGTCCGAGGGCCGGCTGCTCAACCTCGGCAACGCGACCGGGCACCCGAGCTTCGTGATGAGCAACAGCTTCAGCAACCAGACGATCGCCCAGATCGAGCTGTTCACGAAGACGGACGCCTACGAGCGGCAGGTGTACACCCTGCCGAAGGCGCTCGACGAGAAGGTCGCCCGGCTGCATCTCGACGCGCTCGGCGTGCACCTGACCGAGTTGACCAAGAGCCAGGCCGAGTACCTCGGTGTCGACGTGGCCGGGCCGTACAAGCCGGAGCTCTACCGCTACTGACTGCATCCCGGCTACGGCTGCGGGCGTGAGGTATGCCGCCCAGCGCACCCCGCTGAGCGGCATACCTCACCGGGTGTCCGGTCAGGAAACCAACGAGCCGGCCGGGGCGTTGACGACGCGGGTTCGTGCCCCCGCATATGTGATGATGTGGGCGGAACGGCAGCGCCCCATGGGACAGGGACGCCGCGGAGGGAGAACAACGTGAAGGGTAGGGTTCTGGTCGTCGACGACGACCTGGCTCTCGCCGAGATGCTCGGCATCGTGCTGCGCAACGAGGGCCTCGAGGTCAGCCACGTGGCTGACGGCGCCGAGGCACTCGCTGCCTTCCGAGAGACCCAACCCGACCTGGTGCTGCTCGACGTCATGCTGCCCGGGCTGGACGGGATGGAGGTGTGCCGGCGCATCCGTGCCGAGAGCGGGGTGCCGATCGTCATGCTCACCGCTCGCACCGACACCGTCGATATCGTCGTGGGACTAGAGTCCGGAGCCGACGACTACGTCGTCAAACCGTTCAAGCCGCAGGAGCTCATCGCCCGGTTGCGCGCCCGGCTGCGTCGTGGCGACGAGCCGGCCCCGGAGCGGCTCACCATCGGTGACCTCGAGATCGACGTTGCCGGCCACTCGGTCAGGCGCGGTGGTGCAGCGCTCTCCCTGACCCCGCTCGAGTTCGACCTGCTGGTCGCGCTCGCCCGCAAGCCGTGGCAGGTGTTCACCCGAGAGGTCCTCCTCGAGCAGGTGTGGGGCTACCGCCACGCCGGGGACACCCGCTTGGTCAACGTGCACGTCCAGCGTCTGCGATCCAAGATCGAGCACGACCCGGAGCACCCCGACATCGTCGTGACCGTGCGTGGTGTCGGCTACAAGGCAGGTCCCACCTGACCATGGGCCAGCAGCCTGGACGACGCGGGCTCACCCGGCGGGCCGAGTCCGCGGTACGCCACGGCTGGGAGCAGGTCCGCCACCTCTGGCGGTCTTCCCTCGGCTTCCGCGTCGTCATCGTGACGATGTTGCTCGGCGTGCTGGTGCTCGGCGCAGTGGGCACCTACCTCTACGGCGCGATCGCGCAGGGCCTCGTGGACAGCCGGCAGAAGATCGCTGCCGAGGACAGCCTGCGCCTCGCCAAGGACGCGCAGCGCCAGATCCTCTTCACGGACCAGACCGAGTCGATCGCCCAGATCACGCAGTTCGCCACCGAGCTGGTCAAGTCCTACCGTCAGGACGCCGGCAACGAGCGGCGCTACGTCGTCCTGGCTCGCACCGACAACAACACCTCGCCGGTATCGATCGGCCCGATCGAGAGCAACGAGATCGGGTTGCGCTTCATCCCGCAGAGCCTGCGCCAGGCCGTGTCGGAGTCACCTGATCGACAGCACCTGCAGGTGGCGACGATCGAAGAGGACGGCCACGAGATCTCCGCGGTCATCGTGGGCCAGCAGGTCGACCTGCCGCTGGCCCGCACCTACGGCCTCTACTTCATCTACCCGATGGACCGTGAGCAGCAGATCATGGGACTTATCGGGCAGACGTTCGTGCTCGGCGCGGTGGCTCTTGTCCTGCTAGTCGGTGCGATCGCCTTCGTCGTGACCCGCCTCATCGTCGACCCGGTTCGTCGAGCCGCTGGGATCGCCGAGCGCTTCGCCGAAGGGAACCTCGGGGAGCGGATGCACGTCAAGGGCGAGGACGACCTCTCCCGGCTCGCCTCGTCGTTCAACGCCATGGCAGCCTCCCTGCAACAGCAGATCGCCCAGCTCGAGAACCTGTCCCGGGTCCAGCAGCGCTTCGTCTCCGACGTGTCGCACGAGCTACGCACGCCGTTGACGACCATTCGGATGGCCGGCGACCTCATCCACGACTCCCGCAGCGACTTCGACCCCGCGGTGGCGCGTTCCGCCGAGCTGCTCCGCGGCGAGCTCGACCGCTTCGAGCTGCTCCTGGCCGACCTGCTCGAGATCTCCCGGTTCGACGCGGGCGTGGCGGTGCTGGAGATCGAGGCCACCGACCTTCGGGTGTGCGTCGAGCATGTCGTCGATGCCCTTCGCACCCTCGCCGAGCGCAAGGGCAGCACGCTTGTGGTGTCCCAGCCCGACGAGCGGGCCGCCGCCGACATGGACTTCCGACGCATCGAGCGGATCCTGCGCAACCTCGTCTCCAACGCGATCGAGCACGGGGATGGCCACCCGATCGAGATCGCCGTCGGGCAGAACGACTCCGCGGTTGCCGTGACGGTGCGTGATCACGGCATCGGCCTGGGTCCCGGTGAGGCGGCCCTCGTGTTCACCAGGTTCTGGCGGGCCGACCCGGCCCGGGCCCGGACGACCGGCGGTACCGGCCTCGGGCTCGCGATCGCCCTCGAGGACGCTCGCCTGCACGCCGGTCGGCTCGAGGCGTGGGGGGCACCTGGCGAGGGCTCCTGCTTCCGCCTCACCCTGCCGAGGAAGGTGGACTCGACGATCACCAGCTCGCCGTTGCCGCTCGCCCCCCTCGTCGAGACCGACGGCGTGGCTGCGGCAACCGTCAGTCCCGCACAGGTCGGCACGATCGCGCCGCGAGAGCCGAACCGATGAGCCTGCGCAAGCGACTGGTCGCGGCAGCCCTGTCGGTGGTCGCGGTCCTCGGGGTGTCGGCCTGCGGTGGCCTGCCCGGAGACGGCCCGGTCCTCGAGGGCCGCCGGCTCGACGACCCGATCGGCGATCCCGTCCGCGTGCTGCCGCAGGGACCCGTCGACGGCGCGAGCCAGGAACAGATCGTGCTCGGCTTCATCCGGGCGAACGAGGACGTCGACGAGAGCCGGGAGACCGGCAAGGCCTACCTGGCTCCGCAGTCGCCCGACCTGTGGCGGTGGACGAGCGCAGATGTCATCGTCTATGACACGGCTGACGACCTCAAGGTCAAGCGCCTCGGCCCGGAGGAGGTCGAGGTCTCGACTGTCGCGGTCGCACGGGTGTCCGCGGACGGTCGCTACGTGGATCTGCCCGCACGCACCCGGACAACGGTCACCTTCGGCCTGACGAAGGTCGCGGGTCAGTGGCGGATCCAGCTGCCCCGCACCGGCTTCGGCCTCTGGCTCGACTCGGCGGCCTTCGACCGGCTGTACGAGGCCCGCCGCATCTACTACGTGACCCCGAGCGGGCGGCTCCTGGTATCCGACATCCGGTGGTTCCCGAGCGGGTCCCGGATGGTCACCACTCTCGCTCGGGCGCAGCTCGCCGCGGTGCCCGACTACCTCGTCGGCGCAGTCCGCACGGGCGTGCCGACGGGGACCAAGCTCTCGGTCAATGCCGTCCCGGTCAACAACGGGCGTGCTCAGGTCAACCTCACCGAGGCTGCGCTCAAGGCAGACCCCATCGAGCGCAGGGCGATGTGGGCCCAGCTGGCGGCGACGCTCGGGCAGGTCCCGGCCGTCCAGGCCGTCGGTCTCGCCGTGGAGGGTGTCGAGCTCGAGATGCCGGGCATCGGCACCTGGGTCTCAGACCCGGGCGAGCTCGGCTACGGGAGGGCTCCGGCGAGCAGCTACGACACCGCTCTGGTGCGCGCCGGGACGACGTTCTCGCGTGTCGACCCACGGGCCATCCCGGACAGCGACGCCGTCCGCAAGCCTGCCGACACCGACCAGCAGGCGGGGGACCCCACCTCGATCCCGACGGAGTGGACCCGGCTGGCCCTCTCGGTGGACGGCAAGGAGGTCGCGGCCCTCAGGCAGGACCAGACCGAGCTCTCCCGGTGGCGCGGTGGCCGCTGGAAGGTGCTGCCCCCCTTTGCCACCGTGCTGGCCTCTCCGACCTACGACACCTCGGGCTACCTCTGGGTCGGCGGCATCGCCCCCGACGGCAAGGGCGGGCTCTGGGCCACCCATACGGACGCGTCGACTGCGAACAAGGCGCCGCAGCGGGTCGCCGCGCACTGGCTGTCCGGGCGTCGGGTCACCGCCATCGCACTGTCCCCCGAGGGCGCGCGGTTGCTCGTCATCTCGACCGACGCAGCGGGTCACGACGCGAGGCTCGATGTCGCCGGCATCATCCGTGCCCCGAGCGGTGAGCCGACCGGGCTCTCGGCACCGTGGCGGCAGGGTCAGCCGCTGACTCGCCTCCGTGACGTCGTGTGGCTCGACGGCGACTCGTATGCCGTGCTCGGCCGGATCAGCCCGAAGGACCCGGTTCGGCCGTGGACCGGGACGGTCGGCGGGGGGCTCGACGGGATCCGTCGCCAAGGCAGGGCCGACCCACAGGACACCCGCCTCGCGGCAGTTCCGGACGCGGTCTCCATCACGACCGTCGGCGGTGCGCGGGGGATCATGATCGTCACCGGCGATGGGCAGGTGCTGGCACGGGCGGGTCGAACCTGGCCAGTGGTCGCGACCGGCACCGACGTCCTCGTCCCGGGCCGCTGACTCCTCCTCGAGCCCCGGCGATCCACATCCATCTGGCCGGTATGCCGCTCGTCAACAGGGCGCGCACGCCGCCCTGCGGGCCGGACGCGTCCCGGTCTGCACTGGGGAGGTGCCGTTCCGCCTGTTGCTCGACCTCGTCCTGCCCGTCGAGTGCGCCGGTTGCCACCGCCCCGGATCCCGGTGGTGCCGGCGCTGCGACCAGGCCCTCGG
>NZ_JAKDLO010000138.1 GCF_030452765.1 Intrasporangium sp.
TGAGAACGGTCTGAACGGCCGCGTCGGTGCCAGCGGCGGTCGGCCCCTGCGGGGTCGTGGTAGCCGGCTGGCTCGACGCGGGCGGCGGCCCGGGCGGGGCCGGGTCGGGCGCACGCACCTGGTCGAAGATGACCCACCCGATCAGGGCCAGGATCAGGACACCGACCACGATCAAACGTCGCCGGCGCTTGCGCGCTTTCTTCACTTCTGCCGGCGTGGGGGTCCTCTCTTCGGGTGCGTCGATTCCGGGGACGGCGCTACTGCCCGCGCTCGAGGTTGACGCCTCAGCGTCAAGGGGCACGTCGTGGTGTTCCTGGCCGGGGGTGGGGGTGCTCATCGTCGGGCCTCCGTCAGCTCGGTGTGCTCAGGCTGGGTGGGGCGCCGGGCGGCCGCGAGAGCGGCGGCCACGGCCCCGGTCGGGGTGGTGCGTTCATCCTCGCGGGTCTGGTCCTGCTCGGCTTGGTAGCGGGCGCTGGTGGCCTGGGCGCTGGTGTCGAGCATGTGTTGCACCTCGGTGGGCACCACCCACTGGAACGTGGCTACCTGGTCCCACGCGTCCCGGTAGATGCAGTGCCCTCGCCGGACCTGGTAGGCGTCGATGCCGTCGCCGGCGAGGTCATCGAGGGTGGGTTGGTCCAGCTCGTCGATGAGCTGGCGGGTGTTCTCTCCGAGCGGCAGCCCGAGCAGCCGCGCGAGGGCGTCTTGCTCGGATGGGGACTGTTGGGCGAACCCGAACACGGCCGAGGTTGCCTCGATGATGGCGGGCATCTCGGCCAGCCCGGTCGCGTCCTGGGTGTCGAGCATGAGGCTGATGCCGAATGCGGCGCCCATCCGGGCGACCTGGGTCAAGAAGGTGCGCCCGTCTTGGTTCGCGGTCAGTACGTGCACCTCGGGCACGGCGATGACCTTGGCCCGGTTGCGGAACTTGATCGAGGCGCCCACGAGGGTGCAGTATCCGAGGACGCCGCGTAGCGCGGCCACGGCCGCCCGCTGTGGCCCTGACCAGTGTTCGCTGGTGCCGTCGGTGTTCTGGGGCAGGTTGTCGCTCAGACCAGGAACGTGCAGCACGGTCAGGCCCGGTTCGGTGCTGAGCGTCTTGGTCCCTGGTCCGGGTTGGCCGGCGATGAGACGGCCCCACCCGGAGCTGGTGGCGGCCACGAGCGTGTCGGCCAGCTCCCGCACCGATGAGCCCTTCTTGCTCGCGGCCCCGGCCTCGACGATGTTTGCGACGACTTTCCAGGCCCACGGGTCGGGGTCGTTCAGCCCGACGCTGGTGGCTTGGCGGAGCAGGATCGGCTGGTGCTCGGCTGCGAGCCGGGCCGGGATGATCATCGAGAGCTGGGCCGCCGTGAACGTGATCGCGTCTTCACGTTGGGCGCAGTGGAAGGTGTCGAGCGCGCCGTCGTGCTGGGAATCGACAGTGATCAGGACGGCTGGCACCCCGAGCTGGCGCGCGACTTCGACGATGCCGATGGCGTCGCCCTTGACGTCGATGAGCACTTCCCACGGCTGCTCGGTGTGGCCGGGCCATAGTGCTACGTCCAGTAGCGCGACCATCATGGCCGTCGTCTTACCGCGCCGGGTCCGGCCCAGGAACGCCGAGATGGGTGCGTCGCCGTGACGCACCGCGTCGGTGGCCAGGAACCGGACGAGGCTTTGGGTGCTGCCGGTGGTGTACCCGCAGGCCGGCATCGCGGGGTTGCGGCTCCCGACCCGTGACCCGCCCCAGAACCACGACGCGGTGAACGCGTTCGAGTCGCGCCAGTGCCCGAGGTCATCGACGCGTACCTCGTCGCACAGCAGCGTCTCGAGCCAGCCTTCGCGCTGCTCGTCCTCCATGAGCGTGGCGGTCACGCCCATGTCGTCGTAGGCGGCGATGACGGCGGTCACCTTCGCGTCGAGCTCGGCGCGGGTGTCGGCGTGCACGACGACGCGGGGGTGGTCGTGCACGAGCAGGGTGTGCCCGCGGGCCAGGCGCAGCTTCAGCTCGCGGGTTTCTTCTTCCGCGAGCAGGATTTCGTCGTCCGGTTCTTGGGCGCTGTGCTTGGCCGCGGACTTGCGCTGCTCTTTGGCGCTGGTGTGCACGTCGTTGACGGTCTTGGTCGCTTCCCGGCTTCGCGGCACGGTGAACCGTACGGAGGTTTCTCCGAGCACCGGAACGGCCAGGCCGGTTCCTTCGCCGTCCGTGGGGTTGGTCGTGAGGTGGTTCAGTACCGCGATCCACTCCTGGCCGGGCGTCTCGATCGTCTCGGGGAAGTCGGTCAGGGCCAGTACCGCGGCGAACGCGGCCGGTTTCCCGTCCGCGCCGAGGATCTGGAGGTGGTCGAACATCGGCTGTACCCGGCCCGTGCTGAGACGGGCCAACGGGGCGCCGACGAGGCTGTCACCGGCCGGGATGGTCTGGTCGCGGTACTGCTCGCGGCTGATCATCCACGCCAGCAGCTCCGTTGACGCCAGCTTGGCGCGCAGCACCGTGGCGTGCAGCTGCTGACCGACCTGGTGCACCCGGGCGGTGTAGCGGGTCATCTCCGCGTCCGTAGGCCGGCCGGTGCTGACCCCGGCGGCAACGCCGGCGGTCGTAGCCGTGGTCGCGCTCCGGTTCTCCAGCTTGATCCCGAGCAGCATCCGCTTGGTGGGCATGGCGTCGTCGTCGATTTCGTCGGCGCGGTACTCCGCCCAGCGGCGCTGGCCGCGGCCGAGGTCGGTGTCCTCGTCGGTCAGAGGGATGCCGGTGAGGTATTCCTCGCCGTCGATCCGTGCCCAACCCGAGCGGAGGTGGCAGTCCATGCCTCGGAGCGTGCGCAGCGCGCCGCCGGCGCGGTCCTGCTCGATGTCGCGTAGCGCCTCCGGGAGCAGGTCGGAGTTGGTTTCGGTGATCTCGTACCACGCCCACGCGGTGGTCGCGGTCACGATCAGACCGGGTGCGATGCAGCGGTAGCGCGGCGGGGCCGCGCCGCGGTGGCCACTGAGGCCGACAACTTTTGCGAGCGTGCTCTTGATACCCATGCTGCTCCCCTAGTACCGATCCGTAGTGTCAACGACCGTGGCCGCCTGCTCTCGCGCGGCGTAGCTGAATCTGGGCTCGACGCGGCGGAGCACGTCGAGCATGCGAGCGGTCTTGCCAGCTCGTTGGCTGGTGCTGCTCGCGGCGAGCAGGGCGCCGAGCGTGTCACCGCGGGTGACGATGACCCGCGGAAACGACCTGTTGGCACTCATGGCTGCTCTCCTGGGGTGGTCACCGACACGTCGTCGCGGCGGTGCCTGCCGGGTCGCAAGGTGCGCCGGCGCCTGGCGCCGTCGAGCACGGCTTGCCACTGTGCGGCGGCGGTCTCGGTGCTGGTCAGCTGCACCGTGTGGGTGCGCCCGAGCGGTGCGCTGGTGCGTGCGGCCGGCGAGGGCCGCTCGTGGCGCCGTTCGGGCGCTGCTCGACGCGGGTTGATCAGGGCGATCGGGTCGTCGTGCCCGAAGCGGTGACCCCACCGCTCGACGAGGCCCATCCGTTCGGCCCGGGTCGCCTTCCGGCGCCCGAGCGCGATGACCGGCTCGCTCCCGCGGCGCAGCCACCGTGCGGTCAGAACCCACTCGGTGACCTTCCGGCGCCGGTGGGTGCGCCCGTCGCGCCACCCGTAGTACGCCAAGAACACTGGTGGGGCCAACCAGAAGAACATGGTCATCGGGTTGAACCCGCGGAAGATCACGTAGAGCAGACCCCACCAGATCGCGCAGCACAGTGCTCCCCACACGAGCATCCGCCGGGGTGCGCCGTCGCCGAGGTCGATCCCGAACAGCTCGTGCTGCTTGGTCTCGAATCCCATCGTGCGGGTGAGGGTTTGCCCTTCGCGGCTCATGTGAAGACCAGCTCCCAGATTTTCTTGAGGAAGTCCACGGACTGGGTGGGGAAGTACACGAACCCGGCCACGAGCACGGCCCCGGCGAGGGCGGCCACGAGGTCGCCCCACGCTTTGCGGGCCCAGTAGCCGAACGCGATGACGGCCAGGAACACCAGGAACGCGTTCCCGACGAAGAGCAGGATGCCGGTCTTGATGGCTTCACCTGTAGGCATGACGGGTGTCTCCTTAACGCTGGGTGCTGGCGGTCACGGTCAGTACCCGCCAGTCCGTGGTGCTCCCTGACCGGACGGCCGAGAGGGTGAGCTGGTAGGACTGTTGGATCGCTCCGCTGGGGGTGGTCCAGGTGACGACGGCGGCCGCGGTGCGGGTGTCGGCTCCGCCGGCGTTGACCTGCCAGGCATCCAGCGACTTCACGCCGAGGCCGCCGATGGGCGCGATCTGCGCGCCGGGGGCGCTGATCCCGTTCAGGGCGTCGGCGTTACCGGCGCCATACGCGGCGAACCACGCCGCGGCCCGGTTACGGGTCTGCGTGGTCAGCGGGCTGTCCTGGCTGGGCGTGGCCCCTGCCGCACGTTCAGCCGCGCCGGGGGCCGGCACGGCCACGAACGCCGCGGTGCCGACCACGACGGGGCGCCGCCCGTCCGTGCCGACCGGGACCGCGAGAGCGACCCACCGGGGTGGGGTCTTGCCCGTGACGACCCGGGCCAGCACGGTCACGATCGAACCGCGACCGTCCGGGTTGACCTCGACCGTGCTGGGCAGGATCGTCTCGACGCGCTGCTCGGTGGTGACGTTCAGGGCGGTGGTGGTCTCCACGTTGCTGCCGGCGTCTTGGGACAGCGCCGTGGCGCGGGCTTCGACCGCGGCCGTGTTACCCGCCAGCGGCAGGCTCAGGTAGGCCCCGGCCCAGCGCGCGGCCGTGGCCGAGGCGCCGCCTCGGTCGTAGCTCAGGCTCGCCGGGAGCACCACCGGCTGGGGCTTCGGGTAGGGCCGCAGCAGCGCCCGCATCCCGAGCACCATCAGCAGCACGAGCGCGGCCACGAGCGTCGTGCGCAGCGCCCTACGGCCCCACCTGTCCCTGCCGCGTTCGGTATGCAGCTCGATGACCCCGAGCCGGCCGGCAGTCTCGCGCCCCCGGGCTGCTCTCTGCCCTGTCGCTGGCGTTGCGGGATCGCTGCCCTTCTCGTCCGCAGGCGGTGGTTGGTTGCGCATCCACCGCCAGATGGCGGTGATCACGAGGCGGCCGCGTACGGGTCATCCGGGTTGAGCTGGATCGCGTCGGCGTCGGCGGCCGAATGCCCGGCCTCCGGTTCGCTCTCCTGCTCGTTCGCTTGCGTGCGCTGGCGCGGAACCACCAGTGCGGCGGCTTCGGCAGCGAAGTATTGCTGGCGCCGCTTCTCCCCGTCCTTCTCGTACTCGGATGCCTGCCAGTGGCCGACTACGGCGACCCGGGCACCCTTGGGCCAGGTCGCGGCGGCAGCTGCGTCGGCCCAGCTCTCGACCCGGAAGAACACGGCCGGCCGGTCGTGCCACTGCCCGGTCTTGTCGCGGTAGCCATCGTTCACGGCCACGGTGAACCGGGCCACCTGCCGACCGCCCGTGAGTGTGTTCACGATCGGTGCCTCGGTCAGGTTGCCGGTGATCCCGTTCCCCTGCATGTCGCTGTCCTCTCGATTGCGTTTCCCTGTTGGGCCATCGGGGCCGGACCTGGCCCCGTATACCCGAATTGTTCTCTGTTGCATGCATGCATGCAACTACCGACACCCGCTTTGATGCGCGGTGGCCCTGTGCGGGTAGCGAATGATGGAGTCCCCTGACTGACGTGTTGCCTCAACGATGAGTCATGCGCCGCCGACGAGCCAACTTCTTGACCAAGATTTTACGGTCCGCGATCTTGACGCCTCAGCGTCAAAAATGCGTTAGCCAGCCCAGCGCCCCTGATCGTCGTGATCCTCGTCGGCCCAGCCCCAGCTGCCGGCTGCCGAGCCGTCTGCTTCGGCTTGTCGTGGGGCCGGGTTGGTGGCTGCTGCTGGCTCGGTGTGGTCAGTATCTGTGGAGGGTGTGACTGGGGGAGTCGTGGCCTTCTTCGCCGGGCGGTGCTGTGCGGGCGTGCTGCTGGCCCGAGCTGCCGCCCCCGTCGTGTCGTCGGCCGGCGACTCAGTGGTGGTCGCGTCGTCGGGGGGTGCCGTCACAGCGTGGGTGCGCTCGGCGGCGCTCAGTACGCGGCTGGTGGATGCTCCCGGTACTTCCTCGACGCTGACGCGTTCGAGGCGGTTGCCGGTCTTGACCCACAGCACGAGCTGGCCCTTGGTCATGGTCTTCAGCTCGTTGGGGTGCACCCTGAAGCGGTCGGTCGGTCGGAGCGAGCCGGTGCCGGTGCTGCCGCCGGTGGTCCCGAGGGCGCTGGCGTCTTCGTAGACCTGCACGGTCTCAGACCACCCGCGTTGGGTGCCGATGGCCTTGGCCCGTTCTTCGGCGTCGATGCTCTCTTCCTGCTTGTGCAGCATCCACACGTCGCTGTTGCCCCACACGGAGGCGTCGAACTCGGGGCTGACGGCCTTGAATCCTCCGCTGGTCTGGGTCGACGACACGAGTGTGCCGCCCCCAGACCTGGCGCGCTCATACAATTTTTGCAACGCTTCGCCGCCGAGGCCGGTGAACTCGTCAATGACGAGGAACACGCGCCGGCCGGTGGCTTGCGCCCAGGACTCGTGCTGGAGCCGGTCGAAGATCGCGGCGAGGTCTTCAACCGCGAGGTTACCCACGACCTGCGCAGCGGCCGCGTTGCTGGCGGCTGAGAGCCCGAAGAGCACCACGTCGCCGGCGCGGACGGCGGCCTCCAGGTGCAGCGCGTCGGGGGAGGGGACGAGCACCCGGCCGGCGGCGGTTTCGGCCATCAGCGCGATCCTTGAGCGCATCCCGCCCATCGACTTGCCCAGGTCCTTGTCGCCGTCGATTTCGTCGAGCAGCCGCTTCGCGCGCTGCTTCGCCACGTCGCCGGCGGAGGTGGCCTGCACCTTCATCACGGCCGGGCGCATGATCGTGGCCAGGTCGGGCAGGCTCCGCTGCCACTTCCGGGACTCCTCGGGGTGCTTCCTGCCGCGGTTGGCCAGGTCGTCGAGCACGAGCATGGACGCGATCAGCCACCGCTCGCCCACGGTGCGGTGGTGCGGTTCGGAGAATCCGCCGTCTTTCGCGGCGGACATCATGGTCACTAGGCGTGAGGCGATCTCCTCGGGTGTCCCGTCGTGCAGCGCGTCGTAGAGGTCGCCCTCCTCGGTCACGCTCACGTGCCAGAACCGTCTCCCGGTCAGCTTGGCCCACGCCCGTAGCGCTTCGCGGACGGCGGGGTCGGCCTTCATGTCGAACATCACGACCGGCGCCCGGGCCGCGCGCCAGCTGACGATGAACGTGAAGAGCAACCGGAGCAACGTGGTGGTCTTGCCGCGCCCGGTCGGGCCGGTCACCACGATGTGGCTGAACAGCTCGGCGCCGCGGAGTGTCACCGGCTTACCGGCGGGGGAGAACCCGAGCCGCATCATCATGTCGGCCAACCGCGTGCCGGGCTTCGGCTCCGGCAACGGTTTGACGGTTGCCGTTCCGGGTTTGCGGGTGGCCTTGGTGTCCCATAGGTAGCGGGTGTCGTCGTCGTTGGTGCGCCAGTGGGCCTGGTGACGTGCAACCCGCGCGAGGATGACCGCCCCGATCGTGACCCCGGCCAGCAGCGCCAGCGGCAGCTGGTCACTCACCCACCCGGCCCACTTCTCGGCCGCGAGCCGCCCCAAGGCGGCGCCACTCTTAAGCCCGTTCGCCTCCACCACCGCCCGCGCTTCTACCCACGGGGTGATATACCGCGGGCCGGTCCAGCGGAGCGTGGCCACCGTCACGCCGAGCCCGGCTGCGGCCAGCCACCACCCGCGCACCCGCGCCATCACTGGGCCACGGGTCAGCAGCAGCACCACCAGGCCGGTCGCGATCGCGGCCACCGGGTTGGTCAGCACGAGCAGCCCACCCAGGCCCCGACCGATGGCCGTGCCGGGCGTCGTCTCCGGCTTCACGGTCCCCGGAGGACCGCCCCAGCGCAGCCGGGGCCGGGCGGTCTGACCGCCCGGTGTGGTGTTGGTGCTGCCCCTCGTGCCGCTCATTCCTCTACCCCTGTCCTCGTGCTTTGACCCTCAGGCGTCAACCAGTCCCAGCCGGAGACCGTGATCGGAACACCCACCGCACCGGCCGACTTGGCCCACCCGTTCACCTCGGCTGCGGCCTTCGTGATTCGCCGCCGCAGCGGAGGCGCAGCGTAGTAATGCGCCGCGACGATCCCCTCCGAGACGACGTAACTAGTCATCAACGCCACCATCCGCGGGTGGTCCTTGCTCGTCAGCTCGACCTCATGCGCGGTCGCCGCGCCCGACCCATCGGCTCGTACAGTGATGCTGATCAGGTCCGGAAACACCAACTTCCGGCCCGAGCCCTCGGCCGCCTTCACCGCCAGCAGCGGGGTGTCGGTGTTGGGGTCATCAGTGGCCCGAATCTCCCGCTCGGTCAGAAACTTCAACGACCTATCCCGCTGCCTCAGCCAGATGGCCAGGTCCACGACCGCCAGGTCATGGCTCAGCTGCCCCACCAGCGGATGCCGGACCGGCCCACTGATCCCGAACAGCGTCATCGCCGGCCCCCGCAGCGTGTGCACCGCCGGCGTCGTGGCCAGGATGCGGCGGGTCTCCACCAAGCCCAGCTCGCGCCACACCCGAGCCCGCCGCTCGACGACCTTGACGCCCGATGACAGCTCGGGCACGAACCACCGCGCGACCTGCTCGGCGGTCACCGCGCGCCAGCGCCCGATCCACCGCAGCCACTCCTGGTCACGCTCCGTCAGGACCCCGCCCCGCGTGCTCGCGGCGCCTTTAGGTCGTAGACCGGCACGGGCCGTGCTCACATCAGCCACCCACGCCACCAGCGCCTGAGACCGCCACTGGACCACTCGAACCAACCATCTGACTCACTCGCTTGAGACCCCGCTTCGACCACTCGACTCAACCATGCACCCGCTCGTCTGTAGCTCAACTTTGACCACCTAACCCCACCATCTCTGATACTCGCTTTTGCTTTTGCTTTTGTTTTTAATCTTTTATCTTTTAATCTTTTCTCACTCTTCTCTCACTCCATCCTCAACTGTTCTTCTCTCACTTCTGACCTCCTTCTCTCCACTCTGCTCACTTTCAACCAACACCACATCATTACAAGGGACGCAGTAGGGGTGTGGTGTTGGTTGAAAGTGAGGCGTTTACGCTGGTGAGAGGGAGGTCAGACCGTTCTGCCGTAGAACAGTTGAGGAACGCCCCCTGGAGTGTAGCGCGAGAAGAGTGGGCTCGGCCTGTCGAGCCGGTTTTGTCGTTGCCGCCCTGGCTGCGGCCAGGGCGTGCCGTACGAGCTGGCTGCCAGTCCGCACGCCGTCAGGCGCGCCTGTCGTCGCCGGCCCTCGCGTGCGCGTAAGGGACTCTCCTACGGAGTTGTAACTGGACTATGGGTCCGCTTTTCGAACGCCAACTAAGCCACCCGGCTCGTCGCCGGCGCCCGCCCCCGGCTCCGTGGCCCAGACGGCGGAGCCGCCGCCCCTTGCGGCGCCGTTCTTCCACCGTGAAGATCCGTCCCGCCCCGCGATCGCGGCTCGGCACCGAGCCACCGCGGCCGCCTTCGCCTCATCCGCCAGGGCCGCCTCGACCGGCTCGACGAGCTGCGCGTGCCGGGCCTGCTCGGCCGCCCTCGACGAGGCCCGTCGTTGGCTCGGGCTCGGCCCCGGCCGGCCCTCTTCGTCCCGCCAGGCCGCAAGCCGATACTTCACCCACGCCACGACATAGCGCGGCGCCGTGGTGAACGTCCACGCGCCACCGGCCTCTGGACGGGAGTCGAGCGCGGTCAGAACGTCGCGGCCTGTCCAACCCGCGACGAACCAGTCCCGCAGCACTGATGCCAGTGCCGGCGCGGAGCAGCCCCGGAGACTGACGGCTTCGACCTGGAGCCGGCCCGCGGCCGCGATCCGATCGGCCTTCGTCGACGTCGTCGACGAGAGCGACCACCCCTGGTCGGGACGCGCACGATGGCCTTCCGTGGCCCCGCCCTGGGCAGCACCGGGGGACTCGGCCGTAACGGGCTCTCGGGCCGGCAGAGCGAGCCCGTACTCGGCCCGCAGGTTCTCCATCCCGTCGCGGCCGATCACGATCGTGCCGGGCGCTGCTTCCCAGATCAGTGACCACGCGGCCAGTCGCGCGATCGCGCGCGTCACCGTCGCCTGGTCACACCCGGCGCGGCCGGTGGCCACCATCACCGCGGCCGCCAGCTGATCATGACCTGGCCCGCTCGTCTCCGTCCGCGGGTGCCACTTCGTCGCCAGCTCGTCGACAACCGCGCGCAGCGTCGCGCGCAGGTCTCGGCGCTCGGCTCGCTCGTCGACGAGCAGACGGGCGAATGACCGCCAGGCCACGGCGTCACGAGGCGCCTGGAGCCCTGTCGGCCGCGGCTCGTAGAGCCTGCTCGGTCGGCTCGTCGGGGCGGCAGATGCTGCGGCTGCTGTTCGGTGTCGGACAGCGTTCGTTGCGCTGTCAGCCAACGTCGCAAGCCCCGCGGTCACTTCGTGCTGCTGACGTAGTGCTGGCACACGACCGGCCACTCGTATGCGCCTGAGGTGATATTGCGCAGCAATTTGTCGGTCACGACCACCCACGCACCGCAGCTGCACCTGGTGATGTGATCGAGGGTCCACGCCTGCCGCGACCTCAGGTCACGGTGGGGCCGGGGAAGACACGCGCGCGCCTGATCTGGCTCCGGATAGCCGGTTGCGGTTACAGTGGACATAGCAAAGAGACCTCCTAGCAGTGGTGCATTTGCTCGGCCCGAGTTGACGCTCGGGCCACAAACTTCAAAGGTTCAGACGTTGGCTCTCGTTGGTAGCGGGGGCCTTCGTCATGTCAGGGGCTTTGCCCTGCTTGGTCATCCGGTCAGTGGCAGTTCCTCGCCCTGTGGTCGCTCGGGCGCTTCCTCCGGCATGCCGAGGCGCTCAGCTAGCGCGGTGGCGATGTAGGCGCTCACGGAAAGGTTGAGCCGGTCCGCGTCACGGCGGACGGCTTCAGCCACGCGCACTGACGTGCGGCAGCCGAGCAGCGCGCGGTCGCCCTTGCTCTTTCGTCCCATACGTCACATGCTGCCGCAGCGAGTGCCCGGCAACGCATAACTGTTAGGGCGTGTCGTCGAGAACTTCCCGCGTTCTAAATTGACGCCTCAGCGTCAAAGGGGCCCCGGCGAGCAGCCGCGAGACGGTGGCCTGGGAAGACGCGGAGGTGTCTGCCGATCGCGCGGAGGATCATGCCGGTGTCGCGCAGGTCGCGCATCTCATGGTGGGGTTCTGCGGTGTACCAAGTGGCTACCCTCACTCCATGGCGGACCAGACACTACGCTTCCAGATGGATCGACTCCTCTCCTACGATGACGGGTCCCTGCTCGACGAGCTCCGCCGAGTAGGGCTCCTACTGCCTGATGGTCCGATCACACGCACTGCTTTCGATGCTGAGTCACGAGTACATTCGACGACTTTGTTACGCCGCTTCGGTGGTTGGCAGCAGGCACTTGAACGCGCCGGTCTCGGGTGCCGCTACGGGGGACAACCAGTGTCAGCCAAGATGCGCGACCAGCGGGCACGCATTGCATCAGCCGACGACATGATCGAAGAGCTGCAGCGCGTGGCGGCGATAGTTGGACGCTCAGTAATTACTCGTGCGGAGTTCCTGCAGCACGCCGAGATCATCGGCGAGCGGGCAATCATCAACCGCTTCGGGTCATGGAAGGCGGCCCTGGAATCAGCAGGCCTTGAGCTCTCGGCCATGGGCCGACGCTGGAGTGACGAAGACTACTTCGAGAACCTGCTCGACGTATGGACCCACCGTGGACGTGCACCCTCATACGCTCAAATGAACGAGCCCCCGTCACGAATCACCAACGGTGCCTACGCTGCGAAGTTCGGCTCGTGGGGCAAGGCCAAGCTGGCGTTCGTGGAACGGGTCAACAATGACATCGAACTGGTCCAACGGGAAACAACACTGCCCCGCGTACCTTCCCTTACGCAACCCAAGCCCAGGCAGGAAGACCAGAGGCACATTCCCATTGGGCTGCGGTATCAAGTCTTGCGGCGAGACAGGTTCCGTTGTGTCACTTGCGGTCGGTCACCGGCGAGCGACCTCCACTGCGTGCTGCACGTCGACCACACCGTGCCCTTCTCCCGGGGAGGTAAGACGACCCTCGAGAATCTGCGCAGCCTCTGCGCGGAATGCAATGTGGGCAAGGGGGCTAAGGACCGATGAGATCTAGTCCCAGGTCAGTCCCACGCTTTCCTTAGCCGTAGGAGCGGTCTTGCCACTCGTGTAGCCACGCCCTGACGCCCCTACCACTCCACAACCACGTTGATCCGAGCAGGCCGGCGCCCGCCAAAAAGCTGAACAACAGCTGCAATTGTTCGGGTTCGCTGATCGCCATCTGAGCCATCTTCAGAGCGATTAATGTTGTTACCCACAACTGGATGGCGAATGCCGCGCGCTCTTTCTCCGTATTGGCTGGGGCCGGCACGAACGATGTTCCCGATATGACCTCGGGCAACGACACCTCGTTCGTCATAAACACGACCATCGCGTCAGCCAGGCATCGGGGCGCGACCCGGGGATATGCTCCGCTGTCTCTCAGCGCACCATTCACCAAGTCGGCGTAGTGCTTAATTGACAGGTTTTCTATGGCAGCTGACAGCGTTGCCATTCCACTCATCGAGGCCGTGAACGCTCGGTCGAGCCCAGCCGACTTGTAGACCTCGCTCA